>NZ_JAUSQV010000001.1:2615000-2956066 GCF_030811475.1 Nakamurella flavida
CGACCCCCGCTTCGGCCCAACCATCCGCTGCTGCCACCACCGGACCCGACGCGTCCGTCTCCTTCCCCGTGGAGGTCGTCCACGACAAGGGCACCACCACCATCCCGAGCCGACCGCTGCGCGTGGTGGCGTTGGACGGCAGCCTGGTCGGGGCCGTGGCCGGACTCGACGTCGACGTGGTCGGGTACACGCTGGACGTCCCGGAACTGCCCGGCTACTTCCAGGGGGACCGCACGGCGGGCGGGGTCGCCGTGGGCACCCTGGCCGAGCCGTCGATCGAACGGATCGCCGCCCTGCAGCCGGACCTCATCGTGTCCAGCACCGTGCGCCACGACGCGCTCTACCCGGCCCTGTCCCGGATCGCCCCGACGGTGTTCACCGCGACGACCGGGCCGACGTGGAAGGACAACATCCGCCTCGTGGCGCAGGCCCTGGGCCGGAGCAGGTCGGCCGAGGAACAGCTGCCCGCGTACGAGGCGCGCGCCCGGGCCGTCGGTGCGGCCATCGCCGCCGGGTCCGCCGACCCGACCATCTCCCTGGTGCGCTTCGTCGGCCCGGGCAAGCCCGCCCGGCTGTACGGCAACGCGTCCTTCCCCGGCATCGTGCTGGCCGATGCGGGTCTCGCCCGCCCGGCCGTGCAGGACGTCGACGAGTTCATGGTCGAGATCTCGCCCGAGCAGATCGAGCTCGCCGAGGGCGACCGCATCTTCTACACCGACCCCGCACTCGACGAGAACGCGTCGGACACCTCGATGGCCGACTTCACCGGCAACGACCTGTGGAACCGGCTGACCGGCGAGAAGACCGCCGTCGCGGACGACCGCTGGTACTCCTCGGTCAGCGTGCAGGGCGCCCACCTGATCCTGGACGACCTGGCTGCGGCATTCGGCGTCGATCCGCAGGTCTGACCGCCGCCGTCCGGCGCCCGCTCCCGCGCGGGCGCCGGAGGGCGGCCCTGACCTGCGCACACCGGAGTAATCTCCATCGGGCGAGGGCGCGTCGAGCCGGCGTGCCGCCCCGCGCACCGACGTTCTGACTGTTCAGGAGCTTCCATGCCCGCCCTGCGTTCCCGCACCTCCACCCACGGCCGCAACATGGCCGGCGCCCGCGCGCTGTGGCGCGCCACCGGTATGGGCGAGAACGACTTCGGCAAACCGATCGTGGCGATCGCGAACTCCTACACGCAGTTCGTGCCCGGTCACGTGCACCTCAAGGACATGGGTGACCTGGTGGCCGGCGCCATCAAGGAGGCCGGTGCGGTCTCCAAGGAGTTCAACACCATCGCCGTGGACGACGGCATCGCGATGGGCCACGGCGGGATGCTCTACTCGCTGCCCTCCCGCGACCTGATCGCCGACTCGGTCGAGTACATGGTCAACGCGCACTGCGCGGACGCCCTGGTCTGCATCTCCAACTGCGACAAGATCACCCCCGGCATGCTGATGGCCGCGCTGCGGCTCAACATCCCCGTGGTCTTCGTGTCCGGCGGCCCGATGGAGGCCGGCAAGGCGGTGATCGCCGACGGCGTCGCCTACACCCCGACCAACCTGATCACCGCGATCAACGCCTCCGCCGCCGAGGCCGTCTCGGACGAGGCCCTGGCCGCGGTCGAGCGCTCGGCCTGCCCGACGTGTGGCTCCTGCTCCGGCATGTTCACCGCCAACTCGATGAACTGCCTGACCGAGGCGCTGGGCCTGTCGCTCCCCGGCAACGGCTCCACCCTGGCCACCCACGTGGCTCGCCGGGACCTGTTCCTACGCGCGGGGACCACCGTCGTCGAGATGGCCAAGCGCTACTACGAGCAGGACGACGAGTCCGTGCTCCCCCGCAACATCGCCAACCGCGCCGCCTTCGCCAATGCGATGGCGCTCGACGTGGCCATGGGTGGATCCACCAACACGGTGCTGCACATCCTGGCCGCGGCCATCGAGGGCGAGCTCGACTTCACCCTCGAGGACATCGACGCCATCTCCAAGAAGGTGCCGTGCCTGTCCAAGGTGGCGCCCAACCACCCGGACTTCCACATGGAGGACGTGCACCGCGCCGGCGGCATCCCCGCCCTGCTCGGCGAGCTCAACCGGGCCGGCCTGCTGGACGACACCGTGCACTCCGTGCACTCCCCGGATCTGCAGAGCTGGCTGGACGAGTGGGATGTGCGCGGCGGCAAGGCCAGCGAGCGGGCTCTCGAGCTCTTCCATGCCGCGCCGGGTGGTGTGCGCACCGTCGAGGCCTTCTCCACCGACAACCGCTGGAACTCCCTGGACACCGACGCCGCGGACGGCTGCATCCGGGACCGGGAACACGCCTACACCGTCGACGGCGGGCTCGCCGTGCTGGTGGGGAACATCGCCGAGGACGGTGCGGTGGTCAAGACGGCCGGCTTCGACGAGTCGCTCTTCCACTTCGCCGGTACCGCCATCGTCTTCGAGTCCCAGGAGGCCGCCGTCGAGGGCATCCTCGGCAAGAAGGTGCAGCCGGGGCACGTCGTCGTCATCCGGTACGAGGGCCCGACCGGTGGCCCCGGCATGCAGGAGATGCTGTACCCGACGTCCTTCATCAAGGGCATGGGCCTGGGCAAGGTGTGCGCCCTGATCACCGACGGTCGCTTCTCCGGCGGCTCGAGCGGTGTGTCGGTCGGCCACATGTCGCCCGAGGCGGCCCGTGGTGGGGCGATCGGCCTCATCGAGGACGGCGACGAGATCGTCATCGACATCCACTCGCGCTCGCTGCACCTGGCCGTCTCCGACGACGTGCTCGCCGAGCGGCGGGCCAAGATGGAGGCCTCGGAGAACCCGTGGCAGCCGCGGAACCGCGAACGGTTCGTCTCCCAGGCGCTGCGCGCCTACGCGCACATGGCCACGTCCGCCTCGACCGGCGCCGTGCGGGTCGTCCCGACGTCCTGGGCGCCCGACTCCCCGCGCTGACCCCTGCCACCACCGGTGACGACGAACGCCCCGGACCGACCACGATCCCGTGGTGGTCCGGGGCGTTCCGCGTGCAGACCTTGATGGCCCGTGCCGTGGCCGATCCACATCTCTCAAGGAATGAGATGCCGGTCTCATCAGCCGGGAAAACTCGCTAGGCTCCGGCCATGGACGCCTCCCCCCGGTACACCCATGGGTACGCGGAGAGCGTGCTCCGCTCGCACCGGACGAGGACGGCGGTGAACTCGGCGGCACATCTGATCCCCCTGCTCGATTCGGGTCGCACGCTGCTGGACGTCGGCAGCGGGGCGGGCACCATCACCGTGGATCTGGCCGACCTGGTCGCTCCCGCGCGGGTGACGGCCCTGGAGACCTCCACGGACGCCGCCGCGCTGACCCGCGCGGAGGCCGACCGCCGCGGGTGCCGGACGGTCGACGTGATCGTCGGGGACGTCCTCGACCTGGACCTGGCGTCGGCGTCCTTCGACGTCGTCCACGCCCACCAGGTGCTGCAGCACGTGACCGATCCGGTCGCCGCCCTCCGGGAGATGATCCGGGTGTGCCGACCCGGTGGGGTGGTGGCCGTCCGGGACGCCGACTACGGGGGGTTCACCTGGTACCCGCCAAACCCGGGGCTGGACCGGTGGCGGGAGCTCTACGGGGCCGCGGCCCGGGCCAACGGCGGTGAACCCGACGCCGGTCGCCGCCTGCTGTCCTGGGCCCACGCCGCCGGCGCTCACCGGGTCACCGCGTCCGCGTCCACCTGGTGCTACGCCGATCCCGCCGCCCGCCACGCCTGGGGCTCGGGGTGGGCGGAGCGCATCACCGACTCGGCGATCGCCCGGCAACTCCTCGACGCCGGGACGACCACGGCCGAACTGCGCGCGGTGGCGTCGGCCTGGTCGGCCTGGGCTGCGCACCCCGACGGCTAGATCAGCATCCCGCACGGCGAGATCCTCATCCACGTCTGACCGTCCGTTCGACCATCCGTTCGACCATCCGCTGACCATCCGCACGGACCCACCCCGGGGCGGGGCGCGCAGGTCCGTCGTGTCCGGGGACGCCCCCGGAAGCAGCACCGCCCGACCCGGTCGACGCTGTGATGCACAGATCGTTGTACAGAGCATGTAACTGTCCATATACTTAGCCGAGCTAAGGAGGACGTGATGACCGTCAGCACGCAGAGCTGCGCCGAGTTGCTGCACCGGCTCCCGGTGCTGGCCCAGCTCAAACGGGGTATCCGTCGGTCGGGGACGACCGTGGGCACCTCCGTGCTGACCGCCCTCGCGACCCTGGACGGTGCGCCCGCCCCCGCCGCACCGTCCGCCCCGGCCACCGCGCCCGGTGCGGGAACGATGCCCGACCCGTCCTGCTGCCGGCTCGGCACCCTGGCCGACCAGCTGCAGGTCGACCTGTCCGTGGCCAGTCGGCAGGTCACCCAGCTCATCGAGATGGGCGCCGTGGTCAGGGTTCCCGATCCGACCGACCGCCGCGTCCACCTGCTCCGGGTGACCGAGTCCGGCCATCGGGAGATCGTCCGGGCCCGCGACCGGGCGGCCGAGCAGCTGGCCACGCGCCTGACGTCCTGGTCGGAGGACGACCTGCAGACGCTGGTGTCCCTCCTCGGCCGACTGCAGTCCGACCTGAGACGCACCGACCCGGGACCCGACCCGGGAGGCGCTCCCCCCGGGACCGTCGGCCCCACCCCCCTCCCTTCCGCCCGTCCGATCAGCACGGAGTCCCGCCCATGAGCACCACCACCGCCCCCCGCACCGGCACCGGCACAGAACCCCCCGGGACCGAACCGGTGATGTCGCACCGGCAGATCATGGAGGCGCTGTCCGGCCTGCTGCTGGGCCTGTTCGTCGCGATCCTGTCGTCCACCGTCGTCTCCAACGCCCTGCCCCGGATCATCACCGAACTCAAGGGCAGCCAGTCGGGCTACACCTGGGTGGTCGCCTCGACCCTGCTGGCCACCACGGCCAGCACCCCGATCTGGGGCAAGCTCGCCGACCTGATGAGCAAGAAGCTGCTGGTGCAGTTGTCGCTCGTGGTGTTCGTGCTCGGCTCGCTGGTGGCCGGACTGTCCCAGTCCATCGGCGTGCTCATCGTGGCCCGGGTCATCCAGGGTCTGGGTGCCGGTGGTCTCACCGCGCTGACCCAGGTCTGCATGGCCGCGATGATCCCGCCGCGCGAGCGCGGCCGGTACTCCGGTTATCTCGGGGCCGTGCTCGCTGTCGCCACCGTGGCCGGGCCGCTGATCGGCGGCGTCATCGTGGACACCAGCTGGCTGGGGTGGCGTTGGTGCTTCGGCGTCGGCGTGCCGTTCGCCGTCGTGGCGATCATCGTGCTGCAGAAGACGCTCCACCTGCCGACCTACCGCCGCGACGACGTCCGCATCGACTGGCTGGGCGCCACCGTGGTGACCGGGGCCGTGTCCCTGCTGCTGATCTGGATCTCGTTGGCCGGCACCAGCTTCGACTGGGCGTCCTGGCAGACCGCGCTCATGGTCGGCGGCGCCCTCCTGCTGGGCGTGCTCGCCGTGATGATCGAGAACCGGGCCGCCGAGCCGATCATCCCGCTGAGCCTGTTCCGCCACCGCAGCATCAGCCTGGCCGTGGTGGCCAGCCTCTTCGTCGGCATCGCCATGTTCGGCGCCACCGTCTTCCTGAGCCAGTACTTCCAGATCAGCCGGGGCGACAGCCCGACCCAGGCCGGACTGAGCACGGTGCCGCTGATCCTCGGCCTGTCGCTGTCCTCGCTGGTGTCCGGCCGCATCATCACCCGCACCGGCAAGTGGAAGCGGTTCCTGGTCGGTGGTTCCGCGCTCATCGTCGTCGGCTTCGCCGCCATGGGCACCATCGACAAGGACACCCCGTACTGGTTCCTCGCCGTCTCGATGGCCGTCATCGGCATCGGGCTGGGCGCGACCATGCAGAACCTCGTGCTCTCGGTGCAGAACGCCGTTCCGGTCACCCAGCTCGGCGCGGCCAGTTCCACCGTGGCCTTCTTCCGCAGCCTGGGCGGTGCCATCGGCGTGTCCGCGCTGGGCGCGGTGCTCGGCCACCAGGTCAGCGGGCACATCGCCAGTGGATTGACTGCTCTCGGCCTCCCCGCGGGCGCGACCGGTGGCGGATCGCAGATCCCGAACCTGGCCACCCTGCCCGCCCCGGTCGCCCGGGTGGTGCAGGAGTCGTACGGCATCGGCGCCGGCGACATCTTCCTGGTCGCCGCCCCGCTCACCCTGCTCGCCCTGATCGCCGTGCTGTTCATCCGCGAGGTGCCGCTGCGCACGAGCAACGTGCTGGCGCAGGAACCGGCGGGGCCGACCAAGGCAGCCGCGGACGAGGATTCCACCGGCGCCGCACGTGCCGCCGACGCCGGAAGCGACGCCGGCACCGGAAGCACCCGCGAGTCGGTCGCGTCGGACGGGGACGCCGTGGGCACCACCGTCACGGTGACCGTGCGCCGGAACGGACGCCCTTCGACCACCGGGCACGGCCGCCATCGCGCCGGGCGTGGACATCGCCGCGTCCCCGCGCGGCACTGACCAGCCGTCACACCCCCGCCGTCACCACCCCGCAGGGCTCGTCCTCCGGGCCCCGTCGATCCGCCCCGCCGGCCCTGCCGGCGGGGCGTTCGTCGTCGGTGCGCGATCCGATCAGGTCCGGGTCGTTCCGGAACGACGGGCGACCCGCCGCCCGGACCAGGTCACCGTCAGCACCGCGAGCACGGCGAGCAGGATTCCGACGAGTGCGTCGACGACGTAGTGCTCACCGGTCAGCACCAGGGCGAACGCCATCGCCAGCGGGTAGGCCAGGAGCAGCAAGCGGGCGAGCGGCCCGCGACCTGCCCAGAAGAAGGCAGCGACCAGCGTCGCCGCCCCCGCGTGCAGGGACGGCATGGCGGCCACGGTGTTGCCCTGCTGCTGACCCCGGCTCTGCACCGTGTCCAGGAAGTCCAGGCCGAGCACCCGCCAGCCCAGGCCGGACAGCCGCTGCACCGGCTCGAGATACCCGTCGCGGGCCGCCATCCACGGCGGGGCCATCGGGTACACGATGTACAGCACCACACCCGTCGCCACCAGCAGGAACACACTCCACACCCAGGGGCGGAACCGGTCGCGGTGCCGGAACCAGAGCACCGCGCCGACGACCGGGATGACCACGAAGTGGCTGCTGTAGACCGGGGCGACCAGGGCGTCCCACCAGTGGGCGGCGCCGTCCGGGTACAGCCGCTCCTGCAGCCAGGGCGTCGGGACGCGACCGAACAGCCACCGGTCCGCGGCGATCGGCTCGGTGACCCGGAGCGGGAAGCCCAGACCGTTCGGTCGACCGGCCACCGGGTCGGCGTTCAGACCGCTGTTGACCCACTGGGCCACGGCGTAGGCCCCGAGGACGGCACTGAACGGCAGCAGGCTCACCAGCAACTCGGCCAGTGGTGACCGGCCCCGCCCGGCACCGTTCCGCCGGGGCGGGACTGCAGGCGCATCGGTCGCCGCGGCGCGGACCCGTGGCCGGCTGCTGGCGGTGGCCGGGCCGGACGATGGCGGTCTCATGGACATCCTCCCGGGGGCGCGTGCGCGGGGTCGACGTTCGTGCACCGGCGGTGCACCGCGGAACAGTTCCCCGAACCGCGCCCGGCCATGCACGGCCGCCCACCGAGCCTCTCGCCCCTCGCAGACCCCCGCGATCGATCGGTTGCTCGATCCGGGTCTGGGGGGACCAGCAGAATGGGCGGGTCCCGCACACCCCCACACCTGGAGTCCCGTGACCCGCACTCGCCCGTTCGCCCAGGTCGACGTGTTCACCCGCGTCCCGTACGCCGGCAACCCGGTCGCCGTGGTGCTGGACGGCACCGACCTGGACAGCCGCGCCATGCGGGCCTTCGCGGCCTGGACGAACCTGTCGGAGACGACCTTCGTGCTGCCGCCGAGCGACCCGCGGGCCGACTACCGGCTGCGGATCTTCACCCCCGGCGGGGAGCTGCCCTTCGCCGGCCACCCGACCCTGGGCTCGGCCCACGCGTGGTGGGGAGCCGGCGGGCGGCCGTCCGTCCCGGACGAGGTGGTGCAGGAGTGCGGGGCCGGCCTCGTGCCGATCCGGCGGGAGGGGGACACCTGGAGCTTCCGCGCGCCGGACCTGGTCCGCGAGGGCCCGCTGGACGACGACCTGCTCGACACCATCGCGGCCGGGCTGCGGATCCCCCGTGCGGAGATCGTGGGCCACCAGTGGGTGGACAACGGTCCCGGCTGGGCCGCGGTCCGGATGCCCACCGCGCAGGCCGTTCTCGACCTCGAACCCGACCACGGCGTGCTGGGCGACCTGGTGCTCGGCGTCGTCGGCACGTACCCCGAGGGGAGCGAGCGCCAGCTGGAGGTCAGGGCCTTCTGCGGCGGGGTCGGGGTCGTCGAGGACCCGGTCACCGGCAGTCTCCAGGCGAGCGTCGCCCAGTGGCTGACCCGGACCGGCGTCCTGCCGCCGGACTACCGCGCCGGGCAGGGGCGCCGGGTCGGCCGGGACGGGGATGTGCAGCTGCGCACCATCGACGGGCGGATCTGGGCGGGCGGTGCCTGCGTCACCTGCATCCGGGGCACCGTCGACCTCTGACCGACCGCCCGGTCCGGCAGGCCGCCGCGCCGACCTGCGCGCTCAGTGCTCGGCGAGAGCAGCGATCCGCCGGGCCATCGCCGGGAAGATCACCAGGTGGAAGGGCTTGAGCACGGCCCAGTACACCCGGCCGGCCACGCCGCGGGGCAGGAAGCGGGCCCGGATGTGCAGGAGGCTCGACGGGCCGCCGGCGTCGTCCGGGTCGGGATCGGGGTTGATCCAGAACTCCAGGGTCCCCTCCCCCGGCGTCCACCGGTCGGTGGTGAGCCGCAGGTAGGGCCCACCGCCGTCGCGGTCGGCGTCGACCGTCTCGACGGTCAGGAAACCGAGGGTGTCGCCGACGGTGAGCTTCTCCGCATCGGCGCGGTGCACGGCCCGACCGGGCCCACCGGCCCGGCGGTCCAACCAGCCCCGCACCGACCAGGCCAGCGGCCAGGAGAAGTAGCCCTCCTTCTCGCCCATGCCCTGCAGCACCGTCCACACCGAGTCGACGGACGCGGCGACGGAGCGGCGGTGATGGCTGTCCCGGGGGTCGACCCCGGCCCACGCGGGATCGGTCGGGGCGAGGCGCAACGGGTCGGGAGTCCCTGCCACGCCGGCGATCTCGCCCCGGTTCACATCGGTGCGCACCAGGGCGCGGGACAGCGCGTCCGCCATCGTGGTCAACCCGCCGGCCGGGTCGGGCACCACGGAACGGATGGGGGAGGTGTCGCCGACCATGGTGTTCTGCAGGCTGCCGATCAGGTCCTCCACCAAGGGCGCGGGCAGCGGGATGATCCTGCCGATGACCGATCCGGCCAGGCCGGTGGACACCAGTGGGACCGGCACGAGCACCCGGCGCAGACCGGCCGACCGGATGTAGGCGCGCAGCAGGTCGCGGTAGGGCAGGGTCTCCGGTCCGGCGATGTCGTACGCACCGGGCGGCACGGACGGGTCGGCCCCGGCGACGAGGTAGTGCAGGACGTCGTCCACGGCGATCGGCTCGACCGGGTGCCGCATCCAGCTCGGGATGGGCACCACCGGCAGGCGGTCGGCCAGGTGGCGGATCAACTCGTAGGACGTGGACCCGGCGCCGACGATGACGGCTGCCCGCAGCCAGACCACGTCCACCCCGGACTCGGTCAGGGCCTCGCCCACCTGCCGGCGGCTGTCCAGGTGCTCGGAGAGCTCCTGCCCCTGCGGGACGAACCCGCCCAGGTAGACGATCCGGCCGACGCCGGCGGCGTGGGCCTCCTCGCCGAAGGTGCGGGCGGCCTCGAGGTCCTCCTCGGCGAAGTCGCCCTCGCCGATGGCGTGCACCAGGTAGTAGGCGACGTCGATGTGTTCCCGACCGTCGAACGCGGCACGGACCGAATCGGGGTCCAACACGTCCAACTCGACCGGCTCGACGTCGTCGGCCCAGTCGAAACGGGCGAACTTCCCGGGTGTCCGGGCGGTGGCCAGGACGTCGATCCCGGCCTCGGTCAGGGCCGGGATCAACCGGGAACCCACATAGCCGGTCGAGCCGGTCACCAGAGCACGCATGTCCCCGACAGTAGGAGGCATCCGTGCAGGTTGGCCGGGGCGAGGGGCATCGGTTGGATCACACGCCGCGCCGCATCCGCCCCGGCCCCCCGGTCGACGCCCACGCCGTCCTACGACCGGATCACCGCCGACACCGGACCGACCCCGTCGGCCGCGTCGGCGGGCAGCCCCGGCAGCCGGGTCCCGGGTCCCACGCCGATCACCCCGCCGCCGACGCGGCGAACGGCCCGACGGGTCAGCGGGGCGGGCGTCACGAGTCGGCGACCGCGGATCGGCCCTCGGCGACCGGGATCCACACCCGCATCGTGGACGGGCCGCGATTGCCCCACTGGCAGTAGGGCACCAGCGGCAGCTCGACAGGGGTCGCCGCGTCGGAGGCCCAGGGTCGGTCCCGGTAGCCCCAGCCGGCGCTCTCCGACGGCGAGAGCGATCCCTCCGCCGCCACCCACGGCCGTGGATCCTGGGCGGGTACGGGCACCCGGTCGACCAGCGGCACGGTCGGGTCCAGCGTCACCTCCGCCAGATCCGCGCCGGGCACGTCGGTGGACTCCAGGCAGAGCACCATCGGTCCGCGCTCCACCGCCACGCAACCCCGGACTGCGTCGAAGCGGGGGTGCGGCCAGGTCAGCCGGGGTAGCACCGGCAGGACCAGCTCGATCCGGTCCCCCGGCCCGAAGTCGTCGGTGACGGTGACCGTCCCGGGATCCACGGTGCGGGTGCGGCCCCCGTGGGTGAGCGTCGCCCCGGCCGCCCAGGACGGCACCCGGAAGGTGATCGACCACGGACCCACGCTCTCGCCGACCACCACCACGCCGACCGCGCCCTGGCGGGGGTAGTCGGTGCTCACGTCCAGGGCCACCGCGCGGCCGTCGGTCAGGGTGGTCCGGATCTCGCAGCCCGCGTACTGGTGCAGCTGGATCCCGTCGGCGTCACGGGTGGCCAGGTAGCCGGCCAGGCTGGCCATCGTGCGGGCGATGTTGGTCGGACAGCAGGACACCGCGAACCACGGTGCCCGGACGGAACTCTCGGCCCGGGCGACCAGGGTGTCGGACGGCGGGACCTCACCGGTCGACCGGCGGTGCAGGGTGTTGGCGTAGAAGAACGCCTCCCCGTCGAGCGCGGGCCCGGTGGCCACCACGTTGTACAGGGTGCGTTCCATCAGGTCGGCGTGCTCGGCGGACCCGGTGGCCAGCAGCAGCCGCCAGTTGAGCATCACCGAGGCGATGCCGGCGCAGGTCTCGGAGTAGGCGCGGTCGGCCGGCAGCGCGTCGTCGGTACCGAAACCCTCGTCCTGGTGCTGGGAACCCATGCCGCCGGTGAGGTAGGTGCGGTGCGCCACCGCGTGCCGGAGCTGCCGCAACGCCGCCTCCCGCAGCGCCGGATCGCCGTTCTCGTCGGCCAGGTCGACCGCACCGCCGGCCAGGTAGAGGGCCCGCACCGCGTGCCCGCGCAGCGACCCGGCGTCCCGGAAGGGGACGTCGTCCTGGAAGTACTCGCGGCCCCACTCGATGTCCTCGAGCACGTGGTGGCCGCGGCGATCCAGGAACAGCGCGGCCTGGTCGACGAAATGCCGCCGACCGGTGGCCCGACCCAGTTCCACCAGGGCCATCTCGATCTCGGGATGGCCGCAGAAGGCCTGCAGACCGTCCGGGCCGAAGGTGGCGCACACGTGCTCGGCGGCGGCCAGGGCCACCTCGACGAGCTGGTCGTGGTGACCGGTCCGGATCCGGGCGACCGCCGCCTGGAACAGATGGCCGTAGCAGTACAGCTCGTGCCCCCACTCCAGATCGCTGTACCGGGGGGCCTGCCCGGGGCGGCCGAACTCGGTGTTGAGGTAGCCGTCGTCCTCCTGGGCGGCGGCCACCCGCCGGACCAGGGCGTCGTAGCGGTCGGCCCGGTCCGGGTCCGGGGTGACCGCCAGGTCCCAGGCCAGCGCCTCGAGCAGCTTGTAGATCTCCGAGTCGGAGAACTCCCGGCCCTGCCGCTCGGCGGGCAGGGTGCCGGCCACGGCCGCGTCGAAGTTGCCGGCCCAACCGGCCCGCTCGATCCAGGACATCGCATGCGGGATGGTGTGGTCCCGGTTGACCGTCTGCCGGGTCGACCAGAAGCCGCCGGTGATGCGGACCTCGTCGAGGCTCAGGGGCTGCAGCGCACCGTGACCGGGCGCGACGGGGACGGCGCCGAGGCGCACCGTGGAGGCTGTCTGCATGGGGGTCTCGATTCGGGGCGGCGGGGTGCGGGAGTCGTGCACGGGAGGGCCCACGCGGGCCGGCGCCGGATCGGCGGTGTGCGTGCTCATCCCTTCAACGCCCCCGACATGAACCCGTTCACGTAGTGCCGCTGCAGCAGCAGGAACAGCACGATGCAGGGCAGCGCGAGGACGACGACCCCGGCCTCGGTGGCGCCGTAGTCGATGACGCCCATGACCTGCTGGCGCAGGTTGGCGATGGCCAGCGGCAGCGGCAGCTTGTCCGACGAGCTGATCAGGATGAGCGGCGCGATGAAGTCGTTCCAGGCGGCCAGGAAGGCGAACAGCCCCACGGTGATCAGCGCGGGCTTGACCGCCGGCAGCAGGACGCGGACCAGGGCGGCGAAGGTGCCGGCGCCGTCGACCCGGGCCGCCTCCTCGATCTCCTTGGGGACGCTCTCGAACGAGATACGCATCATGAAGATCGAGAACGGCAGCTGGAACAGGGTGAGCACCAGGGACAGGCCCACCAGGGAGTCCTGCAGCCCGACAGCGTTGAGCATCACGTACAGCGGGATGAGCAGCGTCGCGTACGGGACCATCAGGATGGCCAGCACCGACAGGAACAGGATGTTCTTGCCGGGGAAGTCGAAGCGCGCGAACGCGTATCCCCCGAAGAACGAGCAGATCAGGGTGAGCGCGACGGTCAGCAGCGAGGTGAATGCCGAGTTCAGCAGGTACTGCCCGATGCCGGCCTGGTATCCGGCCAGCGTGCGGTAGTTGCCGAATCCGAAGCCCTCCGTCTGCGCACTGCCGGCCTGCGGGGACACCGAGGCGACGGCGCTCCACAGCAGCGGGAACAGGAAGATGACCGCCAGGGCGCCGGTGCTCACGTAGTACGGGGTCCGACCGAGGATCAGACCCGCGGTCAGTCTGGGCCGGGCCTCGCGCTCGACCGCGCGAGTGGGGGTGGCCATCACTGGTCCTCCGACTTGAGGCCCTTGAACTGCAGGGCGTTGATGAGGATGAGGGCCCCGAGCACGATGACCGACAGTGCGGCGGCGCGGCCCAGGTTGTTCTGACCGGAGAACGCCTGGTTGTAGATCAGCTGGACGACGGTGATGGTGCTGTTGTCCGGCCCGCCCTTGGTCAGGATGTAGAACTGGTCGAAGGCCAGCAGCGACCCCGTCACGCAGAGGATCAACGCCAGCGAGATGGAGGGCTTGAGCAGCGGCAGCGTGATGCCGCGGAAGGTCTGCCACCACGTCGCGCCGTCGATCCGGGCGGCCTCGTAGACATCGCCCGGGATCCGCTGCAGACCGACCAGCAGGAGCAGCATGTAGAAGCCGGCGAACCGCCAGACGATCAGGGCCACGGTGGACCACAGTGCGGCACTGGGGGTCCCGAGGAACGAGACGCTGGAATCGGTCACGCCCAGCCAGCGCAGGATCGGGTTGAACGGGCTGCTCTGCGGGGAGTACAGCGCGTAGAACAACAGGGACGCGGAAGCCAGGCCCAGCGCGCTGGGGACCAGGATCGCGGTCCGCAGGAAGCTCTTCCACCGGGTCGATTCCTGCACGAGCAGGGCCAGGCCCAGCCCGAGAACCATCAGCAGCACGGTGGCGATGGCCGTGTACTGCAGGGTGAACAGGATCGAGCTGACGAAGAACCGGTTGGAAGTGACGTTCTCGAAGTTGACCGGAAGGTTCCACCCGTTGTCACCGGTGAACAACTTCCAGTCCGAGGCGGACATCCGCAGGACCAGCAACACCGGCGCGATGAACAGGAACCCGACGAACAGGGCGGTGGGCAGGGCGTACAGCCAACCCTGCAGACCGGCCGCGGCGCGGCCACGCCGGGGGCGGGGACCCGGCCCGGGCAGGGTGGCCGGGGCGTGGGTGACGGGTGGGGGGGCCGTGACGGTCGTCATGGGGGGTACCTCCGGTCGAGCCCGGGTCGGGGGACGGCTGACGCCCCCCGACCCGGAGGCGGGTGGGGCTACTGCTGGGCCAGGACCGAGGTGATGGCGGTGTTGTCGGCCTCGACGGAGGAGTCGCCGCCGTAGACCGCGTTGCGGACCAGGGTCAGCCACGGGCTGTCCGAGGCGTTGAAGGCCGACTGGAAGTTCAGCGCCACCGGAGTCTTGCCCTTGCCGGCGATCTCGTTGATCAGCACCAGCCGGGGATCCTTGGCCGCGTACTCGTTGTTCGCGAGGTCCGAACGGGACACCACGTCGCCGCCCTTGGCCAGCACGTCGACCTGCGCGGCGTCGGAGGTCAGCCAGGCCAGGAAGTTCCAGGCCTGTTCGCCGGACTTGCTGTCCTTGGAGATGCCGAGACCGTCGCCACCGACGAAGGTGGATCCACCGCCGTCGACACCCGGCAGGGCGGAGACGCCGACGTCGACCGACTCGGAGGCGGTGGCCAGCAGGGTGGCCGGGTACGGCATGACCCCGACGTTGCCGGACTGGAACCCGGCGACCCAGGTGGCACCGGTCTCGTCGCGGGCGCCGTCACCGATGACGCCGTCGTCGTTCAACGTCTTGTAGGTCGAGTAGACCTGCTGCGCAGCGGATCCGCCGAGCAGCGACTCGGTGCCGTCGGCGTTCATGACCTCCTCACCGGAGGCCCACACCATGGGGAACCAGGTGAAGACCAGGCAACCACCGCAGTTGCCGCCGAAGTAGGTGCCGGACACGCCGGGCTTCTTCAGGGCGGCGATCTTGGTGGCCTGATCGGCGAACTCGGCCAGCGTGGCCGGGCCCTTCTCCGGATCCAGCCCGGCCTCGGAGTACAGCGTCTTGTTGTACATCATGACCGACAGGTCGAGAACGAAGGGCAGCACGAACTTCTGGCCGTCCACGGTGCCCGCGTCGATGTGCCCCTTGTTCAGGGTGTCCGCGTAGGGCAGACCGGCGATCCTGTCGGTCAGATCGGCGTAGAGCCCCTGTGACGCCCAGTTGGGCACGTAGACGATGTCGGCCCCGAACAGATCGGGCAGCTGCCCCGAACCGGCCGCCGCACCCACCTTGGCCACGTAGTCGTCGTTGGGGACGACGGTCAGCTCCACCTGGTTCTGGTGCGAACCGTTGTAGGCCTCCACCAGGGCCTTGGCCTGCTTCTCCAGGGGCGCCCGGGTCCACAGGGTCAGCGTGGTGCCGTCGTCCACCCCCTGATCGGCGGCCGCACCGGCTCCGCCGGACGCGCTCCCGGATGCCCCCGACGACCCGGCCGTGGCCGGCGCCGAGGTCGATCCCGCGGCTCCGCCCGTCGAGCCGCCGCACGCCGCCAGCGTCATCGACGTCGCGATGACTGCGGCGACGGCCCCGGCGATACGCCGGCGCTTCCAGACCTTCATTCCGTGCTCCTTGCTCGTCATTGAGCGGAGTGCCGATGCACCCGCTGGGCCCACCACAGGACTTTCGGTGGGCAGCGGACCGACCTGTCCCCGGTCCCGGCGGCACTGCCGTCGGGTGCGGGTTCGCCGCCCCTGATCGAGGCGGCGTCACCGGTCTGCTGCCCGAAAAGCTTTTCGAACAGTAGCGACGGTCACTCTCCCAGGTCAAGGGTGAACGCTCACTCCGGGAAAGATGCGAAGGGGTGCCCCGGCGTGTCACTGTGGTGCCCTCGAGGGGTGTGCACCGCGCGCCCGGGAGACTGACGGTGGGGGCGGCCATGGCACCGGCGACGGGTAAGCGGCCGACCACCCTGACCGATGTCGCCCGGCTGGCCGGCGTCTCCATCGCCACCGCGTCCAAGGCCCTGAACGGGCGCAACCAGGTCCGCGCCTCCACCCGCGAGCGGGTCATGGTGGCCGCCGAGCAGTTGTCGTTCTCGCCCAACGCCCTGGCCCGGGGCCTGTTGGCCGGCCGGACCGGCACGGTGGGCCTGCTGACCAGCGACATGGAGGGCCGCTTCTCGCTGCCCATCCTGATGGGCGCGGAGGACGCCTTCGGTCGCGGCTCGGTGTCGGTGTTCCTCTGCGACGCCCGCGGCGACTCGTTCCGCGAGCAGTACCACGTCAAGGCGCTGCTCGGCCGTCGGGTCGACGGACTGATCGTGGTCGGATCGCGGACCGATGCGAGACCTCCACTACCGGGCCGGTTGTCGGTCCCGGTGGTGTACGCCTACTCCCCGTCCCTGGACGACCAGGACACCTCGGTGATCTCCGACAACGTGGAGGCCGGGCGGACCGCCGTGGACCATCTGCTGGCCCTGGGTCGTTCCCGCATCGTGCACATCTCCGGCGACCGCACCTACGCCGCCGCCCGGGACCGCGCCGAGGGGGCCACGGCGGCGCTGCGCGCGGCCCGGCTGACCCCCGTGGGCAAGAAGGTGCACTTCGGCTCGTGGAGCGAATCGTGGGGTCGGTCGGCCATCGCGTCCCTGCTCGCCGCCCACCCCGACATCGACGGCGTGTTCGCCGGCAGCGACCAGATCGCCCGCGGCGTGCTGGAGGTACTGCGCGAGAAAGGTCGGGCCGTCCCCGAGGACGTGGCCGTGGTCGGCTTCGACAACTGGGCCGTGCTGGCCACCCAGGCCCGGCCCCAGCTCACCAGCATGGACATGCAGCTGGAACAACTGGGTCGCCGGGCGGCCGAGCTGCTGTTCTCGGCGATGGAGGGCGGCACCCACCCGGGCATCGAGAAGATCGGCTGCTCCCTGGTCATCCGGGAGTCCACCGCCGGCTGACCGGGACACCCGTTGCCGCGCACCAGGTGTCGCCGACATCGGCCGCCGCCGTCCCGACCTTCCGACAGCGCGCCACGGGGGGACCGGGACGCGCCGTCGGACGGGTTTGTCGGATCAGCCGGTGATGGTCAGGGTGACCGTGGCCGTGGTGCCGTCGGTCCCGGTCACCGTCACCGGGAACGCACCCTTGGCCGTCCCCGCCGGGATCTGCACCGTCTTGCGCGCAGCCCCGTTCACATCACTGGACACCGGACCCAACGCGAGCTCCCCGGAGGCCACCGTCAGGCTGTCCCACCGATCGAAACCGGCGATCACCAACGTGGTGAACCCACCCGCAGCCACCCGCGTCGCCGTCGCCTTCACCGACGTCGGCACATCAGCCCGGATCACCACCGTGCTGGAGCGCACCGCCGAGACGTTCCCGGCCCGGTCCACCGCCCGGGAGGACACCAGGAACGTCCCCACCTGGTCGAAGACCACCGGAGCGCTCACCGCGGCCCACTCGCCACCGTCGACCCGGTACTCCGTCCGATCCACCCCGGCCGTCACGTCGGTCGCGCTCACCGACAGGGTGATCGGGTTGCGCGGCGTACCCGCACCCGAGGCCGGATTCCGGGTGGCGGTGGCAACCGGGGCGCGGTTGTCCACCCGGACCTGCGTCACCGACTCGGATCCGTCCACCGCAGCGTTGTCCCGCCACAGCCGGGTCCGGACGGCGTTGTCACCGTTGGTGCTGACGGTGAACGGCGACCGGTAGCGGACCCACGGCCCGTCGTTGATCCGGTACTGCGCGGCCATGCCGGCCGGCGGCGCCACCGTCACCAGCACCGGCTGGTCGTACCAGCCCGCCGCGGACAGCACACCGTTGGACCGCAACTCCACTGACGCCGTTCCTGCAGAGACCGGGACCTCGGCGGTACCCACTGCCGAGACGTTGCCCGCCGCATCCGTGGCCCGGAACGACAGCGTCGCCGCACCCGAACCCGGCGCCGTCACCGGGCCCGTGGAGGGCATCCAGCTGCCCTGGCCCCACCGGTACTCCGTCGAGGTCACACCGGACCCCGCATCGGTCCCCAGCACCGTGACCGTGCGCCCCACCACGGTGGAGGTCACCGTCGGGACGGTGGCGTCCACCTTGACGGTGACGGCTGCCATCTCGGAGACATTCCCCGCCGCATCCGTCGCCCGGGCCTGCACCGTGCTGGTGCCCTCACCCACGGTCACCGGCCCGGTGGAGGCCACCCACCCCGACCCGCTGTCGATCTCCACCGCAGGAGCCGGGTCGAGGTCGTCGGTCGCCGTCGCGGTCACCTGCACCGGGGCGGTCCACCACCCGTCGTTCCCCGTCGGGGCCGCCGGGGTGACCGCGACCGATGCCACCGGCGCCGTCGTGTCCGGTTGCCCGGTCTCCTCGGCGGCGATGACCTGCCACTCGTGGATCCCGATCGATCCCTGGCCCTCGGCGGCCCCCCAGGCCTGCGCCTGGATCCGCAGCGACCGGGTGGTGACCGGGGCAAACTGGACCGGGACGAAGGTGTCCCTCGTGCGGTCGTACGAAGTGCCACCGATCGGCGTGACATCCCGCCAGGTCGTGCCGTCGGCGTCCAGGTACTGCAGCACCCAGGTGCGCGGAGCGATCATGCCGCCGCCGGCGCTGTCCGGGGAGTCCTGGAACCACCAGACGCCGATCTCGTCCACGGTGGCGTCGAACGGCCAGTCCAGGCGGGCCCACTGGGCGCCGACCTGCGGCCAGGTGCCCCAGCGGGCGCCCAGCTCGTCCGGGGCCTGCTCCAGGACCCCGGCCGTGCCGTCCTTGAGACCGTTGACCTGCTCCCACCCGGAGGTGAAGGAAGCGGACGCGGTCGCGTACCCGGCGATGTTGCCGGTCAGTGCGGCGCCGGCGGCCGGCGGGACGACGACCGTGCCGGAGGTGGTGTTCCCGGCGAGGTCCGTCACCCGGTAGATCAGCGTGTGCGGCAGCCCGTCCGGTGCGGGCACCACCGCGCCGCTGGTGGTGGACTGCCACTCCCCCGCGGCGTCGAAGCGGTACTGGACGGCGTCCAGCCCGGACAGCGCGTCGGACCCCGTGATCGAGACGGCCCGCGTCGTGGCGTCGGCCGCCGCCGTGGCCTGCGGGGCCACGGTGTCGATCTTCACCGTGCGGGAGACGACGGCGGAGGTGTTGCCCGCCGCATCGGTGGCCCGCCCGGAGACCTCGGAAGTGCCCTGGCCGGTGACCGGAACGTCCACGAACCGGGCCTGCGGGGTGATCGACCAGGTGCCGTCCGACCCGATCCGGGTGGAGATCGCGGTGCGGTAGTCGATCTCGTCCTCGGCGCTCACGCGTGCGGTCACCGACGAGGAGAACCATCCGTCCTTGCCGGACGTGCCGGACAGGGAGAGGGTGGCGACGGGTGCGGTGTCGTCGGCGGGCACCGGGGTGCTCGCGTCGGGGTCGACGACGACCTGGGCGGTCAGCATCGCGGCCGCGTATCCCAGGACGCGTCCCTCGACGGAGAACGTCCCCGCCTGCGCGTAGCTCGCCGCGTCGACCGGCCGCCAGTTCACCGGGGCCCACACCGAGCCGCCGGACGGGTCGCTCAGGCGGACCGCCTCGGGCAGCGCCGGGGCCGTGCCCGGCTTCGTGGCGACCGAGACGGGTTCGGGTGCGGCCGGTGTCACGGCGTACACCTCCCACTCGGAGACCGAGACGGAGTGGTACTTCGCGCCCTCGGGCCGCCCGGCGAAGGTGGCCCGGAGCGACGTGGTGGTCACCGGGTCGAAGGACAGCTCGTTCCAGCGGCCCGTCGCGGTGGGGTACTGCGCACCGCTCACCGGGGTCCAGTCGCCGTCGGCGTCCAGGTACTCGATCTCCCAGGAGGCCGGGGGGCGGATCCCGTTCGGGTCCTCGTGGAACTGGATACCGGCCCCGTCGACGCGCACCGGGGCGTCCCACTGGTAGGACACCCAGTCGGACTCGCGCAGGTTGTCGGTACCGCGGAAGTTGCCCCACTGGTCCGGGGGCAGGAGTGCGGTCAGTGCGCGTCCGTCGTTCAGGGCACCCAGGCGCATCGGCGGCTGCTCGGTGAACGACGCGGCGGGCCGGGCGGCCGGCGCCACGTTGTCGGTCAGGGCGAACCGGGGGTCCTGCGCCAGGGTCCGGGTGACCGGCCGGATGGTGTCGCCGTCCCAGGTCACCTCGTCGATGGCCACCGAGCGCCGGAAGTGGCCGCCGCCCACGGCGTCCTTGGTGTGATAGGTGATGTACCACTTGTCCTGGAACTCGATGATCGACGGATGCACGGTGGTGGCCGAGGTCCCGCCGAGGATGATGCCGCGAGAGGTCCACGGCCCCAACGGGTTGTCCGCGGTCGCGTAGGCGATGCAGGCCTGGTAGTTCGACGGCGTGCAGCTGCTGCCCCCGACCTTCCAGTCGTAGACCATGTAGTAGATGCCGTTGCGCTGGAACACCCACGGGGCCTCGTAGAAACCGTCGAGGCCGGCCATGGTGCTGATCGGGCCCACGGTCCTCGTCATGGAGGCGTCGAGCTCCACCGCGCGGGCCACGCCCCACGAACCCCAGTGCAGGTACACGGTGCCGTCGTCGTCGGTGAAGATCGCCGGGTCGATGACCTCCTGGCCGTTCGTGCTGGTGCCGAAGACGTCGGTCCAGGTGAGCAGCGGTGACCCGATGGCGTCGGACCACGGACCGACCGGGGTGTCGGAGACGGCCACGCCGATCGACATCGGATTCGGCGCCGAGGTGTCCTTCGACTGGACGGGGACGTACCAGTAGTAGCGCCCGTCCGGGCCGGCGACGGCCTGACCGGCGTACGCGTTGTTCCCGGTCGCCCACGAGAAGACCTCCCCGGGGACCAGGGCGTCCTTCTGCAGCGTCCAGGTCCCGCCGGCGACGTCCTGCGTGCTGAAGACGCCGTAGTCGTGCATCTCGAAACCGGCCTGCTGGGGCGCGGCCTCGTCGTGCCCGGCGTAGATGTAGAGCGTGTCGCCGACCACCAGGGGGGCCGCGTCCGCCGTGTAGTACGTCCCGTCGCCGAGGATCGGGTTGCCGGGCGAGGAGAAGGTGATCGCCGCGGGCGGCTCGGCGGCCGACACCGGGAGGGCCGTGGGCACCGCGGCTCCGGCGGCCAACGCCGCGGCCGCCAGCACCGCCGTCCATCGTCCGGCTCGGCGGCCGGGTGGCCTGACGGGTGGGATCCGGACGGATGCGATCGTGACGGACACGGGCGGTCACTCACCTTCGGGGGCGGGGGTCCACCGGCGCGGGCCGGTGGTGGCTGACATCGGCCCCCGATGCGGTGTCGCCGCTCGGGGGTGGGAGGTGCGGGGTGCGGGAGTTCGCTCCGGCCGCTGGGGAGGTCCGGCGGCATCGGGCACGCCGGGCGGGGCCGGGGTGCGGGGACGGCAGTCACCGGCACGGTGTGCCGGCGGCACGAACCCTCCCTCCGTCGTCGGCCGGGATCCCTGACCTGTGACTCTCAGCCATCGGGCGGTCGCCCGCAATCCTTTTCGGTGTTTTCTGGAGGCGCTGCCCCACGGTGGTGGCCGACCCGTAGCGGGTCGGTCCGACCCCCGGGCGACCGCGCGGCGATCAGTGACACATCAACGGCGCGCTGGCATCTCGCCGGGCGGAACCGGCACGAGTGGCGCCCGACCCGGCCGCCACCGGCTCAGAACCCGACCACCGCCGCCCTGCCCGTCGCGGCGGCGGTACTGGCCCGGACCACCAGCTCGGGCCGCAGCCCGGCGTCCGGCACCTCCGCGGCCTCCCCGACCCCGACCGCGACGGCGCCGGCACCGCCGGCCAACCGGGCCTCCAGGGCGGCCACCGCCCGCCGCCCGAGCCCGGTGTAGTCCGGTCGCACGGTGGTCAACGGTGGATCGAAGAACGCGGACCCGGCGACATCGTCGAAGCCCACCACCGAGATGTCACCGGGGACGTCGATGTCCCGTTCGCGCAGGGCGCGCAGAAAACCCAGGGCCATCAGGTCGTTGGCCACGAACACCGCGTCCGGGATGTCGTCCGGGGGCAGCCGTCGACCGATCGCGTAGCCCGATTCCGCCGTCCAGTCCCCCCGGGGGACGGCCAGGGTCGGCAGACCACGCCCGGCCATCTCGGACCGGTAGCCGGCCTCCCGGGTCCGGGCGTCGGAAAAGGTGGACGGGCCGCCGATGTGGAGGATCCGGCGGTGCCCCAACCCGGCCAGGTGGGCGACCGCCGCACGGGCGCCGGCCTCCTGGTCGATGGACACCGTGCACACCCCGGGCGGGGCGGAGCCGGCGGGCCGGCCGACGATCACCGTGGGCACGAACGCGGCCAGCTCCGCGCCGACGGCGGCCAGCGGATCCCAGGAGGCGATGACGACCACTCCGTCGACCCCGTCGGTGAGCTGCTCGGCGTCGACGGGCCCGCGGGCGAGATCGGCCGGGGACAGGCTGTGGATACCGGCGGACAGACCCGCCTCGCGGGCGGCCTCCTGCACGGCCAGCACCGTGGACATCCGCCCGAAGACCGGCGACCGGGCGCTGATGATGCCGATCGCGCCCGACCGGCGGGTGACCAGGGCACGGGCGGCGGAGTTCGGTCGGTACCCGACCACCGCGATGGCTGCCCGCACCCGGGCCCGCGTCGCCGGGAGGACCCCGGGGTGGCCGTTGACGACCCGGGACACCGTCTGGTGGGAGACGCCGGCCTCGCGGGCCACGTCGTACAGGTTGGGCCGACGGGCCACCCGGCTGCCGTCCGGGAGCGCGGCGGAGGCGGAGAGTCGGGCCCGGCCGGCCGGTCGGCCGCCCATTGGGGGCATCGGGTCCTCCTTCGCTTGGCAGGCCGCGGACGGCGGGTCGGGTCAGGGGCACGGCAGGCCCGTCCGGCGACGGGGACGTGGGTCGGAGAGACCGTCCGTTCCATCAGAGCACGAGCCCGGGGCCACGATCGGCGGCGGGGACGAGCGCCGCCGGACGCGCCGCCCGCCCCGTCATCCGGGCGGCCCCGCCCCGACCGGGCGGGGCCGCGCCGGGTCACCCGCAGGTGAGGGCGTCGTACGGGATGCGCCAGCGCTGGGTCCAGGTGGCGCCGCTCTGCGTGCCGAACGCGACCACCGTCACCTCGCCGGCCGCCAGCGCCCCACCGGTGACCGGGAAGGTCTGCCGGGTGGCGGCGTGCGCGGCCAGCGCGGGCACCGACCTGTTCCCCAGCGGACCGGTCACGGTCACCCGCGAGGTCGTCCGGCCGGTGTTGACCACGTCGACCGCGAGTTCCGGTCGGCCCGCCCGGCACTGGACGGCCGTGGTGGTGGTCAGCTGCCGGGCCGTGAGATTCCGGGGGACCGACACCGTCACCACCGTCTCGTGGCCGGCCACGTCCCGGGCCCGCAGCGCCGCGGTGTGGGCCGCGGCGGTCAGGCTGACCGGACCGACGTAGTCGACCCAGTCGCCGCCGTCGAGTCGGACCTGACGGGTGTCCACCCCGGACGCCGCGTCCGCGGCCAGCAGGGTGAGCAGGCGACCTGCACCGGTGCCACTGACCCCGCCGGTGACGATCGGGCGCGCGGTGTCCACCCGCGCCTCGATCCGACCGACCGGGCTCTGCTGCCCGGCCGCGTCGACGGCGCGGTAGGTCAGCGAGGCCAGACCCTGGCCGCGCAGGGCGATCGGGCCGGTCACGGGCGTCCATCCGCCGGATCCGCTCCCAACCTCGGCGGTGGCCGCGGTGCCGTCGGAGGCCGCCGCGGTCACGGTGACCGCGGGAGTGCTGACGTACCACCCGTTCTCCCCGTCGGGAGCGGCCGGGCTGAGGGCGGCGGTGGCCGTGGGCGGACCGGCGACGGCCAGCGCCGGGACCTGGACCGTGCCCGCCGACTCGACATTGCCGGCCGTGTCGGTGGAGAAGTACCGGACGGTCTGCGCCTGGGCCGCTCGGGTGATCGGGACCGGACCGGTGTACGTCGCGATGAAGCCGTCACCGACCTGGTACTGGGTGGTGGCCACCCCCGACCCGTCGTCCACCGCGGTCAGGGTGAGGGCGACGTCGGTATCCCGCAGCGCTGCCTGCGCCGTGGTGACCGGCGCGGTGGTGTCGATGCGGACGGTCAGGCTGCGGACGTCCGATACCCGGCCCTGCGCGTCGGTGGCCCGGGTCTGCACGGTGTGGGTGCCGTCCGTGGACAGGAGGACGGGCCCGGCGGCCGGCTGCCAATCACCGTCGTCGACGGCGATCTCCACGCGCGGGGCCGGATCGGTGGCCGAGGAGGCGGTCACGCTCACCTGGACCGGGCCGGTGTTCCACCCGGACGACGGCGCCTCGATGTCGGTGGTGAGCCGGACCAGCGGCGGCTGGTCGGTCACCGGCTCGTCGACCACCACGAGGGCGACGACCCGCAGGCCACCGTCGACGTCGCCCGCCACCTCGAAGACCCCCGCGGAGGCGTAGTCCGCCTCGGGGACCGAGGCCCAGCGGACCGGGATGCGGCTGTCCACCGAGTCGTCGGCGTACTCCACCGACACGGTGGACGGCAGTTGCGGGGCCGTCCCCACCACGGTCAGTGCGGCGACGGGGCGCACCGCACGCGGCGCGGGATCGGTCCCGGCGGCTCGCACGTACACCGTCGCGGAGACGGCCGTCCGCACCCCGGCTGCGGTACCCGCCACCACGAAGGAGGTCCCCGCCGTGCCCAACTGCTCCGCGGTGACCGTCGGCCAGGTCACCGCGAGCTCGCGACGCAAGCCGTCGGGGTAGGTCATCCACACGGTGGCGGGCAGGGTGGGCAGCTCGTCCACGGCGACCGGGAGATGGACCTCGTCGGCGGCCAGCGGATCCGTCGGACTCGGCGGCGGGATGTCGTCCGTGGTGCCCCAGATCTCCCACTCGGTGATGGAGAGTGCGGCGAAGCTACTGCCGTCGGCGTTCCCCGTCGCCCGCAGGAGGGCGCGGACCGCGGTGGTGGTGACGGCCGGGAAGGTGCTCACGTTGGGCTCGCCCAGGGCGACCCCGGTGACGTCCACGCCGGGGATGTCGGTCCACACCTCGGAGCCGACGGGCAGGTACTGCAGCCGCCAGGATTCCGGCGCCCAGACGTTGTCGCCGGTGCCGGGCCCGGGGGCGTCGCTCCAGAACGACATGGCCGACCGGGTCACGGTCACCGGCTCGGTCCACCGGTAGCTCACCCACAGCTCGGCGGGGCGATCACCGCTGTAGGAGCCCCACATCTCGCCGAGACCGGCGCCCGGGGCGACCGGGGTGCGGCCGTCGTTGATCGCAGCCAGGGAGTTCCACGGCGCGGTGTACTGGGCGTCGGCGATGGCGACCGGCGCCAGATTCGTCGGGGTGTCCTCCGCCGCACCGGCAGCCGGGGCCGCGGTGACCTGCAGCAACGTGCCCAGCAGCACGGCCACCAGCCCGGCGACCCACGCCCGGGCCCCTGGCCGCGGACCGGGACGGGCGGCGGATCGGCCGGACGGAGAGGGCACGGCGGGTTCGGCGGAGTGGGTGTGCCCCGCGTCCTGTCTGCGGCCGGTCACGAGAGCCGCGCCCGGGCGGCACCGAGCAGGACGGCCTGACGGTCGCGGCGGGACAACAGTCCCTCGGCCGCCCAGGTCGCCGACACCTCGGTGACGGTGCGGACGAACTGCTGCCGGTCGGTGAACGGGGCCCGGGCCCAGATGTCGTCCAGCAGGGTGGTCCGATCGGGTCTGACCGGGTTGACCACCCCGGCGTCGGTGCCGGCGAACACCACCATGGGTTCGGACCGTCGGAAGTACAGGTGGTACGGATCGTCGCTGCCCACGTACATCGGCGCCCACACCGTGCCGTCGGCGGACCGGAAGAAGCCGGCGTCGGCCGTGGGTCGCAGCGCGGTCTCCAGCGACCCGGACAGGGTCAGGGCCGAGAACAGCGACACCGCCCGGAAACTCGGCTGGCTGCTGCGGGCGACCAGGGCGATGGGGCCGTGGGCCAGGGTCTGCAGGGTCGGGTCGTCCAACGCCCGCTCCACCCGCAGGCGCATGGGCAGGGTCACCGCGACTGTGTCCCCGCTCGTCCAGTCGCGGGAGACCGAGAGGTAGCTGCCCGGGGTGACTGGCCCCGGGACGGCCGTCCCGTTCACGGCGACCTCGGCGTCCTGCGCCCAGACCGGGATGCGCAGCCGCAGATCCAGCGGTCCTGACCCGGTGACGGTCAGCGTGCTCGTGCCGGCGGTCGGCAGCTCGGTGCTCAGTGCGACGGTCAGCGAGCGGGCCGCCCACGTCAGGGTGGAGCCGATATACAGGTTGACGTACAGCGTGGAGCCGTCGGCACCGGCGAAGAAGATCGAGTCCTGGTACTTGGTGTGGTTCTCCAGACCGGTACCTCCGCAACAGGTCCCGAGGTTGCCGTATCCCCGCCGGACGCCTGGCCCGACCGGCAGCATGTAGGTGACCAGCGGGTCGTCGCCGCTGTCGCTCGCCCGCCGGGACCCAGCGATCTGGTTGAACAGCGCGCGCTCGTAGTACTCCATGTATTTCGGGTCCGGGTCGCGCAGGAACAGCTCGCGGGACACCTTGAGCATGTTGTAGGCGGCGCAGGTCTCGGCATTGGTGTCCTTGACGATGGACGCGCCGATCCTGTCCCGTGCCCGGAAGATCTCGCCCTGCCCGGTGCCGCCGTGCGCGTACATCCGGTGCGGAACGACCATCTCCCACATGTTCCGCACCGCGTCGACGTACGGGGCCCGACCGGTGGCGTCGTACCGCTTGAGGTAGCCCAGGAACTGCGGGATGTGCTGGTTGGCGTGCTTGCCGTCGAGGATGTCCTGGTTTGCCGCGCACGCCTGCAGCAGGTACTCGGTGTCGAAGAATCCGGCCGCGGTGGAGAAGTCGGCGTCGCCGGTGATCTCGTACAGCCGCATCAGGCTCTCGTTCATGCCGCCGTACTCGCCGGCGATGTACATCTGCCACATCCGCTGCCGTTGGGCGGCAGTGGTCCGGGACAGGCGGGTGAACGCCCAGCGGCCCATCGCGCTGACGATGCCCAGCGCCCGGGCGTTCCCGGTGAGGTCGTAGGCGTCCAACAGGCCGGCCATGATCTTGTGGCAGGTGTACCAGGGCGCCCAGATGGTCGGATAGGGGACGAAGACCTCGAGCTGGTCGAACTGGGTCTCCGGGTAGGCGGCGAGATAGCCGGCGGAGCCGCCCTGCACCGCGAGGGCGTCCTGGCATTCGCCGAGGGCATCGACAGCGGTGGTCAGGGTGGCCGCCAGGGACGTCTCCCCGCTCGCCACGGCCTGGGCCAGCATGGAGAGGTAGTGCCCGGTGAAGTGCCCGCGGAGCTGGCTGGTGGGCTCCTCCCAGCTGCCGATCGGCGCGGCACCCCGGGTGTCGAGACCGGCGTTGGCCCGGAAGTTGACCAGCATCCGATCCACCGGGTAGTCCCGCGCGAAGCGCAGCAACCGGTCGCGGTTGGCGGTGAAGATGCTGGGCGCCAACGTGACCGCCGACAACGGGAAGGGCACCAACGCAGCGGCTCCGGTGACCGGCATCGCAGCACGGGCGGCACGGGCGACGGGGAATGCGGTGGGGTGGGCGGTTCGCGGCACGGACGCGGCGGCAGCCGGACCGGCGGAACCGAACGCCACCGCACCGGCCGCCGCGGCCAGTCCCCCGGCCAGCGCGGTGCGCCTGGACAGCGAGGGACCCCTGCGGGTCGGCTGGATCGGGAGGGGATTCACGGGGTGCTCCTTTGCACGGGGGGCTGCTCTGCACGGAATTGCCCGGGTCTGCCCACGGGCTGGAGAGGACCGGGCCCAGGGGTCCGGACAGGAGGCGCAGTCGTTCGGTGGGGGCCACGGCTGCCGTGACCCCGATCGGGGCCGGGGACACGGCGCGCACCGGTCCTGGGGATCCGGTGCGCGCCGTGGTCGTGCCTGGCGCCGGTGTTGCCACCGGCGGTGGTCAGCCGGTGATGGTCAGGGTGACCGTGGCCGTGGTGCCATCGGTCCCGGTCACCGTCACCGGGAACGCACCCTTCGCCGTCCCCGCCGGGATCTGCACCGTCTTGCGCGCAGCCCCGTTCACATCACTGGACACCGGACCCAACGCGAGCTCCCCGGAGGCCACCGCCAGGCTGTCCCACCGATCGAACCCGGCGATCACCAACGTGGTGAACCCACCCGCAGCCACCCGCGTCGCCGTCGCCTTCACCGACGTCGGCACATCCGCCCGGATCACCACCGTGGTGGAGCGCACCGCCGAGACGTTCCCGGCCCGATCCACCGCCCGGGAGGACACCAGGAACGTCCCGACCTGGTGGAAGACCACCGGAGCGCTCACCGCGGCCCACTCACCACCGTCCACCCGGTACTCCGTCCGGTCCACCCCCGAGGCCGCATCCGTTCCGGTGACGGTCATCTCGACGGGGTTGCGGGGAGAGCCCGTCCCGGACTGGGGATTCCGGGTGGCGATGGCAACCGGGGCGCGGTTGTCCACCCGGACCTGGGTCACCGACTCCGAACCCGCCACCACGGCGCCGTCCTGGATCAACCGGGTCGCCACCGCGTTGTCACCGTTCGTCGACACCGTGAAGGGCGAGCGGTAGGTGTTCCACGAACCCGTGTTGATCCGGTACTGCGCCGACACACCGCTCGTGCCGGCCGGTGTCGTCACGGTGACCAGCACCGGCTGGTCGTACCAGCCCGCTGCGGACAGCACACCGTTGGACCGCAACGCCACCGTTGCCGTGACGGCCACCGCCGCCACCTCCGCGGTACCCACCGCCGAGACGTTCCCCGCCGCATCCGTGGCCCGGAACGACACCGTCGCCGCCTCGGAACCCTGCGCCGTCACGGGACCGGTGTACGCGGCCCATTCACCGGCACCCCAGCGGTACTCCACCGACGCCACACCCGACCCGGTGTCCGCACCGGTCAGCGTGACCGTGCGGCCGTCGACCGCCGCGGACACCGTCGGCACCGTCGCGTCCACCTTCACCGACACCGACGCGACGTCGGAGACGTTCCCCGCCGCATCCGTGGCGCGGGCCTGGACCGTGCTGGTGCCCTCGCCCACGGTCACCGGCTCCGTGTAGGCCACCCACCCCGACCCGCTGTCGATCTCCACCTTCGGCGCGGCGTCCACGTCGTCGGCGGCCGCCACGGTCACCTGCACCGGAGCGGTCCACCACCCGTCGGCACCCGACGGTTCGGCCGGCGACGGCGACACCGAGACCACCGGCTTCGTCGTGTCGACCGGCTGTCCGCCGCCGCCGGCGACGGTCACCGTCGCGGTGGCCCGCTTGTCCGTTCCGGCGACGGCACCGGACACCTCGAAGGTTCCGGCCTGGGCGTAGGCCGAGGCCGGGACGGCGTCCCAGGTGACCGCGAGACGGCTGTCCTGCGAACCGTCGTTGTAGACCCCGGTGACGGTGCCCGGCAGCGACGGGGCGACCCCGACCGCCGTGGTCACCGTGACCGGCGCGAGGGTGTTGATCTGCACCGCGTCGGTCACCCGGACCCACACCGTGGCCGTGGCCGTGCCGCCACCGTCGACGACACCCGTGACGGTGAAGGAGGTCCCGGGGGAGGCGACCTGCTCGGCGGTGATCGTCGGCCAGGTCACCGCGCTCTGCACGCGGCTCCCGTCGGAGTAGACCTGCTCGACGGTGCCGGGCAGGGTCGGCACGACACCGACGGTGGTGGGCACGTGCACGGCCCCGGTGGAGACCGGCACGTCGGTGCGCACCGACCACTCCGACACGGCGATCGCCGAGTTGGAGGTGCCGTTGCTGTTCGCGGTGAACACGGCCCGCAGGCCGGTGGTGGTCACCGGATCGAACGAGGTGCGGTTGGACCCGGTGTCGGCGATCCCGTAGCCGCTGGCATTGCTCACGTCGGCCCATTCGCCGGCTGCGTTGCGGTACTGCAGCTTCCAGGAGGCGGGGACGGCCACGCCGTCACCGGTGCCGCCCGGGGAGTCGTGCCAGAAGGCGACCTCGGTGGACGCGACCCGCACGGGCGACGTCCAGTCGTACTGCAGCCAGCGGGTGGCCGGGCGGGCGCCCGACCAGGTGCCCCACAGCTGGTTCTGCTGGCCACCGGTGTTCAGCACCTCGCCGTCGTTGACGGCCCGGACGTTGTTCCATCCCGCGGTGTACTCGGCGGTCGGGGTGGCCAGCGGGGCCACGTTCACCCCGGCGGCACCGGCCACCGCACCGGTGACGGTGATGTCCCGGCTGGTGGTGAGCGCGCCGTCGGTGGCGGTCAGGCGCAGGACGTACTCACCCTCGGCAGTGAACTTGACCGAGGTGGAGGCCGCGGCCGGGTCGGCGAACAGTGCGGACCCACCCTCCGGGGCGGAGACGACCGACCAGGTGGAGCTGAGCGTGCCCGTGGGCAGCGCGTCGTCCTGGACCGTCCCGGTCAACGCGAGCGACCCGTCGGGCCGGGGGTCGGAGGCCACGGCGTCGACGACCGGGGCCTGGTTGCCCGGCGCCTGCACGTCCTGGCCGGTCGAGGAGACCACCACCTCCTTGATCGCCGTCCGCGCACCCGGGGCGTGCTGCACCGTGACGCGGATCCGGCCGGCCGTCACCGGGGCGAAGGCGGCCTCGTTCAGGTTGGCCCGCGGCACCGTCGGCGTCCGCAGCTGACCGGGAACGGCCTTCCACGTCGCACCGTCCTGGTACTCGAGCTGGTACAGGGACGGGGTGGCGTAACCGGCCACGGTCCCGGTGGTGGAACTGCGGTAGAAGTGCACCCGGATGTCGTCGAACGTCCTCGGGCTGCCCAGATCGATCTCCAGGCTGTCCTGGGCGTTCGGCGAACCGGCGGTGCCCCAGAACGGCTCGTTGATGGTGGTGCCGTCGACGGCGTTCCCGGGCCCACGGTTCGGGGCGGAGAAGGTCGCCGTCGCGGTCGCGCCCTGCGCCAGGTCGACCGGGTCGCCGTCCGCCGGGGTGATGTCCTTGCCCGCCTTGGCGAAGATGTCCACCACGCGGCTGTCCTCGTCGAACCGGACCTGGCTCATCGCCTGCACGGCCGTGGCCGCACCCTTGCCGGTGACGGCGCCGCCGGCCGGCAGCTGCACGTCACCGGTGGCCGGGTCGAACACGACGTGTCGGAGGGAGTCGACGGTCAGGGCGAGCGCGCCGTCCAGGTAGATCGAGTAGCCCTCGGGAACATCGTCCCCGTAGTACTTCTGGCCGTCGCCGGGCTTGTCCCAGACGATGCTGAGGTCCTTGTCGCGGTAGCGCAGGTTGTTCACCGTGAAGTGGTCCCACCCGATGTCGATCGGGGAGAGCTCCAGCTTGGCGTCGTCACGGGTGCGCAGACCGGCGACGTCCTCGATGACGGTGAAGTTGGTGGCGCCCAGGATCGTGTGGTGGATCCAGGAGCGGTAGCCGACCTTCTGCGGGTCGGCACTCCCGTTGGCCCAGAACTCGTTCTGGTCGGGGTAGCGGTTGTCCCCGCTCTGGTACTGCGCCCAGGCGTTCCAGTACAGCAGCTTCTTGTAGGTCTCGGCATCGATGTACTGGTTGGGGTAGTTCCGCAGCACGGAGGACAGGAACCGGAAGGTGACCGTCGAGTTGATGATCGAGAAGTTGTTGCTGCCGACATCGCCCTGCGCGGCGGCCTCGGCCTTGTCCTTCTGGTTGGCGGTGAAGAACGGGAAGATCGGGTACTCGTCGGAGTCGGCCCACAGTCGCAGGGCCTCGAGGTACTGGTCGTTCTCCGGGGTCCCGTCCGGCTTGGGCATCAGCCCCACGGAGAACGGGTAGTAGTTGTTGGTCTCCTTCCAGGGCACGAAAGCCTTGTCCCCACCGGCGATCCGGTGCTCGAGGAGCTTGCTCTCGGGGTTCCACAGGTTGTCGAGCACGGCTTTCTGCACGGAGGCCGCCAGCTGCTCCATCTCCCCGGCCTTGGCCTCGTCGCCGGCGGCGCGGTAGGCCTGCGCGGCCCCCAGCGCGTTGGAGTAGAGGTAGGCGCTCTCGGTGCGGTCCATGGAGGCGCCCTTGCGCCAGTCGAACGACACCGCGTCGGCGTCGTTGCCCGTCAGGGCGCCCCAGTTGTACTCGATCAGCTTGTTGCCGTTGGCGTCGAAATCCTTGAGCAGGCCCTTGACGTCGTTCTCGCCGTAGGTGCCCAGGCTGGCCGCGATCGGCGCCGGTCCCCCGTGCAGCTGGTAGGACTTCCAGGCCGCCTCGGTGATGTACTGGGTGTAGCTGTTGGACCAGTTCGCCGGGTCGCCCGGGTTGTCGGTGTACTTCCCGCTCTTGGCCACCTCGCCCGCCGAGACCCAGGTGCCGTACGCGTAGGACGGGTCGCGCAGGTACTTCAGGTCGTCGATGAACATGCCCGAGGTCAGCACGATGGCGTTGTTGTACCCCAGCACGCCCTCGACCGCGGTCGGGAACTGGTAGTCGTTGCCGGCGATGTTGGCGTCCAGGAAGTTGAACCGCATCAGCCACCAGCGGTAGTACAGGGTCTTCTCGATGTTCTTGTCGGGGATGTCGATGTAGGGCACGTTCTGCGCCCACCACCGGTTGTAGTCGGTGACGTGGGTGGTGAAGGCGTCCTGCACGGAGGCGGCGCGGTAGGCCGCGTACTCCGGACCCGACTCGGTGATGTCGGCGGTGAGGAAGCCCTCCTGCACCTTGGTGGTCAGGGTGCCGCCGGCGGCCACCGACGCGGTGTGCACCAGGGTGCCGTCGGCCGGGGCGAAACCGTCACCGGACATCCGGGGGGTGATGGTGGTCAGCTTGTTGAACGCGTCCACCCGACCGACCAGCTCGTCACCGTCGGCGCGGGTGGCGTAGGGCGAGGCCGCGGTCAGCGTGACGTCCTGGGCGGTGCCGCCGGTGTTGGTCAGCGTCAGGGCGGTGACGGCCACGTTGGCGTCGGTCATGTACTTCGTCTGGACCACCCGCAGGCCCGACCCGGTGAAGGTGGACTGCCAGTAGCTCGGGGTCTGCTTGCGCGCGGCGGTGTCCTCCCGAAGCTGCACCTGCTGCCCGCCGGCCGACACGGTGATCGTGTACGCGGAACGGCCGTTGATCGACTCGATGTAGGCCACGTCGCCGGCGAAGCCGAGCTGCGCCGGGTCGTGGCTCTTCATGAACAGGGTGCGGCCCCGGCTGAACAACCACTGATTGTTGTCGGAGTTGGCCGGGTCGGCGTCACCCTGGGTCCCGGTGCGGGCGAGCATCTGGTCGATCCAGAAGTCCTTCCCGGTGGTCACTCCGGCGCCGGCGGCCACGTCCGCGTCGAAGATGGACTGCATCATCGCGCGGGTGTCATGGCCGGCCGGCAGGGCCGGCACCGGATCGTCCGACCCGGCGAACACGGGGTAGGGCGTGGCAGAATTGGGGGCGGCGGCCGCGGACGGGGCGAGGATGATCGGCCCGGCCAGGACCGCGGCGGCGAGCACGGCGGTGGACAGGCGCCGGCGTCGGCTCCTGGGCGTTGCGAAGGATCGATGCACGTTCCACTCCTTTGGGGGTTACGTCACTCGAAGTGAACGTAGGACCACCCCAGGGCGACCGCAATCCTTTTCGGTTATTTCTGTGTGCATCACGTACCGGGTCGGTGTGAACGATCACCTCGACAATCCGAGCTCCGACGGTGCTGCTGCGCGGGGGCATCAGTGGCGGTGGCGACTCGCTGCCACCGACGGCGCGGAGCCGCCGAAGTCGTTGCTCTGAGCCGACTTCCGGGATCCGACACGAGAGCGGACCGCCCTGGGTGAATGGTGGCGCCGTTCCGCACACCCTTTCGGTCCGGCCTTTCGGTCACGCGCTCCTGGGCGCTTCGTCCGGATCGGGCCCCGGGGCACCGAGCAGCGCGGAGATCAGATCGGCGAATGGTTCCGCCAACTCCGCCGGCCCCGCCGAGGCCAGCGGTTCGAGCCGGGTGGTCGCCCGGAGGAGGGACAGACCGAACGTCGCCGACAGCACGATCTGGGCCCGGAGCAGCAGGCGGTCGGCATCCTGCGGAGTCCCGGGCGCATCACCGGTGGCGACACCGCCGATCGACGCACCGCCGGTCGGACTGCCGGGGGGTGTCGGGTCGGTGGATGTCGGATCGGCGGGAGTCGGATCGGCGGGGGGCCGCCAGCCGGCGATGCCGGCCAGCCGCCGGGCGAACGTCAGCAGGATGTCCCGGCGGATCTCCTCCGCGCGCTCGTCCCCCGAGGTGCGCAACAGCAGCACCAGCTGGGTGGACGCCGGTGCGCCGCGCGACCCACCCACGCGGGCGGCCAGCAGGGCAGGGACCTGCGCCAGGGTCGTGTCGGGCGGAACGGAGTTGCCGAGGTCGTCGGCGACCCCGGTCAGACAGGCCTCGAACAGTCCCTCCTTCGATCCGAAGTAGCGGGCGATGAGGGCCACGTTGACGCCCGCCTCCTCGCTGATATCCCGCACGGTGGTCGACCGGTAGCCGTCCGCAGCGAATCTCCGGCGGGCCGCGGCCAGCAGGAGTCGGCGGGTGCCGGCGGCGTCCCGGCGCCGCGGGGTGCCCGCCTCGGGCTCGGTGGGGCGGGGGTCCGCCGGGCCGATGCCGCCCGGTCCCGCCGCTGGAGCCTCGTCGCCGTGTCCGTTCACCCCGCCAGGGTATCGGTGCGTGGGTGTGACGTAAACAACCGTTGACTTCCGCTCGCGGGCAGGCAGACTCACCAAGTCAACAAGTGTTGACCGCAGCACCACCTGAGCCCGACCCGTGAAGGAACAGCCATGCCGACCTCCGTCCGGACCGCCGGCCCGACCCCCGAACCGGTATCGGCCGGGACCGCGCCCCGCACCGGTCTGCTGGTCACCTACCTCTCGCTCGGTGGCCTGGCCTTCGCCGTCCTGCAGTCCCTGGTGGCCCCGGCCCTGTCCACCCTGGCGCGGGACCTGCAGGCGTCCACCGCCGACGTCAGCTGGGTCATCACGGCCTACCTGCTCTCGGCCTCCGTGCTCACCCCGGTGCTGGGCCGACTCGGCGACATGCTGGGGAAGCGGAAGGTGCTCATCGGAGTGCTGGCGGTGCTGGGCCGTCGGCACCCTCCTCGCGGCGCTCGCCACCAGCCTCGGCGTCCTGATCGTCGCCCGGGTCCTGCAGGGCGCGGCGGGCGCGATCCTGCCGCTGTCCATCGGCATCGTCCGCGACCAGCTCCCCCGGGAGAAGGTCGGGGTGACCGTCGGTCTGCTGTCCGCCATCTTCGGCGTCGGTGCCGGCGTCGGGATCGTCGCCGCCGGCCCCATCGTGGAGAACCTGTCCTGGCACTGGCTGTTCTGGTTCCCGCTGGTGCTCGTCGTCATCGCCCTGCTCGGCGCGATCTTTGGCATGCCGGAATCACCGGTGCGCAACCCCGGCCGACTCGACGTCCTGGGCGCGGGCATCCTGTCCGTGGCGCTGGTCTCGTTGCTGCTGGCGATCAGCAAGGGACAGGGCTGGGGATGGGCCGACGGGAAGACCCTCGGCCTCCTGGTCGTCGGCGTCGTGGCGCTGATCGTCTTCGTCGCGGTGGAGCGGCGGGTGGCCGAGCCGCTCGTCGACCTGTCGCTGATGCGGATCCGCGGGGTCTGGTCCACCGATCTGGTCGCGATGATCCTCGGCTTCGCGATGTTCGGGACGTTCCTGCTGGTGCCGCAGCTGCTCCAGCTGCCGGTGGAGACCGGCTTCGGGTTCGGCCGGTCGGTCTCCGAGGCGGGCCTGTTCCTGCTGCCCACCGTGGCCATGATGGTCGTCTTCGGCCCGGTGGCCGGGCTGCTCGACCGCCGCTTCGGGCCCAAGGTCCCCATGCTCATCGGCACCACGCTGGTGACGGCCGGGTTCGTCGTCCCCGCCCTCGGACACGGCTCCCTCGGGCAGGTCGTGGCCTCCGGCGTGCTCGTCGGCGCCGGCATCGGCTTCGCGTTCGCGGCCATGTCGAACGCGATCATCGAGAGCGTGCCGGCCGCGCAGACCGGGGAGGCCAGTGGCGTCAACACCATCGCCCGGACCATCGGCAGCAGCATCGGCACCGCGGTGATCGCCGCCGTGCTCACCTCCGGGGCCGGGCCGCAGGGAGTGCCCGCCGACGGAGCGTTCACCCGGGGCTTCTGGGTGTGCGCGATCGTCGCCGCGGTCGCGATCGTCACCGCACTGGCCCTGCCCGCCGTCCGCCGCGCGCCCGCCGTCGCGAAGGCCGTGGACGGGATCGGCGCCCGGAGCTGAACGCACCGGAACTGCGGTGGCACCGGTGATCGAGGCCACCGCAGGGGCCGCCGGTACCCTCGCCGGGCGGGCATTCCCGCAGCCGCCCGCCCCGGGATCACGAACGGACCACCATGAAGACCACCGTCATCGCCGTGCTCGGCGCCATCCTCCTGGTCGCCGGCGTCGCGCTGCTCGTGCTGCCCGGTCCGGGTTTCGTGCTCATCGCGGCCGGGCTCGCCGTCCTGGCCACCCGGTTCGACTGGGCCAAGAAGCCGTTGGACTACGCGAAGGACAAGGCCCAGCAGGGCATCGACGAGGTGTCCCGCAGCAAGGGCCGCGCCGCCTTCGCCCTGGTCTGCGCCCTGCTGCTGCTCGCCGCCGGCATCGCCGGGGTGGCCGGGCTGAAGATCCCGTTCCTCAACACCGTCTCGGCCATCCTGCTGATCGTCAGCGGGATCGGGCTGCTCGGCACGCTCGTCTACGCCCGGATGAAGGGGCCCAAGCCCTCCCGCGTGCGCTGACGCGCACCTGGGCCCGGACCGACCGGGGCTCGGCTCAGGCGGACCGCAGCCGCAGGTGCCCGACGGCGGCCACGGCCAGGCTGAGGACGGCGGCCAGCGCGGTGGCGACCCCCGGGTGGATGACGAGCAGCGCGGCGCCGATCACCGCACCCAGGAAGATGACCAGGATCGCGAAGAAGCGCCGGTTGATCACGGCGCCGCGGCCGCCCGCGACGAGGGACTCCCCGGCGAACGACGCCAGGGTGGAGGTCACCACGACCGTCGTCATGTCCTTCACCGCGATCTTGCGCGCCGTCGCGGCCTGCCCGCCCATCACCAGCGCGGTGACCGACGACGCCACGATCGAGACGGCGAGCGGTCGGTCCGGCCCGGCCACCGCGAGCAGGACCGCGACCGCGCCCAGCAGCACCGCGCCCAGCACCAGTTCCGCGGTCACCGCCGTCGTCCAGCCGGTGGGTCGCCGGCGCAGGAACAGGCCGGCCAGGAACGCGCCGACGGTGAAGGTGCCCAGCGCGATCGCCGGCCCGAGGATGGGCAGGTCGTCGGCCCCGGCGACCGCCATGCCGAGGATGACGATGTTGCCCGTCATGTTCCCGGTGAACACCCGGTCCAGCGCCAGATAGCCCACCGCGTCGACGATCCCGGTGACCAGGGTGAGCGCCATCATCAGCCAGACACCGAGCCGGTCGGACACCGGCACGGTCTGCTGGTGCCGGTCCCTGTGCGCAGTCGCCACGTGCGGTCTCCCTGCCTGGTGCCCACCGTCGGTCGGTGGTCCGGATCAGTATCGACACATCGACCGGAGGACCGGACCAGCGACGGGTCTCACCGATGGTGATCTCGTGCGTCGCCCACTCGTGTGTTGACTACTCTCTGCGCTCATCAAATACTGAGAGTCACAGAGGTGGCGGTGGTCCGCGCCCCCCTCGGTCCGAGAGGCCGTCCGTGTCCCCGTCCTCCCCGTCCTCCCCGTCCTCCCCGTCCCCCGTGACGTCCGCCGCGGTCCGTCGACGGTCCGTCCGCCCTCGCCGGTCCCTCGGGCACCACCGCTGGCTCCTCCTGCCCGTGCTGAGCCTCGTCCTCACCGGGTGCACCTCCGGCCCGGCGACCGATGCGGTGTCCGTCACCGCACCGTCGACATCCACCTCGTCCGCATCGGCCCAGGCCGACGACCCGCCGACCACGCAGACCGCGCCCGCGCCCGCTCCGGACGCCGCCCCCGCCGTCCTCACCGTCACCGACGGGGACACCCCGGTCACCCTGGTCTCCGACAGCTTCACCGGGTCCCTGTCGGGCTACCGCGTCATCGACGGGACCGACTCCCTGGACTCTCCCGCCGCCCTGGCCGTGACCGCCGACGACCGCGAGCTGTACGTCGTCACCGGACAGGGCCCCGACTCCCGCCTGATCCGCCTGCGGGAGGGGATGGACAGCTGGGATCTCCTCGGCGCCGGCGCGGGCGTCCCCCTGGACCAGCCGGTCGACGTCGCCGTCGGTCCTGGTCGCCTCGTCGCGGTGCTGAACGCGGCCACCGGGCGACTCGTGGTCAGCCGGGACGACGCGGCGACCTGGACCGAGCTCGCGCCGGCCACCGAGGGTCGGACCCCGTCCGCCGTCGCCATCACTCCCGACGGCGCGCTGGCCGTCGTCGACGCCGACGCGGACACCGCGTCGATCAGCGCCGACGGGGGCACCACCTGGACCGTCACCGACCGGGCGACGGGGTCCTTCGCCTCCCCCGTCGACATCGCCGCCGCCCCCGACGGCGCGCTGCTGGTGCTGAACAGCGGTGACGGCAGCCTGTCCGTCCTCCGGGCCGGCGCGGCCACCTGGGAGAACATCCCGGCGGCTGCCGCCGGTTGGACATCGCCGACCGCGGTTGCCGCCGGCCCCGGTGGCGAGGTCCTGGTGGCCGACCCCGGTTCCGGCGCACTCTTCCGATCGGCGGACGGCGGACGCACCTGGACCGGTAGTGACGGCTTCGGCGACATCAGCGGGCTCACCGTCGGTGCGGACGGCACCGTCGCCGTCACCGACGGGGTCAACACCCTGCTGACGCTGCAGCCCACCGCCGCCGCCGTCCGGAACCTCGTCGTGACACCCACCGGGCCCGGGACGGTGGAGGTGAGCTGGGATCCGGCGCGGACCACCGACGGACCCCCGGTGACCTACCGCATCGAGGTGACCAGGGCGCCCACGGAGGCGGCCTGGGCGGATCTGCACGCCTCCCTCGGCGGATCCGACCCGGACGCGCCGGAGACCGGTGCCGGACCCGCGTTCGAGGTGACCACGCCCTCCGCGACCATCCCCGACCTGCCCGCCGGCACCGACGTGACGGTCTCGGTCGTCGCGGTCGACGGCGCCGGCGTGGGCGCACCCGCGAGCACCACGGTGCACATGCCGTGAACGGACACCGCCCCTCCCCCGACCTCCCGACCCCGAGGACGACCATGACGCGACGCGACCCCCGGCGGTTCCGGGCCCGAGCCGGCCTGATCGCGGTGGTCCTCGCCGCACTGGCCGTCCCGGTCACCCCCGCGGGCGCCGCTCCCGACCGGGCCGCGGCTGCCCCGGCCGCCGCCCCCGTGGCGACAGCGCCGACCCTGCCCACGGCCGACGGGGTGACCCTGCCGTGCGCGAACACCTCGCTGAACTGCGTCACCCTGCGCTTCGACAACCCGAGCCCGAGCTACCTGGCCACCAAGCACATGGTGCTGGACTACATGGTCGCCGGCCGCCGTCCCTCGTACATGGCCGACCCCGCCGTCGCCAAGCAGTTCGCGTGGCGCATCGACACCAACAGCACCAGCCCGTACGTGATGATCCGGGAGGCGTACCGCACCGGTCGCTGCCTGGCCTTCGGGTGGTCGGCGACCCGGCTGGAGTCCGACTGCAGCTGGACGGACAAGGAGAACCTCTGGTCCCTCCGCCCGGTCGGCGACGGCAGCCGGTTCCAGATCCTCTCCGCCGCCGGGGAATGCCTCACCCTGCAGGACGATTTCGGGTGGGCCACCGCCCCGCAGACGTGTGTGTCACCGGACGCCGCCGCGGAGGAATGGCAGGTCTTCACCGCCCAGGGCGACCAGCAACGGCTGTTCACCGACCTCGCCGTCCGGCACGCGTTCTCCACCTGTTTCGACACCGCGCAGACCGACACCGGTCGGTGCGACTTCGCCGTCGACCGGACAGCGCCGACGCCCAGCCCGGTGGTCCGGGAACAGTGCGCCCGCACCGCCACCGGGGCGTTCCCGCTGACCAACAACTCCGACACCGCCCAGGAGTTCACCCTCTCCACCGAACGATCGAGTACGAACACCACCAACTGGAAGGACGCCTTCAAGGGCTCGGCGGGGTTGGACGGCCTGCTCGGCAAGGTCCTCAAGGTGAGCGCGGAGTACACCAAGGAATGGGGTGGCTCGGTGGCCGAATCGACCAAGGAGACCGAATCCCGCAAGCTCTCCGTCGGTCCCCACCGGAAGGCCTGGGTCTTCTACCGCGACATCCAGCTCCCCGTTCCCGGGGTGTGGACGTTCGAGAAGGGCACCGCGTACGCGTGGACGTACGGCCAGACGGCCAGCATCGACGTCGTCGGTTCCGGCAACCTGACCCGCGAACGGGTCGACAACTTCGTCCCCACGTCCGAACTCACCCCCGACTGGACCTGCACCACCCGCGGCGCGCCGGAGATCACCGGCGGGCGGATCCCGGTCGTCGACACCGGGACGCAGTCCACCGCACCGACCGTGGGTCAACGCATCTCCACCGACACCGGGACGTGGAACGTCGCCGGCGACGGCTGGACCTACGGCTACCAGTGGCGACTGAACGACCAGGCCGTTCCCGGGGCGAACGCGGCGAGCTACCAGGTCCGCCCGGCGGATGCGGGCGGGGTGCTGACCGTGCAGGTCTCGGCGGCACACCCGGGTTACGTCACCGGCTACGCCGTCTCCACCCGAACCCTGCCCGTCGTGCCCGGCCCGGCCGCATCCACCTCCCCCACGCCGGTCGACCCCGCTCCTGCCCCGAACACCCCGGTGTCCGCCCCCACCACCGCAACGTCCCCCACCGGAACACCCACAGCCGGAACACCCACCACCGGACCTTCCACGACCCCGGTGACCACCTCGGCGGCGTCACCCTCATCCCCGACGGTTCCGGCCCCCTCCTCGACGGCACCCCCGGGTGGCCCGGCCCCGGGCACGGCGACCATCAGACCGGACAGCGCCGACCCGAGCACCGCGCAGGATCCGCTGTCGGTGATGGTGCGGCTGGTCACCAGGCCGGCCACCCAGTTCCGCGGCCAGGCCGTCCTGCTCGACGGGGACGACGAACTGGACCGCCACCCGGTCTTCGCCCCCGGCACGATCGCCACCGACACGTTCGTCCTGCCGTCCGACCTGACGGCGGGGTCCCACGAGCTCACCGTCCGGTTCGTCCCCGACGACCCGACCCTGTTCGCCCCGGCGGAGGCGACCGTGACCGTCCAGGTCGCCTGATCGGCTTCCCGGGGCGGCGCGCTCGACCTGCGGCAACAGCCGGGCCGGGTTAGATGGGGCGGTGTCCCGGAACGAGAACGTCCTGCGCGCCGCCCCGGACAGGGCGCGCGCCCGTCGCCTGTCCGAGACGGTCGCCGTGGGCGCCCTGGGCTTCCTCGGCCTGAAGCTGACCAACCTGTTCGTCAACGTGCTCACCTTCCCGACGCTGGCCCGGCCCTGGGAGCGCCCGGACATGTCCGACGTGGCGCTGCTGGTCCCGGTCCGCAACGAGGCCCATCGCATCGGCGCCACCCTCACCGGGCTGTTGGACTCCGGCGCCGGGAAGATCCTGTTCCTGGACGACCGGTCCACCGACGGCACCGGGGACATGCTGCGGCGGGTGCTCGCCGATCTGCCGCCGGCCCTGGCCCGCCGGGTCCGGGTCGTGGACGGCGTCGCCCGGCCCGAGGGGTGGACCGGGAAGACCTGGGCCTGCCAGCAATTGGCGATGCGCTCCGACGCGCGGCTGCTGGTCTTCGTCGACGCCGACGTCCAGCTCGCGCCCGGGGCGCTGGCCGCGCTGGTCGACGAGATGGACCGGCAGGACGCCGACGTGCTGTCGGTGTTCCCGCGCCAGCTCGTCCGCACCTGGAGCGAGCGGCTGATCATGCCGCTCATCCCGGACGTGGTGCTGTGCTTCCTGCCGTTCCCGCTGCTCCGGGCCCCGGCCCCGGCCGCGGCCACCGCGCACGGCGCGCTGCTGGCCTTCCGCCGGTCGGCCTACGACACCGTCGGCGGGTTCGCCGCCGTCCGCACGAAGATCGTCGAGGACGTGGCCATCGCCCGGCTGACCCGGCGCAAGGGTTTGCAGCTGGGCCTGGCCCTGGGCGGGGAACTGGCCGGGGTGCGGATGTACGGCAGCTACCGTGAGGTGATCGACGGGATGGGCCGGGGCCTCGTGCCGACCGCCGCGGGCAGCCGCGTCGCGGTGACCGTCGGCTGGCTGTGGCACCTGCTCGTCTACACCGCCGCCCCGGCACTGGCGCCGACCTCCCGCCGCTGGCGGTGGGTCACCGCCCTCGGCATCGTCGAACGCCTGGTGGTGGAGGGCAAGACCGGCGGCCGCGACTGGGCCGCCGCCCTCGGTGTCGCCGCCTCCCCGGTGGCCGCCGCCCCCGTCGTCGGGCGCTCCCTGCGCCGCCGGCAGACCTGGAAGGGACGGACGTACGGATGACGGAACGCTCGACCCTGACCGCACTCCCCGAACCACTCGGCAAGCCCCCCGTGGGCCACCTGTCCCGGTGGACGTTCGACTCGCTGGGCCTGCTGGAGGAAGGCGCCGCCCTCGGTCCGGTGTTCGGGCTGCAGCTGTGGCGCAAGGCGATCGTCGGGTACGGCCCGGACTGGAACCGCTTCGTGCTGGGTGACATGGCCGGCTTCCGCAGCAAGGGCAGCCTGAGCCAGCTCTCGCCCTACCTGTCCGCCGGGATCGTGGCCACCGACGCCCCCGCGCACCGCGCCCGCCGGGCCGCGATGAACCCGACGTTCCACCGTCGCGAGGTCACCGCCCGGTACGCCGAGGTGTTCGCCGGCCTCGCCGAACGCCACCGACCCACCGGCGACTTCGACGCCTCCACCTTCTCCTCGGACCTGATCCGCCGCATGCTGACAGCCGCCTTCGTCGGCTCGCGGTTCCCCGACACGGTGATGCGGAGCTTCCTGGCCCCGCTGGACACGCCGCTGCCGGGACCGCTGCTGCGCCGGCCGATCAAGGTGCGGCGCATGCAGCACCACCTGAAGCGGATCCTGGCCGACCCGGAACCGGGCACCCTGGCCGAACTGTTCGCCACCCTCCCGGACGGTGTGCAGGAGATGCGCGTGGCCATCGCCGCCGCCTACGACACCACCGCACACACCCTCGCTTTCGCCCTCTGGGAACTGGCCGCCCGCCCCGAGCTCAACACCCCCGACCGGGCCGCCGCGGTGGTCGACGAGACCCTCCGCATGTACCCGTCGGGATGGATCGGCAGCCGCGTCGCTGCCCAGGACACCGAGTTCGCCGGCCACGCCATCCCGGCCGGGCGACTGGTGCTCTACAGCCCGTACCTGACCCACCGCAGCGCCGAGCTGTGGCCCGACCCGACGAGCTTCCGCCCGGAACGCTTCGACCAGCCCCGCCCGGCCTGGGGATACATCCCCTTCTCGGCCGGGGAACGCACCTGCCTGGGCGCCGGCCTGGCCACCCTCATGCTGCGGTCCGCCGTCACCGCCTTCGCCGGTTCCCGGCTGGACCGGGTCACCGAGGAGATCCACCCCAAGGGTGTGCTCACGCTGACGCCGAACGGACCCGTGCTGCTGCGCCGGACCCCGGACTGACGGGTCAGCCGGCGCGGCGGGAGCCGGCCAGGCGGGCCCGGGCCGCTCCGGCCACCCCGGTGGCCAGACCGGACGCGGCGACCCGGGCACGGTGCCGCCGGGTGACCCGCACCCGCTCGCCGAAGACCTCGTAGTCGGCGTCCTCGATGGCGGTGAGGATGTCGCCGTAGAGCCGGTAGGCCACCTGGACGCAGGCCCGTGCGGCCGGGGACAGCAACGCGATCCCCGGTTCGGCCCGACGGTAGATGCCCCGGGTGCGGTCGATCTCCGCGGCCAGCAGCGCCCGGATGGGGGCGTCGGCGCGGCCGATGGATGCCGCGTGCAGCAACCGTTCCCGATCCACCCCGTGCGCGGCTAGTGAGTCCTGCGGCAGGTAGATGCGGCCGAGCCCGACGTCCTCGCCGACGTCGCGGATGAAGTTGGTGATCTGGAAGGCCACCCCGAGATCGGCCGCGTAGGGCGCAGCCTCCTCGACGGGACCGACCGCACCCATGATCGGCAGGGTCATCAGGCCGATCACCGCCGCGCTGCCGTACACGTAGGTGTCCAGATCGGCGTGGGTGGCGTACTCGGTGATGGTGAGGTCCATCCGCATGGACTCCAGGAACGCGTCGAACCACGCCGGGTCCAGGTCGTACCGGTCGGCGGTGTGCAGCGCGCTGCGGACGCTGGGCTCCAACCCGATGGGCAGATCCCGACCGGCGGCGATCTCCGCGGCCCCCGCCTCGAACTGGCCGGCCAGGTCGGCGAGCCCGGCCGTCCGGCTGGCCACGTCGATCTCCGGTCGCGGATCGTCCACGATGTCGTCCGCCGTGCGGGCGAACCCGTAGAGGGCGTGCACCGCCGGTCGGTCACCCGCGGGCAGGAACCGGGTGGCCAGGAAGTAGGTGCGCCCGTGCTCGGCGGCGAGGCGACGGCAGTGCCGGTAGTCGCCCCGCAGGTCGGGGTCGTGGATGCCGGCGGCGGTGAGCTCGGCCTGGACGCTCATCCGCGTCTCCCGCGGGGGATCCGGAGCCCGGTCATCGGGTGGGCCCGGTGATCCGTTCCGCGGCCAACCGCCCGGACAGCAGCACCATCGGCACCCCGACGCCCGGCTGGGTGTTGGCCCCGCAGAACAGCAGGTTCTCCACGTTGCGGTCCAGGGTCGGCATCCGGAACGGGCCCGTCTGGGGAACGCTGTGGCTGGCCGAGAACGGGGCGCCGGCAGCCATCCCCTGGGCCTGCCAGTCGGCCGGGGTCACCAGCGCCTCCACCTCGATGGAGTCGCCGAATCCGGGCATCAGGCGATCCTCGACGGCGGCGATCATCCGGTCCCGGTACGCGGGGCCGGCCGCCGACCAGTCGATGGCCCGGCCGCTCACCGTGTTCGGGCAGGGGAACAGCGCGTAGTACGTCTGCTTGCCGTCCTGGGCCAGGTCCGGGTCGGTGGCGGTCGGGTTGCTGATCATGAACGACGGATCGCTCATCAGATTGCCCTGGTGGATGATCTCGTCGAACGTCCCCTCCCACGCCGCACCGAAGTCGATGGTGTGGTGGACCAGGTGGTCGTAGGACTTCGTGGAGCCGGCGTGCAGCAGGACGCAGGACGGGGAGTACTGCAGGGTCTTCACCCGCGGCGGGGTGTACTGCGGATCCAGCAGGTGCCGGTAGGCCATCGGCAGGTCCGCGTTGACCACGACGGCGTCGGCCGCGATGAACTCGCCGTCGGCGGTCACCACGCCGGTGGCGCGGCCGGCGCTGACCGGGATGTGCGCGACCTCGGTGCTGTACCGGAACTCCACCCCGTGGTCGGCGGCGGCGGCGGCCATCGCCTGCGGCACCGCGTGCATGCCGCCCTTGGGGAAGTACACCCCGGCCACGCAGTCCATGTAGGAGATGACGGCGTAGATCGACAGCGCCTCCTGCGGGGCCAGCCCCGCGTACATGGCCTGGAAGGAGAAGATGCGCCGCAGTCGCTCGTCGGTCAGGTATTTGTCGACCTGGGTGGTGAGCTTGGACAGCCCGCCCATCATGAGCAGCCGCACCGCGTCCGGGCCGATGAGCCCGGCGACCCCGTCGATGTTCCGGTCGATGAAGGTGGGCATCTCCAGCTCGTACAGCTTGCGCAGGTAGTCCACGAACCGCCGGTAGCCGTCGGCGTCGGCCGGGGAACAGGTGGTGGCGATCTGCTCGGTCATCGCCTCGAGATCGGTGTGCACGTCGATGCTGCTGCCGTCGGCGAAGTTGGCGCGGTACGCGGGGTCGACCCGGACCAGCTCGAGCCGGTCGCTCAGTGTCTCCCCGACGCAGGCCAGCGCGTCGTCGATGAGCTCGGGCATGGTGAGCACGGTGGGGCCGGTGTCGAAGTGGTAGCCGCCGAGGGACAGTCGACCGGCCCGTCCACCGGGGATCGGCGCCTTCTCCACCACGGTGACCTTGCGGCCCGCCCCGGACAGACGGAGAGCGGCGGACAAGCCGCCCAGACCTGCCCCGACGATGACGACGGAGTCGGTGGAACCCGGAACTGTGCGCATCGTTCCGGTCTACACGACGGCCCGGCTCCGGCGCTGGTGGGTCAGATCACCGTGTCGCCCGGGACCCGGTGGCATCCGACAGCACCGCGCCGGCGGTAGGGCAGCCCCGGGTCAGTCCCGCTCGCCCAGGGTCAGCTCGACCCCACCGGACATCGCCGCCGCCGCGTTGTAGACGAAGGCGGCGACGGTGGCCAGGGCGGTGAACAGCACGATGTTGATGGCGCCGATCACCGCGGTGATGCTGAACACCCGGGCGGCCGAGACCAGATCACCCGAGCCGCCGGCCGCCGCGTCCGCACTGGTCAGCGTGTTGAAGGTCTGGTTGATGCGGGACCAGACATCCATCGACCCCAGCGAGAGGTAGAGGATACCGACCGCGATCATCCAGACGAAGAACATCACCACCGAGACGATCAGCGAGATCTTCAGGACCGTCCACGGATCGACCCGCTTGAGCTGGAGCGAGGCCAGCCGCGGGGGGCGGCGGGTCGGCTTCGCCCGCCGCGGCGGGCTGTCCTGACCGCCGTTGCGGCCGTTGCCCGACGACCCCGAACCGCGCCCGCCCTTGTCGGCGGACCCGGTCGAGGTCGCATTGGTGGAGGTCGTCACGCGTCGTCCCCTGTGGTCACGTCTGCATCCTCCACCTGGTCGGGTGCGTCCTGCTCGGCCGGCCGGGCGGACGTCGGATCCGCGGACGAGGCCGCGGTGCCGTCGGACAGGGCCGGGGCACCGGTGGCCACGGCCGCCTCGACCACCGCGTCGGCCGAGGCGTCGGCGTTGCGGGCGATCGCGACGAGGGTGTCGCCGTCGGAGAGGTTCATCAACCGCACCCCCATCGTCTGGCGCTTGGCCTTGCGGACCTCCCGGGCCGAGGTCCGGATGACCCCGCCCGAGGACGTGATCGCGTACACCTCGGTCTCGAGATCGACGATCAGCGCCCCGACCAGCTTTCCACGACGCCGGTCGTACTGGATGGTCAGCACGCCCTTGCCGCCGCGACCCTGGACCGGGTACTCCTCGATGTCGGTGCGCTTGGCGTACCCACGCTCGGTGGCCACGAGGACATAGGCCCCCGGCCGGGCGACCTCGAGCGACAGCAGCTCGTCGCCGGAGTTGAACCGCATGCCCAGCACACCGGACGTGGCCCGACCCATCGGCCGCAGCGCCTCGTCGGTGGCGTGGAACCGGATGGACTGGCCCTCCGCGGAGATGAGCAGCAGATCGTCCTCGGAGGAGCAGAGCACGGCGCCGACCAGCTCGTCGTCCTCGCGCAGGTTGACCGCGACGATCCCGCCGGACCGGTTGGAGTCGAACGCGCTGAGCTCGCTCTTCTTGACCAGACCGCCCTTGGTCGCCAGCACCAGGTACGGCGACACGGTGTAGTCGCGGATCTGGATGACCTGGGCGATCTTCTCGTCCGGCTGGAAGGCGAGCAGATTCGCCACGTGTTGGCCACGGGCGTTCCTGTTGGCCTCGGGCAGCTCGTAGGCCTTGGCCCGGTAGACCCGACCCTTGTTGGTGAAGAACAGGATCCAGTCGTGCGTGGAGCAGACGAAGAAGTGGGCGACGATGTCGTCCTGCTTGAGCGCCGCACCCTGCACACCCTTGCCGCCACGCCGCTGGGCCCGGTACAGGTCGGTCTTGGTGCGCTTGGCGTATCCGGTCCGGGTGATGGTGACGACCACGTCCTCGACCGCGATGAGGTCCTCCATGGACACGTCGCCGTCGTAGGCCACGATCGCCGTCCGCCGGTCGTCACCCCACTTGTCGACGACCTCGGTCAGCTCGTCGCGCACGATGGCGCGCTGCCGGACCGGGGTGTCCAGGATGTCGCGGTAGTCCGCGATCTCGCTCTCGATCCGCGCCAGGTCGTCGACGATCTGCTGGCGCTGCAGGCTGGTCAGCCGGCGCAGCTGCATCTCCAGGATGGCGTTCGCCTGGATGTCGTCGACGTCGAGCAGCTCGATGAGGCCGGTCCGGGCCTCGTCCGGGCTCTCCGATGCCCGGATCAACGCGATGACCTCGTCGAGCGCGTCCAGCGCCTTGACCAGGCCGCGCAGGATGTGGGCGCGCCGCTCGGCCTCGTCGAGCAGGAACTGGGTCCGCCGGACGATCACCTCGATCTGGTGCGCCACGTAGTAGCTGATCATCTGGTCCAGGCGCAGCGTGCGCGGGACACCGTCGACGATGGCCAGCATGTTGGCGCCGAAGCTGGTCTGCAGCTGGGTGTGCTTGAACAGGTTGGCCAGCACCACCTTGGCCACCGCGTCGCGCTTGAGGGTGATGACGATGCGCATGCCGATGCGGTCGCTGGACTCGTCGGCGATGTCGGCGACCCCGGCGATCCGGCCCTCGCGGTGCAGATCGGCGACCGAGGTCACCAGGTTGTCCGGGTTGACCTGGTACGGCAGCTCGGTGACGACCAGGATGGTCCGGCCCCGGGCGTCCTCGTCGGTGTTCACCACCGCGCGCATCCGGATGGAGCCGCGACCGGTCTGGTAGGCCTCGGCGATGCCCTGGGTGCCGACGATCTGTGCGCCGGTCGGGAAGTCCGGACCCTTGATCCGCTCGACGCAGGCGGCGAGCAGCTCCTCGGCCGAGGCGCCGAAGTTCTCCAGCGACCAGACGACGGCCGAGGCCACCTCGCGCAGGTTGTGCGGCGGGATGTTGGTGGCCATGCCCACCGCGATCCCGGACGTGCCGTTGACCAGCAGGTTCGGGATGCGGCTGGGCAGCACCGTCGGCTCGGTCGTCTTGTTGTCGTAGTTGGGCATCATGTCGACCGTGTTCTGGTCGATGCCCACCAGCATCTGCATGGCCAGCGCGGACATGCGGCACTCGGTGTACCGCATGGCCGCGGCCGGATCGTTGCCCGGTGAGCCGAAGTTGCCCTGACCGTCGATCAGCGGATAGCGCAGCGACCACGGCTGGGCCATGCGGACCACGGTGTCGTAGATCGAGGTGTCGCCGTGCGGGTGGTAGCTACCCATGACGTCGCCGACGACGCGGGAGGACTTCACCCGGCCACGGTCGGCCCGGAAACCCGAGTCGTACATGCCGTAGAGCACCCGGCGGTGCACCGGCTTGAGACCGTCCCGGACGTCGGGCAGGGCCCGGGAGACGATCACGCTCATCGCGTAGTCGATGAACGACCGCTGCATCTCCTGCTGGATGTCGACAGGTTCTGTGCGGTCGTGTTCGGTGCCGGTGGGTCCTGTCACGTCACGGTGCCTTTCGTTTCACGTCATGCCACGTTCGGGTGATGCAGATGTCCACATGTGGATAGCTCGTGTGGATCGGGTGACCGATGTCCGGTGATGAACTGCGCCAACCGGGGGTCGACGTTCACCATTCCGTCACGCGAATTCCGCCGGACGGTCCCCGAAAGGATCTGTCCGGCACGATCGGGGCGGTCGACCCGCCCCGATCGCGCACTCAGAAGTCGAGGAAACGAACATCCTTGGCATTTCGGGTGATGAAGGACCGCCGGGCCTCGACGTCCTCACCCATCAACACCGAGAACAGGTCGTCGGCGGTGGCCGCGTCGTCCATGGTCACCTGGAGCAGCAGCCGGGTGGACGGGTCCATGGTCGTCTCCCACAGCTCCTTGGCGTCCATCTCGCCCAGACCCTTGTAGCGCTGGATCGGGTCGTCCTTGGGCAGCCGGCGGCCGTTGGCCTGGCCGTCGCGCAGCACGGCGTCCCGCTCCCCGTCGGTGTAGACGTAGTCCGCCTCGCCCCGGGTCCACTTGATCTTGTACAGCGGCGGCTGGGCCAGGTAGACGTGCCCGGCGTCGACCAGCGGGCGCATGAACCGGAACAGCAGCGTCAGCAGCAGCGTGCGGATGTGCTGACCGTCCACATCGGCATCGGCCATCAGCACGATCTTGTGATAGCGCAGCTTGCTCAGGTCGAAGTCGTCGTGGATACCGGTGCCCAGCGCGGTGATCAGCGACTGCACCTCGGAGTTCTTCAGCACCCGGTCGATGCGGGCCTTCTCCACGTTGATGATCTTGCCGCGGATGGGCAGGATCGCCTGGAACATCGAATCCCGACCGGACTTCGCGCTGCCGCCCGCCGAATCGCCCTCGACGATGTACAGCTCGGACCTGGCCGGATCGGTGGACCGGCAGTCCGCGAGCTTGCCGGGCAGGCCGCCGATGTCCATCGCGCCCTTGCGGCGCACCAGGTCCCGGGCCCGTCGGGCCGCGGCGCGGGCCTGCGCCGAGGACACCGCCTTGGAGATGATCGACTTGGCCTCGGCGGGATTGCGCTCGAACCAGTCCTTGAGCCATTCATTGGCCGCGGTCTGCACGAAGGACTTCGCCTCGGTGTTGCCGAGCTTGCCCTTCGTCTGACCCTCGAACTGCGGTTCGCGCAGCCGGATGGAGATGATCGCCGCGAGGCCCTCGCGGATGTCGGACCCCTCGAGGGATTCGTCCTTGTCCTTGAGGAGCTTCTTCTCCTTCGCGTAGCGGTTGACCGTGGAGGTCAGCGCGGCGCGGAAGCCCTCCTCGTGGGTGCCGCCCTCGTGGGTGTTGATGGTGTTGGCGAAGGAATGGATCGACTCGGTGTAGGTCTGGTTCCACTGCATCGCGACCTCGACCTCCATGGTCTCGGCCTTCACCTCGAACCCGATGATCGAAGGCTGCGCGGGTTCCTTGGTGCGGTTGAGGTGCCGCACGTAGTCGACCAGCCCACCGGGGTAGTGGAAGACCCGCTCCAGGACCTTGGGCGTCGGCGACTCGTCGGCCGCGTCCGGCGCGGGCGCGAGGTCACGGTCGGCGTCCGGGGCGGCCAGGTCGCCCTCCGCGCCCTCGACCTCCAGGGCGGCCGGACGGCGCTCGTCCCGCAGCACGATGGTCAGGCCCTTGTTCAGGAACGCCATCTCCTGCAGCCGCCGGGACACCGTCTCGACGTTGTAGGTGGTGGTCTCGAAGATCTCGGGGTCGGCCCAGAAGGTGACCGTGGTGCCGGTCTTGGTGCTGGCGCCGAGGTTCTGCAGCGGCTCGGGCTTGGCCCTGACGTAGTTCTGGTGGTAGCTGCTGCCGTCCCGGTCGATGTCGACCTCGAGGCGGGTGGACAGCGCGTTGACCACCGAGACGCCCACACCGTGCAGGCCGCCGGACACCGCGTAGGAGTCCGAGTCGAACTTCCCGCCGGCGTGCAGGATGGTCAGCACCACCTCGACGGTGGGCCGCTTCTCCTTGGGGTGCATGTCGGTGGGGATGCCGCGCCCGTTGTCCTTGACCGACACCCCGCCGTCGGCCCGCAGGGTGACCTCGACCCGGTCGGCGTACCCGGCCATCGCCTCGTCGACGGAGTTGTCGACCACCTCCTGCACCAGGTGGTGCAGGCCGCGTTCGCCGGTCGACCCGATGTACATGCCGGGGCGCTTGCGGACGGCGTCCAGCCCCTCCAGCACGGTGATCGAGGACGCGCCGTATTCGTTCTTCTTCGTCGCCACGGACTGCACCGTCTCCATTCGTCACACGCTCGGTCGCCCGCACGACCGATCCACCGCGGGATCGATTCTCCGACGCCCGCCGCGCACCGATCGCTGCCCTCGGGCCCGCACCCCGGCCGACGGCGCGAGCCGTCCACGGGGATCTCAGGGCCCTTTCCGGGCTGAGCATCTTTCATCATACTGCCCAACGGCTCCGAGCCGCGGCAGTTGGGGCCTCTGAGAATGCCGTGGCGGAGTGTTCGCGGTGAAGCCGGGGTGAGGGGTCGGGCCCCCCGGGTCCGGCGGGGTCAGCGGACCACTCAGCGGGTGCCGGGCGGGGCCGGGTGGGGTGGTTCCTCGGGCCCACCGTGCGAGCGGCGACGGACGCCGGTGCGGCGGGCCGTCCCCGGATCAGCCGTAGGTGTCGCGGGGACCGCGACCCGGCACGTGCCGCGGACCGAACCGCCAGCTCGGTCCGGCCGGGCCGCGGGCCCGGATGCGGGTGACCACCCGTTCACCGAGCTCGGTGTTGATGCGCCGGACCAACTGGGGCGCGAGCATGCGGATCTGCGTGGCCCAGGCGGTCGACTCGGCCTGCACGACGAGTTCACCGTCGGTGAGGGAGACCGGGGTGCAGTGCTCGGCGACGTCCTCGCCCACCACCTGGGGCCAGCGGCCGAAGATCTGGGCCCGGGTGAGATCGGCGGCGGCACCGGCCTGGGCGACCCAGCTGCGGATGGTGGCCGCGAGCGGCTGCGGGTCGCGGGAGTCCGGACCGGACCCCGACCAGCGGCGACGCCGACGGCCGGCGACGGAACCACCGGTGCGGATCAGCGGGTTGCGGCCGGCCGCCCGGCGTTTGGCCGCGTTGGCGTCCCGGGCGGCGGCCAGGGCGTCCCGGGCCAGATCGGCGCCGCGCCCCCCGGTGGATGCCGGCGCCGCCGCCGACGATGCCGCCGACGATGCCGGTGCTGCCGACGGGGAGCCCGCCGGCGGCGCGGCGGACGCGGCCGTCACCCCCGGCCCCGGAGGTGGTCCGCCGTCGGACCGGCGGGGACGTCGGGGACGGTCCGGTTCGGTCATCCCCCCATTGTTCTCCTCACCGGGTGTCCTCCGGCACACCGTCCCGCCGGTCGAGGAGTCACCGTCCGGAGCCCACCGGCCGGTCGCGGTCAGTCGCGCAGACCCGCGAACAGGTCGGACTCCACCCGTTCCGGACGCGGCACGTCGGCGCGGACGAAGGTCTCCCGACCCATGGCCGCGGTGAAGACGTCCATCGGCAGCCGCAGGAAGAAGATGTTCTCCACCTGGCTGGCGTGGGCGGCCAGGGCGTCGAACTTCTGCTGCGCGAACGGGGTGCAGTCGACGTCGGCGGCGATCTCGTCGTCCGGCACACCCATCGGCGGGGTCTCGGGTGCGTCCGACGCGTCGTCGTCGGGGATCTCCATGCCACCCTCGACCATCCGCCGCCGGAACTCCTCCATGGTGCTGCGCCGGATGGTCGAGAAGAACAGCCGTGCGTCGGACCCGGTGCGGCGCAACGCCTCGACGGTGATCCGGTGGGCCTGGATGTGGTCGGGATGGCCGTAGAAGCCGTTCGCGTCGTAGGTGACCACGACATCCGGCCGGTACTGCTCGATCAGCCGGGCCAACTGCTCCGTCGGGCCGTCGATCGGGGTCGACCAGAAGGACCCGGGCAGGTCGTTCTGCGGCCAGCCCATCATCCCGGAGTCGTGGAAGCCCAGCTGGTGGGCGTGGGTGATACCCAGGATCCGACAGCTCTCGGCCAGTTCCGCGGCGCGCGTCGCCACGACGGCCTCACCCTGGTGCCCGTCCTGGCCGGGCTTGACGGCCCCGGCGTCGCCGAGGGCGCCGTCGGTGCAGGTCACCAGCACCGTGGTCACCCCCTCGGCCGAGTACCGGGCGAGCACGCCACCGGTGGACGTGGCCTCGTCGTCGGGGTGGGCGTGGACGGCCATCAGGGTCAGCGGTCGGGGCACCGGGTCCTGCTCTCTTCGTGCGGCGGTGGCGTCGATGCGACGCGGGGGGAGCCTATGGTCCGCAGCCCCGGTCCTCCGGTGCCGTTCTCTCACAGCGTCACCGTCCCGGGTGGTGGGTTCAGCCCGGGTCGGGCCGGTCGACCGGGGTGATGGTGCCGTCGGCCACGGAGATCTGCCGACCGCCGAGGGACGGCGGGACGTCACCGGTCACCGCTGCGGTGATGAGCACCTGGTCGGCGTCGGCGATGAGCAGCGCCAGCCGCTCCCGGCGGCGGCTGTCCAGTTCGGCGAAGACGTCGTCCAGGATGAGCACCGGATCCACCCCGTCCGACCGCAGCAGGCCGAAGGCGGCCAACCGCAGGGCCAGGGCCAGCGACCAGGACTCCCCGTGGGAGGCGAACCCCTTCGCCGGCCCTCCACCCAGGACGATCTCCAGATCGTCGCGGTGCGGGCCCACCAGGGACACCCCGCGATCGAGTTCGGCCGTCCGTCTACGGGCGAGCTCGGCGGTCATCGCCGCCGTCCAGGCGGCCGCGTCGGCCGTCGGAGCCGCCGCCGGCCGATCGCCCTGCCCGGTCGGTTCGGGCTCTCCGGGTCCGGTGACCGGATCGTCGGTGGGTCCGTTCTCCGGCGGGGAACCATCCGGCGGGGGACGGTCGTCCTCGGGATCGTCGGACCAGTCGGACCGCCCCTCGGACGGAGCGAGGTCGAGCTCCGGATCTGCGACGTCCGCCGGGTCCGGACCGGGGTCCTGGATCGGGGTGGGTTCGGGGGTCGGCACCGACGGGCGGTAGACGAGGTCGACCACGGTGGCGGCACCCGGATCCCCGGCCAGCGCACGGTAGGCCCGCACCACGTAGGGCCGGAGTTCCTCCACCAGGGCGACCCGCGCCTCCAGCAGTTCCCCGCCGACGGCGGCCAGGTGTTCGTCCCACACGTCCAGCGTGGGCGGGGCCGGACCACGGCGGCTGGGCCCGGCCGACTTCAGCAGGGCGTTCCGCTGCTTGAGGATCCGGTCGTACTCGGCGCGGGTGCCGGCCAACCGGGGAGCCCGCATGACGAGCAATTCATCGAGGTACCGGCGCCGCTCGCCGGGATCGCCGCGGACCAGCGCCAGGTCCTCCGGGGCGAACAGCACGGTCCGCAGCACCCCCAGCAGATCCCGGGTCCGGCGCAGCGGCGACCGGTTGATCCGGGCCTTGTTCGCCCGGCCCGCCGCGATCTCGACCTCGAGCAGCAGCTCGCGGTCCTGCGAGATCACGGCGGCCCGGACGATGGCGCGTTCGGTGCCCCGGGCGATCAGCGGGACGTCGGTGGCGACACGGTGCGAGGACAGGGTGGCCAGATAGCCCAGGGCCTCCACCAGGTTGGTCTTCCCGGCCCCGTTCCGACCGACCAGCACCGTGATGCCCGGTTCCAGGGTCAGATCGGCGGTCGGCCAGGACCGGTAGTCCGCCAGGGACAGGAAACGAACGAACACGCGAACCGATCGGGGTCAGGGTCCGGGCTCACCGGGCCGGGGCGTGGGTTCAGCTCACCGGGATGGTGCCGCTGGTCCCTTCCTTGCCGACGGCGTGGCCGCCGAACTGGTTGCGCAGGGCCGCCACGACCTTCATCGCCGGAGACTCGGTCTGCCGGGAGGCGAACCGGGCGAAGAGCGCGGCGGTGATCACGGGGAGCGGGACGGCGTTCTGGATGGCGGCCTCGATGGTCCACCGGCCCTCGCCGGAATCCTGGGCGTACCCACGGATGTCCTCCAGGCCGGGATCGTCCTTCAGGGCCAGGACCAGCAGGTCGAGCAGCCAGGAACGGATGACCGTGCCCTGCTGCCAGGAGGCCATCACCGCGTCGGCGTTCTGGACCAGGTCGACGGCCTTGAGCAGCTCGTAGCCCTCGCCGTAGGCCTGCATCATCCCGTACTCGATGCCGTTGTGGACCATCTTGGTGAAGTGGCCGGCACCGACCGCCCCGGCGTGCACGAAGCCGCCCTCGCCGGCGGGCTTGAGCGAGTCGAAGATCGGCTGGGCGATCTTCACCGCCTCCTCGGTCCCGCCCACCATGAGCGCATAACCCTCGGTCAGGCCCCACACGCCACCGGAGACACCGGCATCGATGTAGCGGATGCCCTTCTCGTGGAGCATGGCGCCGTGCACCTGGTCGTCGGTGTAGCGGGAGTTGCCACCGTCGATGACCACGTCGCCGCCGGAGAGCACGCCGTTGAGGTCGGCGACGGTGGCCCGGGTGGGTTCACCGGACGGGACCATGACCCACACCAGCCGCGGCGGCTCGAGCTTCTCGACGAGCGCCTCGAGGCTGTCCACGTCACGCGGGGAGCTGGGGTTGCGGTCGTAGCCGATGACCTCGTGGCCGTCGCGGCGGAGCCGCTCGGCCATGTTGCCGCCCATCTTGCCGAGCCCGATGAGTCCGATCTGCATGGTGTCCTCCGCTTGTCGTGATCGCCTGGCGTGCTGTGTCCGGTGCTGTTCGGGAGTGTCCCCGTGGACGCCGACCGGGGGCGGGCGCCCGGGTGACGGGATCCCGTCCGGTCGGGACACGATCGCGGAACTCCCGCTCCTGGTGACGGACGTCCTCGGCCGTCACCAGTGTGTATGACAATCAGTAGTCGATCAACAGCGGAGAGTTGCTCAGCCCGGAAGGCGGGCGGGCATGACCAGGTACCGGTACTCGGGATCGGTCTGCGCCTCCTCGGGGGCCCGGTCCTCGCCTCCGGAACCGTCCGCCGCACCCTTGGTCGGCTTGAGCAGCGGTAGCAGCAGGGCCGGCCGCGAGGGCGTGGTGAACGCGAGGCGCACCCGGTCGGAGTGCACCACGCCGAGGCCGTCGAGCAGATAGGTGGGGTTGAACGCGATGAGCAGCTCCGCGCCGTCGGCGTCGACCGGGATGGCCTCCTCGGCACGTCCCTCGTCGTCCCCGCCCGCGGTCAGCGTCAGCGCACCCTCGCTCACCTGCATGCGCAGGTGGTGACCGCGATCGGTGACCAGCGCGACCCGCTTGATCGAGTCACCGAGCTCGCTGACCGGCACGTCGACGGTGGTGGTGTGGGCCGTCGGCAGGAGCGACCGGAACTTGACGAACTCGACGTCGAGCAGGCGGACCGTGGTCCGGCGGCCGCCGGCCTGCAGGCCGAGCAGACCCTCGCCGAGCGCGACGGTGACCGTCTGGCCGGCCGCGCCGATCGTCTTGGCGGCGTCGGCCAACGTGCGGGCCGGGACCAGTACCGCGGTCGTCATGTCCGGGGTGTCCGGGGTCCAGGCGAGCTCGCGCACGGCCAGCCGGAACCGGTCGGTCGCGGCCAGGGTCAGTGTCTCGCCGGCGATCTCCAGGCGGATCCCGGTGAGCATGGGGAGCGTGTCGTCGCGGCCGGCGGCGACCGCCGTCTGGGCGACGGCCTCGGCGAACGCGGCGGCCGCGACCGTGCCGGAGGACGCCGGCATCTCGGGCAGCGGCGGATAGTCCTCGACCGGCATGGTCGGCAGCGTGAAGCGGGCGGTCCCGCCGACGATGCTGACCCGGGACCCGTCGACCGAGATGTCGACCGGCTTGGCCGGGAGTGCCCGGGTGATCTCGGCGAGCAGTCGTCCCGAGACCAGCACGCGGCTGTCGGCATCGTCATCGGTGGTGGTGTCGACGGTGACCTCGGCGCGGGTCGAGACCTCGTAGTCGAACCCGGCCACGGTCAGGGTAGAGCCGGTGACCTGCAGCAGGATCCCACCCAGGACGGGGACCGGCGGCCGGGCCGGCAGCGACTTGGCCACCCACGCCACGGCGTCGGCCAGGTCCTCACGGGCGACACGGAACTTCATCGACGGCCTTTCAGGAACATCGGGCGCCGCGCAGCGGACAGAGCCGGTGCAACCGCGTGCGGGGACGGACCGGTGCGCGGCCGATCCCCCGGATGACGGGCCGCGCCCGAATCCCATGACAGGGGGCTCGGGCGTCCCACCGTACGACCTCGACGCCCCGGACGCACCATCGGGTCCAGGCTTGTCATTCGTCCGTCCTCGACGCCGGTCTTCGAGCTCGGGCGGGGACGGTGGGCAGGTTCGCGAGCTGTCCACCGGGCTCCTGCGCACCTGTCCCCAGCGGTACTGAAGAGAAGCTCTCCTGATGGAGAACTACCAGTAACAGCAGTAGGCGGTGTGGGTTGTGTGGACGGACCCCTGTCGGTGCAGGCGGGCAGGCGTGGCGTCGTCCGGGACGGACTGGGGACACCACAGGGCCCATCTCGGGCCGTCCGGGACAGGATCGGGCCCCGTCGGGTTGTCCCCCGGGAGTACCCCGTTCTTCCACACAGTTGTCCACAGCCTGTGCATGATCGACGGAGATCGCCGCGCAAGGTCGTGATCGACGGTGATTTCGCTACTCTCGGTGCCTGCATAAGAACTGCGGGTGACTCGATCGGTGATCGAGGCTGGGGACGCCGCCAGGTCGGGTGAATCGGTGGCACACCGGGTGACGGCGGTGGACCGCGGACCCGGGTGCGTCCGTCGATCGGTGACGGTCATGGGGCGCCGGAGCCTGGGCGGGGCCTGTCCGAGACAGGCGTCGGGCCGCCGAGCGGACCACCACCGCGGATGCATCGGGACCGGGTCAGCCGCTCAGCGGGCGGGGCGGCAGACAGCCGGCCGGCGGCACTCTGCGGGCGCACCGGACGGGTGGGCAGGGAACGGTGCGGCGTGGGGCGGGAGGTCAGTGACGGGCGCGTTCGCGCACGCGCGCGGTCAGCTCCTGGACGTGGTCGTAGGTCTGCCGACGCTCGGCCATCTCGGCCCGGATCTTCTTGGCCGCGTGCATGACCGTGGTGTGGTCCCGCCCGCCGAAGGTGGCGCCGATCTTGGGCAGGGTCAGATCGGTGAGCTCCCGGCACAGGAACATCGCGATCTGTCGGGAGGAGGCCAGGGCCTTCGTCTTCACCGGGCCGCACAACTCGTCCAGGGAGACACCGAAGTACTCGGCGGTGACGGCCATGATCGTGGCCGCGTCGATGTCGTTGGCGACCGGATCGCGGATCAGATCACGGAGCACGATCTGGGCCAGGGACAGGTCGACGGGCTGCTTGTTCAGGGACGCGAACGCGGTGACCCGGATGAGGGCCCCCTCCAGCTCGCGGATGTTCCGCTCGATGCGGCTGGCGATGAACTCCAGCACGTCGTCGGGGGTGTCCATCCGGTCGATGGCGGCTTTCTTGCGGAGGATCGCGATCCGGGTCTCCAGCTCGGGCGGCTGGATGTCGGTGGTCAGTCCCCACTCGAACCGCGTCCGCATCCGGTCCTCGAGGGTCTCCAGGCGCTTGGGCGGTCGGTCGGAGGAGATGACGATCTGCTTGTTGGCGTTGTAGAGGGTGTTGAAGGTGTGGAAGAACTCCTCCTGGGTGCCTTCCTTGCCCTCCAGGAACTGGATGTCGTCGACCAGCAGGACGTCGACGTCGCGGTAGCGCCGCTGGAAGGCCACCTTGCGGTCGTCACGCAGCGAGTTGATGAAGTCGTTGGTGAACTCCTCGCTGGAGACGTACCGGACCTTCATCCCCGGGAACAACCGTTGGGCGTAGTGACCGATGCCGTGCAGCAGGTGCGTCTTGCCCAGTCCGGACTCGCCCCAGATGAAGAGCGGGTTGTAGGCCAACGCCGGCGCCTCCGACACCGCCACGGCGGCGGCGTGGGCGAAACGATTGGACGCCCCGATGACGAACGTCTCGAAGGTGTACTTCTCGTTGAGTCGGGTCAGCGACGGGTGCCGCGGAGCCTCGCCCCGACGCCCGGCATAGGTCGGCCAGATCTCGGTGACGGTGGCCAGGGCGTCGGCCTCCTCGTCGACGTCCTCGTCGTCGTCGTCCGCGGGCAGCGCGCCGGTCGGACCGACCCCGCGACCGACCGCGGGGACCCGGCCGTGCATCGGGCGGGGGTCGGCCGACTCCTCGTCGGTGCGGTCGTCACGACCCAGGGACGGTCCGGGCAGCCCGTCGGGCATCGCCGGCCGGTAGCCGTTGGTGCCCACGGGGGGCAGCGCGTCCTGGGGTTCGGGGCGGGTGGGGGCGGCCGCGTCGGTCACCGTGACGGCCAGGCTGATCGACTGCTGGAGGCGGGCGGACAGCGCGGTGGTGATGGGTTCCCGCAGCGTGCGCTCGATCGCCTCCTTCGCGAAGTCGGTCGGCGCCGCCAGCAGAGCGGTGTTGCCGAGCAGACCGAGCGGGAAGGTCAGCGAGAGCCATGCGCGTTGCTGGGAGGTCAGCCCGGGTGACAGATCGGCGACCACCGTGCGCCAGACCGGGCCGAGTGGGTCGCCGGGCGTGTCCACCGCCACTTGCGGTCCCCCTTCGTTGCCGATGGTAGGACTTCCGTCCACAGGAGTTGTCCACAGGGGTGGACAACTGGGACGACGACGATTCGCGCCCCAGGACGGGGATCACCCTGGAGGCGGTCCGCGTGGTGCGTGGTCGTGCCGTGCCGATGAATCATGCCGTGCGGTACTGCCGGACGATCGTGCCCGTCGCGTCCCGGGCCACCCCCGACCCGCGGGCCCGGTGGTTCCGGCGGGCGACGCGGCCCGTGATCGTGCGTGGTCGTGCCCGGGTGACCCCGGTGGTGTCAGAAGCTTCGTTCACCCGTTGGAGCGCCCCGCGCCCCTGGTCGACCGACTCGCTGCAACGGGTCGACGAGCGACCGGCGGCGGAGTGCCCGATTCGTGGTGAGGTGCGCCGGGGACGCTAACAACTTTCCTGGCCTTCCCACAAGGCGAGGCCGGCACGCAAGGATGTACCCCGGCGTGTCGGGCGGTATTTCCGGACGTGTGGGGTGGGGTGTCCCGCCCCTGCTGACCTGCCCGGGGACGGTCCGCAGCGGGCCCGCCCCGGTCGGGCCGGTCCCGCACCACCCGGCCGCCGTTTGACCCTCCGCGGGCGGACTCCGTACTCTGGGACGGTCCGGCGCGCTCCGGCCGCTTCCGGCTGTCCTCCTCACGGTGGTCCTCGGAGGTGGACGGCGTCGGTGATCGTCAGGGCGGCCCTCGGGTGTGTCCTGCGGCCGTCCGCGGCCGCTGCAGGGCCGGGACATCCCGCCCGTCGGTCGCACCACCTCAGGCAGCACCCGTACGACAGACCTCGGAGACACTCATGAGCAAGCGCACCTTCCAGCCGAACAATCGTCGGCGCGCGAAGACCCACGGCTTCCGCCTGCGGATGCACACCCGCGCCGGCCGCGCGATCCTGGCGGCCCGTCGTCGCAAGGGCCGCGTCGAGCTGTCCGCCTGATCCCTCGGATCGCACCGTGCTCCCCTCCCCGTCCCGACTGCACACCGCGGCGCAGTTCTCCGCGGTGATGCGGGGTGGGCGCAGAGTGGGGAGCCGGTCACTGGTCGTGCACCTGTTGAGCCGCCCCGCATCGTCGATCGGCGACGCCACGCCCTCCGGGGCGGTTGTCGCCGGTCCGGCACGGGGCGGTTTCGTGGTGTCCGGGAAGATCGGCAACGCGGTGGTGCGTCACCGCATCACCCGTCGCCTGCGACCGGTGCTCCGCGAGGAGCTCGGATCGTTGCCCGCCGGCACGGATGTGGTGGTGCGGGCGCTGGCGCCGGCGGCCACCGTCGAGTCCGCCGAGCTGCGGGACGATCTGCGGTCGGCCGTCCGGGCCGCGGCCCGCAAGGCCGGGATCGCCCGGACGTCGGTGCGATGACCGGGCCGGTCGCCTGGTTGCTCGTGCAGCCGATCCGGGGCTACCAGCGGTTCATCTCCCCGTACAGCCCGCCGAGCTGCCGCTACTACCCGTGCTGCAGTGCCTACGGGGTCACCGCACTCCGTCGGCACGGTGCGGCCCGCGGCCTGTGGCTCACCGCCCGTCGGTTGGGCCGGTGCAATCCGTGGTCGACGGGCGGCGTCGACCACGTGCCGCCCGCGGATCTGTCCTGGCGAGGGCAGAATCGGTGGCGGAAGCACCAGGACCAGACGTCGGAGCGGCAACGGGAACGCGGCGGGCTCGCGGGGAGTTCTCCCCAGGGCGCGCCCTCCGGGGCCGGTACCGAGCACCACCAGCGCGACCAGTCCGACCTGTCCGCCATCACCCATGACGACCGATCCCCCCGGACCGGCCCGTCGAGCTCGGGGAGACCTGCCGCGTGAGTTTCAACTTCTTCTCGCTGGACTACATCTACTACCCGGTCTCCGGGATCATGTGGCTCTGGCACAAGGTCTTCGGGTCGTTCCTGGGTGAGAGCAACGCTCTGGCGTGGGTGCTGTCGATCATCTTCCTGGTCTTCACCCTCCGCGCCATCATGTTCAAGCCGTTCATGAAGCAGATGGACAGCCAGCTCAAGATGCAGGCCGTCCAGCCGGAGATGAAGAAGCTCCGGGAGAAGTACAAGGACGACAAGCCCCGTCTCACCGAAGAGATGATGAAGCTGAACAAGGAGGCGGGGGTCAACCCGCTGGCCTCCTGTCTGCCGCTGCTCGTCCAGGCGCCCGTCTTCATCGGCCTGTTCCACGTGTTGCGCATGTTCCAGCCCATCCCCGACGGTGCGGGGGGCTGGACGTTCCGCGACAACGTCTACTTCTTCGGCCGCAGCGACGTGGAGCTCTTCGGTCACGCCAAGTTGCCGGGCGGTGCCTCCCTCATCGGCTCGATGACGATGGATCCGGGTCAGCTGGCGTTCCTCGAGGGCGTCCGCCAGGCGATCATCACCTGGGGCATCCCACTGACCATCCTGGCCGGCATCGCCACCCACCTCACCAGTCGCCGCTCGGTCGCCCGGCAGGCGATGCTGAACCCGGACGCCGCGGCGAACCCGCAGTCGGCGATCATGAACAAGCTGATGCTGTGGCTGTTCCCGCTGTTCGTGATCATGGGTGGTCCGTTCTTCCCCATCGCGATCCTGTTCTACTGGCTGGCCAACAACTCGTGGACCTTCGGGCAGCTGTACGTGGCGCACCGCCTCCAGGACCGCAAGAAGGTCCAGGAGGGACTGGTCGTCGAGGAGGCCAAGATCGCGGCGAAGTTCAGCACCCCGAAGCCCGGCGCCCGTCCCGGCGCCAAGTCGCTGAACGGGGGGCCGTCGAGCACTCCGGCCTCGGCCGTGACGCCGTCGGCGAAGGTGGATCTCGGCAAGAACGGCAGCCCGGTCGATCTGGGCAAGACCCCGTCTCCGACCGACGGTGCCTCCCCGGTCGCTCCCGCGACGTCGTCCGACGTGGCGCGACCGCGGCCCGGTTCGCGACCGAGCAAGGGCTCCGCCCCCGGCGGCGGCGCCGGGCGCAACCCGCGGAGCCGGAAGAAGTCCGGCAGGCGCTGACGCCGTCGCCGTGTGCACGGTCCCAGCCGCTCGGGTCGGTCGACCGTTCCACTGTGCCGTCGTCGTGCTGCAGGTGCCCAGAGTCGTGCAGCCCAGAGGAAAGAAGCAGACATGAGTGAGAACACCGCAACCCCCGGAACTGCCGTCATCGAGGACGACGGGACGGCGGTCGGCACCGATCGGGCGTCCGAGGTCTCGGCTGTCGACGACGAGAATGCGCAGTCGGTCTCCGTCGACGCCGGCCCCGATGGGGACATGGCCGGCGGGGAGAGCGCGGACGGTTCGTCGACGGCTCCCGCCGGCGGCCGCCGCTCCGCCGAGTCCGCCCATGACCTGTTGGTGGCCGAGGGCGACGCCGCCGGCGACTACTTGGAGCGTCTGCTCGACATCCTCGATTTCGACGGCGACATCGACCTGGACGTCGAGGGTGAGCGCGCCGTGGTGTCGATCCTGGGCGGCGGGGACGTCGACCGGTTGGTCGGCGAGCGCGGGGAGGTCCTGGACGCGCTGCAGGAGTTGACCCGGTTGGCCGCTCTGGCCGAGACCGGTCAGCGGTCCCGGCTGATGCTCGACATCGCCGGATACCGGGCCCGCCGGCGGTCGGAGCTTGCCGAGGTCGGCCGCAAGGCGGCCGAGGAGGTCATCGCCAGCGGTGAGGTCCAGAAGCTGTCGCCGATGAATCCGTTCGAACGCAAGATCGTGCACGACGCCGTCGGCTTGGTCGAGGGCGCGACGTCCTCCAGCGAGGGCGAGGAGCCGCGGCGTCGGGTCGTCGTCAGCCCGGCGTCCTGACCGAGCACGAGCCGGCGTCCGCCCCCGCGCCGGTCGGGGATGCGCCGGAGTCTGGGGACGCGCATCCGTCCGGCGCGCGGATCGAGGTCGAACCGTCGGCCGCGGCAGCCGTCTTCGGTGAGCGTCTCGAGCTGGCCCGCCGGTACGTGGAGCTGCTGGCCACGGAGGGCGTGATCCGCGGGTTGATCGGCCCGCGCGAGCCGGACCGGCTGTGGAGCCGCCACGTCCTGAACTCCGCCGTCCTGGCCGAGATGGTGCCCGACGGTGCCGTCGTGGTGGACATCGGCAGCGGCGCCGGATTGCCCGGCATCCCGCTCGTGCTCGCCCACCCGACCTGCCGGGTCGTCCTGGTCGAGCCGCTGGCCCGGCGCGTGCAGTTCCTCACCGAGGTCGTCGAGGAGCTGGGTCTGGACCGCTGCACGGTGATCCGCGGGCGGGCCGACGAGGTGATCGACGCGTGCGGTGGTGCCGACGTGGTGACCTCCCGCGCGGTCGCCCCGTTGGCGAAACTGGCGACCTGGTCGGCGCCGTTGCTGCGGCTCGGCGGAGAGCTGATGGCCCTGAAGGGATCGTCCGCCGCGGAGGAGATCGACCGTGACCGCAGTGCCGTCGGGCGCACCGGTATCGCCGATCTCCGAGTGCGCACGGTCGGCCTCGACATCGTCGATCCCCCCACCCTCGTGGTGCACGGCCGGATGGAGCGCGTGGCCCAGGGTCGGCGCGGCGCGGGGCGCGGGACCCGCCGCCCCTGACCGATTCCGCTGGCCCGCCGCCTGCCGCCCCGGGTGGCGTCGGGGCCGACCCGGATGCGGCTCGGCGCGCAACCGCACCGACGCGCTCCCACGAGGGGCCCGCGGGTCCGTTCAGGCTTCTGCGAGACCGTCCCCGGTGCATCTGATCTCGTGATCACTCACCGGAGAAGGACGGGTAGCAGGGCATTCTCGACCGTCCAGCGCGACAATGGACCGGGATTCCGCTCGACCGCCCGGGGGCCGTCCGCGGAGGGCCCGTGCCGGTGTCCGACTTCCGGGGTGCTTGCGCCCGGTGGTACTCGCGCCCAGGTCGGCGAAGGAACCGGTCTGCGGCCGAACCGGGGTCCCTCATGGGGGGCACGTCGGCGTCGTGGCCGCGTTCCCTGCGGGGACTCCCCTGTCCCGTGTTGACCGCACCGGGACGGTCGCCGTGTGGGCCAATGCGTCGTCCGAACGGGGAGCCGGTGAGGGCGAGAACCGTGGGGCCGGCCGTGGACACGGGGGCTCCGTGGGAAACCCGTTGCCTCTCACGGGTTCCACTCTGGTCATCAGGGGTGAGTGGTCGGTGGCCCGGCCCAGCGCCGTGCGCGATGTTCCGCCGCCGGCGTCGGCGGGTGGCACGAGCGGCGGCACCTCAGTTCGACCCACTTGCGGGCAACGGTCACTCTGCGGATGGGCGGCGGTGTGGACGGGGGGCGGCGGGACGGACGTCGTGGTCTCGCCGACGCGCGCCCGGCGGGAGGGGACGCGCGTCGACGGTGCGGACGTCGTCCCGCTGTCGCCGCGGATCGACGTCGGACTGGGCGGAGCCGGCCGCCGGACCACCCACCGGGGGACGACGGGATGCTCCGCCGGTGAACCGACAACGACGGGCGGCTCCTGACGCCGGGGTTGCTCGAGGTGTCCGCAGGCGGGTCGGGTCGTGGCGGGCGAGCCGCACCCCGCACACCGCCGGCACATACCGGACCATCCGTCGATGTCGCCCCGGCCGAGTCCAGGGCAGGGCTGGGTCGGACCTCAGGAGCCCCACCTGCGATCTCAGCCAGGTGTCGAGCGTCGGATCGGGCCGGCCGGCGGGACGAGGTCGCCGGCCTCGCTGCCGGGATGCGCTGGATCACCTCCACCGGCCGCAGGGTCACGATGGTCGGTGTAATGCGTCGGTGGAGAGGGAACGGGCCGAGCTCCGATCGTATTCTCGTTGCGGAGGTGCGCCGGCTCAGGCGCACTTCTGGATCGCGTCGTGCTGTTTCGTCAGGATCCAGCCGATGGAAGGTACGTGGATCGGAGCTCTCTGCCCCGTTCGGCGGGTCCATTGGGCTCGTCAACTCACTTCCGCTCGGTCAGATCCGAGAAACGCTGCAGTGCAACAGCTTCCGACGGTGGAGAGCATGACATGCCCACAGGGACGCGGAAGTACGATCAGACGAAGCTACCGATGACCGGAGACCAGCACCCAATACGTCACGGTGACAGTCAGACGCGGATGCGACGGCAACGGGGGTCCCCCGGCGGCCCGGACCTTCGTCCCCCGCTCCCATGGTGCCCATCCTGGGGGACATCAGACCACGTGACTCGGCGCCGATGGAGCCCGCCGGGGCGTGACAGAAATGGCAGGAGGTGGGTGGGAGGGCTGGCTGGGCTCCGGCAGGTGGCCGCGGACCGCAGTCATGAGTGGGAGCGCGGTTCACCGGCCGGCTCTGATCCATCGGTGACGGCCAGGCTCGCTCGGTTCCGGCCTGAGCCTTTCTGGAGAGGGCAGCCTCGGGTCTCGGCAGGTTCCGGTGAGGCATCCTGCGAATCCCGTCCGGGCTCGACGGCGCCCGACGGAACGGCAGGTGGTGGGAGGACGTGACTGACCCGGTTCGGTAGCCCGATCCGGCTACGCACGCCAGGTGCGGGTCGGCCCCAGCACCGACCAGGCGACGTCGGCGTCGGCGGGGTCGTCGGGATTCGACTGCCAGAGGCTGCCCCGCCCGGGGCGGTGCGGCGGACGTGGGTGTCCCGATCCTCGGGTGCACCCACCTCGAGGACTGGGCTGTGTCCATTTTCCGTGGTCCACGGTGCAGAGGAGACGCCCGCCATCCATGGCCGGGTGATCCATCCGTCGGCGATTCAACGAGGGCCGGCCCTCGGACAGAACGGCGGTCGGCGTCTGCAACCAGGCTGCCGCCGTCCGTCGCGCAGCAGATGACGGGTTCGGGCTCACCCCCCGGGGCCGGCTGGGGCCTGCCGGGTGAGCCGGTACCGCAGACCACACGAGGGGGGACCGGCAGGATCTCACCTGAGGACCCTGGTACACCTGAGACCACGCGCCGGGCAGCATCAGTCGTCGGCCAGGGCGAGGGGCAGAGAGCGGCTGACAGACCTTCCCTCCCACGGCAGCCTGACTCGTCCGAACAGGCGGGTGGGTGACCGCAGAAGGGAGCCGGCGAGAGACCACTGCGCGATCGAAAGACCGTGGACGGCCGGCCGGAGGTCGATCATCGACAGGCCGAGACGACCCCAGTCTCCAACCCCCGGTCGGAAGCACTCCGTTGACGTCCCGACCTCGCGCGTTCGTGATGGGTCATTCGGCCGGTCGTGACCCAGTGCGGCGGTGCAGGGCTGAACTTCGGTCGTACCGATCCGGGCCGCGACGTGGGGTGGGACGGTGGAGTACCGCGCGACCAGGCGGTTATGCCGCACCCTCCCCTCGTGATGGCCCACGTGCGGGAGTACGGGCTGGCGGGACCCACTCTGTGGCTCTCTCGCGGCACCGACCTGTGGCTCGACGGTCTCCGTGCGGTGGAGATGGGTTGCGCGTGACTCCGAACGAGCGTGGCCAGCTGGTCGGCGAAGGTGCTCGGACCTCGACCCGTTCGCCGACGGCTCCGAACGGCGGATCCGGTGTGGGAGGGCGGGCACACGCGCTCGAGTCGCCTGACCACGGGCTGGCAGGTCCGAGGAGCGGGCGAGACCAGTGTTCTCAGGCGGGCCCAGGTATCCACTGTGCTCGCCTGGCTCGGAGATCGGAGCCGGCGGCCAGCAGATGCCCGCTGCTGTCACTGGGGCACCTCGCCGGCGGAACTGAGCGTCAGGAGATCCGGGTGATGCCCCCGCGGTGGCCCCGTTCTGTGCCGCGGTATGGGGTCCAAGACGGCAGTGACACGGAATGTCGGCGCAACTGGTCGCGAAAACGGCCGTGCTGGCCACCGGGCGGCCCTGGTCTGTAGGCAGCGGGTGCACAATCCCCGGGCTCTGTCAGTGATGGCCGGACCCCACCGGTCCACCGGGACGTCTTCGGGAGCAGACAGGTGACGGAGCTCGATGACCGGCGAGTCGGCTGTTTCACGTGAATCCGCGCGTTTTCGATGACTGCAGCTCCACCTGGGAGCAAGCACCACCGATCTGCGCCCGGTGGCCTGGTGTCGAGGTCTGATGGGGAACGGGAGCAGAGCCTGCGACGAGAGGGGCGGGTAGCCCACGGACGTCCTGGAGCGCCCGTGAGTCTCCGGGCGGGGATCCCCGCAGCGAGCACCACGGTTCCTGTTCAGCACCACCAGTGGTGTTTCACGTGAAACACGGGTCCTCTCTCCGATGGGCAGCGTGCGAGGACTGCCCCCGGGGTGTGAGCACCCAGAACCGAGGCGGGAGCGTTGGGCCGGCCGGATGCAGAGAGCGCAACTCCGCGACACCGGGGGATTGTCACTGTTCACCCCGTCGTCGAGAACCGACGGCTGGCTGCCGAGGTCGGCTGGAACGAAAGCCGCCAGGGCGGCCGATCCGAGCAGTGGCTCCTCCCCCCGGAGCCAGGTGTTCAGGGAACGCCCGGGACAGCCCGGGACCGTTGTCCCCGCGCCGAGGAGAAGGCGCGGTCGCGGATCCGGTGTTTCACGTGAGACAGGCCAGGCGTCCAAGACCGCTCCGCCTCCGCGCGGCGATACCGGCGGGATGCTCCGATCCGCGATCGGTGATGAGGGTGGCCGTGATGTGGACACCAAGCGCCGACCGATTCCCGATCCTTCTCGGCACGGCGGCGGGTAGTTCTGCGAATCTCGCGGGGCGATCTCGGACAGCGTGCCTTCGGGTCGGAAACGCTGACGCCCGACGTCGCGCTCCGGAAGAGATTGCCGAGCCCATGTTCCACGTGAAACATCGTGATGGGGCTGCACAATTGACCATCGACCAGACGCACAGGGCTCCAGCTCGAGAACCGGGGTCATCCCCCAGGATCGGAGCTGCACCATCGCCCGTCATGGAGGTCGTCGCTGCGTCAGCGCCCCGTGGTGAGATCGGATCCAGACGGACGTTCCACGTGGAACACAGAGGGCCGGCTGAGGACTGATCGCCTGGCCTCGCGTGCCCTTCTGATTGGGCCGGACCACACCGGGGTCCTTGTTCCTCCTCATGGGTCCAGCGCTCCCATGTTCCACGTGAAACACAGTGACCACGTCGGTCGGGGTGGCGGTCGAGCCTTGACTGTGCAGCCTCTGTCCGGGCGGCCACGTGGTCGGGGTGCGGTTGCCCAGAGGTGGACAGGGCGATCTCGCGACACGCAGGGCCCCGATCGCCGACACGCCGCGGTGCCCGAGAAAGCCGCCGACACCGGCGAGCTCCGGCGAGTACTCGGACGGTCAACCCGTAAGGTCCGAACGGTTGCCGGCGTCATCGTCGCGACGCGGCAACTCATGGACGGAGGCCTGCATGACCGTGGATGTCGATCTTCCCCCGGGTGTCTCACCCGACGAGAGCCCCATCGGGCAGGCGGCCCGCCGGGCGGTCGAGATGCGGAGCGGTCACCTGACCATGCCCCGCCCGCGGCACCGCCGCATCTTCTCGGTGGCGAACCAGAAGGGTGGGGTGGGCAAGACCACCACCACGGTGAACATCGGGGTCGCCCTGGCTCTCTCCGGGCTGCACGTGCTCGTCATCGATCTCGACCCGCAGGGCAATGCGAGTACGGCCCTGGGCATCGAACGGACATCGGGCACGCCATCGTCGTACGACGTGCTCCTGGGCGAGCTCACCGCGGCGGAGGCCATCCAGACCTGCCCCGACGCCCCCCGGCTCGGGGTCATCCCCGCGACCATCGACCTGGCCGGCGCCGAGATCGAGCTCGTCGGGATGGAGAACAGGGAGAACCGGCTCAAGATGGCCATCGAGGCGATCCCGGCCGAGTACGACTACGTCCTCATCGACTGCCCGCCCTCACTCGGCCTGCTCACGGTGAACGCCATGACGGCCACCCAGGAGGTCCTCATCCCGATCCAGTGCGAGTACTACGCACTGGAAGGCCTCGGTCAGCTGTTGCGCAACATCGATTTGGTGAAGCAGCACCTCAACCCCGGTCTGCTGGTGTCCACGATCCTGCTCACCATGTACGACTCCCGGACCCGACTGGCCGAGCAGGTCGCCGCGGAAGTGCGCAGCCACTTCGGCGACAAGGTGCTGACCACCAACATCCCCCGGTCGGTGAAAGTCTCCGAGGCTCCGGGATACAGCCAGTCCGTCATGACCTACGACCCCGGCTCCCGTGGAGCCCTGAGCTATCTGGACGCCGCTCGCGAGATCGCCGAGCGCGGAACGAAGGAGATCGCATGACCCCCAAGACCCGCGGTGGCCTCGGGCGGGGCCTGGCCGCGCTCATCCCCACCGGTCCGAGCACCAACACGGTCTCCGACGTGTTCATGAGCGGTTCCGGTACGGCGGGCACGACGACCCTCGACCGCCCCGCCCAGGATCGAGAACCGAAGCAGAGCAATGCTTCTCGGGCCGCCAGCAAGCGGCGCACCGTGGCCGACGCGCTGGACCGGACCGTCGAGACGCCGGCACGCAACCCGCGGAAGACCCCGTCCCGCACCACACCGGTCGACGACGCGCCTGCCCGTGCGGCAGCGCCCCGGGGTACCTCGGGTCGGCGCACCGACGCGGACAGCTCACGGAGCCGCGACGCTGCTGCCGCGTCCCCGGCCGACGCGCCGGTGTCGAACCCGGACGAGGTGACGTCGCCCGCGGGAACGGACACCGACGGCCCCCAGTACCGCGAGGTGGCCGTCGGCGACATCCGGCCGAACCCCCGCAACCCGCGGGCGGCGTTCGACGAGGAGGCGCTCGAGGAACTGGCCCACTCGGTCCGGGAGTTCGGCCTGCTGCAGCCGGTGGTCGTCCGCCCCGTGGACGGCGGCTACGAGCTCGTGATGGGCGAGCGGCGGTGGCGGGCGGCGCAACAGGCCGGACTGGCCGTCATCCCGGCCATCGTGCGGCGCACCGAGGACTCCGCCCTGCTGCGCGACGCCCTGCTGGAGAACATCCACCGGGCCAACCTCAACCCCCTCGAGGAAGCGGCGGCCTACCAGCAGCTGCTCGAGGAGTTCGACGTCACCCAGGACGAGCTGGCCACCCGGTTGGGTCGCAGTCGGCCCGTCATCTCCAACACGATCCGACTGCTCCGTCTGCCCGTCGCCGTGCAGCGACGTGTGGCCGCCGGGGTGCTGTCCGCCGGTCACGCGCGGGCCCTGCTGTCCCTGCCGGACGCGGACGACCAGGAACTGCTCGCCGCCCGCATCGTCGCCGAGGGCCTGTCGGTGCGCGGCACCGAGGAGGCGGTCACCCTGCTGCTGGGTCGGGGGACCGTGCGCCGGCGATCCACCCCGGCACGCCGGGCCGTGCCCGGACTGCCGGAGCTGGCCAGCGATCTGTCCGACACGTTCGAGACCCGGGTACGGGTCGAGATGGGCAAGGCCAAGGGGCGCATCGTCGTCGAGTTCGCCACCGGTGAGGATCTCTCCCGCATCCTGGCGGTCATGGCGCCCACCGTCGCAGCCGGTCACGGCCAACGCACCGACACGGGCGCCTGACCCGCCTCGAGCTCGCTGAGGTGGACCTGGCGCCTCTTCGTCACGGTGACGAACGATCGGACCCCCGGGAGGCGTCGCCTCCGGGGGTCCGATCAGCCCTGCCCGACGTGAGACGGACGGTCAGCCGGTTGCGGCCGAGTCGCGCCCGATGGCGCGGAGCACGAGGTCCCGGTACACAGCACCCAGTTCCAGGCCCGCTTCCTGGACCGCCATCGGCAACAGCGACGTCTCGGTCAGCCCCGGTGAGACGTTGACCTCGAGGAACTGGACCACCCCCGCGGCGTCGACGATCGCATCGGTCCGGGAGAAGTCGCGCAGACCGAGCAGCCGGTGCGCGGCCAGGGCGAGATCGGCGGCCTGACCGGCGATCTCGTCGGAGACGCGGGCCGGGGTGTGATACGTGGTGAAGCCGGCGGTGTACCGGGCCTCGTAGTCGAAGACCCCGCTGGTGGGCACAATCTCCACCGCGGGCAGCGCCCGGGGCCCGTTCTCGTCCTCGACGACGGTGATGGCCAGTTCCGTACCGGGGACGAACTGCTCGACGACGACGACGTCGCCGTACGCGAACGCGGAGACGAACGCCGCCGGCATGTCGGCGGCATCGTGCACGGCCACCGCGCCGAGGGCGGACCCGCCGTTGTGCGGTTTCACCATGATCGGTAGGCCGAGGTGCCCGACGAGCAGATCGATCACCGCACCGGCACCCAGATCCCGAAAGGTGTCGTGCGCCAACGTGAACCACTTCGGGGTCGGCAGACCCGCCCGGTGGATGAGATCCTTGGCCGTCGGCTTGTTCCAGGCGAGACGGCAGTTGCTGGAATCGGTTCCGAGGTAGGGCAGCCGGGCCATCTCGAGAATGCTCTGGATGGCCCCGTTCTCGCCCCGACCGCCGTGCAGCGCGATGACCGCGGCGTCGGGACGGTGTTCGGCCATCCACGGCAGCAGATGTGCGTCCGCATCGCGGATCGTCACCTCGACGCCGTGGCGGCGGAGCGCCTCGGCGATGCGCGATCCCGAACGCAGGGACACCTCGCGCTCGTGGGTGAGGCCACCGGCGAGGACCATCACGTGGGGCTGGGACATTCCGTACTCGCATTCCGGCCCGCGAGGGGCGCTGATCGGCAGATCGGAGGTGAGCTGGTCGGGGCGCGGACGGTCCGGCCGGGCGCGGGGTCAGACGGTGTTCGGGGCCGGCGACTGCGGCCCCTCCAGGGCGCGGGTGGCTCCGGTTCCGAAGGTCCGCATGACATCGAGCTCACCGTTCAGCACGCCGGCGAGCCTGCGCACCCCCTCCTCGATGCGCTCGGGGGTGGGGAAGCAGTAGGACAGCCGGAGCTGCCGACTGCCGAGCTGGTCGGCGTAGAACGCGGTGCCCGGGACGTACGCGACCCGCGCGGACACGGCACGGGCCAGCATCGACGCGCTGTCGAAGCCCTCCGGCAGGGTGATCCAGACGTAGAAGCCACCCTGGGGGGTCGTCCACGTGGTTCCCGCGGGCATGTACTCGGTCAGGGCGGCCAGGATGGCGTCCCGCCGCTCCGCGTAGGTCTGCCGGTAGGCCTTGATCTGCCCCATCCAGTCGAACGTGGCCAGGTACCGCGACACGATCATCTGGTTCAGCACCGGCGGATTGAGCGTGGCGGCCTCGTTGGCCAGCACCAGCTTCTCCCGCACCGCGTGCGGGGCCAGCACCCAGCCGACGCGCAGCCCGGGGGCGAACGTCTTGGAGAACGAACCCAGGTAGATGACGTTGTCCGGGTCGTCGGCGCGGATCGCCCGGTGCACGGCGTCGTCGAAACCGAGGAGCCCGTACGGGTTGTCCTCCAGCAGGGTGATGCCCTCGTCGCGGCAGATACGGGCGATGACGCCGCGTCGTTCGTCGGACAGGGTCACGCCGGCCGGGTTGTGGAAGTTGGGGATCGTGTACAGCAGCTTGATCCGTCGGCCGGCCGCCCGACAGCTCGCGATGGCCGCGGTCAGCGCCTCCGGGATCAGTCCGTCCGCGTCCATGGCCACGTGCACCACCTGCGCCTGGTAGGCCGCGAAGGTGCCCAGCGCCCCGACGTAGGACGGTGCCTCGGCGAGGATGACGTCGCCCGGGTCGCAGAAGATCCGGGTCACCAGATCCAGGGCCATCTGCGACCCCACGGTGACCACCACGTCGTCCGGGTGGGCCTGGATGCCCTCCAGGGCCATGACCTCGCAGATCTGCTCGCGCAGGGCCAGGATCCCCTGCCCCGAGCCGTACTGCAGGGCGGTCAGGCCCTCCTCGGCGACGAGCTGGTTGACGTCCTGGCCCAGCATCCCGAGCGGCAGCGAGTTCAAGTAGGGCATCCCGCCGGCCAGGGAGACCACCTCTGGCCGGCTGGCCACGGCGAAGAGGGCGCGGATGGCCGAGGCCCGCATGCCCTCGGTGCGGCGCGCGTACCGGTTCAGGTGCGGGTCCAGGCTGTTGCCCGTCATGACGTCCTCTCGCGGCGGCTGCCTCCGCGGCGCGGCGGTCCCGGTGGCCCGGGCCACCAGGAGGACGGCGGCAGCGGGGTGGGGACGGACTCGGAGGCGGGTCGCGCACATGCTAGCGCCGTGGCCCTGTCGGGCCGGGTGAGCCGGGCCCGAGCGGGCGCGGACCCGCCGCCCGCGGTCGGACACCGGTGCGACGATGCCCACGGTCGGGCCGAGCCGGTGCCGGGCGGCCACCACCTATCCTGGATCGCGGTCCGCACGGTGGTCGGGCCCGGCTGACGGACATGAGATCGGGGACGCATCGGGTGACGCGCGCACTGGTCCCGCTCTCCATGTCCACCGTCGGGCTCCTCCCCGAGCGCTGCCGGTCCTGCGTCCAGTGGGAGCTGCCGGCCGACGCGGTCGACGCGGCCGCGGCGCTGGGCCAGGCCGGGTTCGAGAAGGAGGTCTGGCTCTCCGGGGTCATGCTGACCTGGGGATCGGCCGGCCAGATCGTCACCGTCGACGGGGAGGCGGTGGGCTTCGCGCTGTACGCCCCGCCCACTGCGGTCCCCGGCGCCGCCGCGTTCCCCACCGCCCCGGTCTCCCCCGATGCGGTCCTGCTCACCGCCGCCCGGATCTCCCCCGAGCACACCGGTCAGGGCCTCGGCCGGTACCTGATGAACGGGGTCGTCGCCGATCTCACCCGCCGCGGGGTACGGGCCATCGAGGTCTTCGGGCGGGTGGAGGGGGCGCTGCCGGGGGACGAACCGAGCGGGGAGGCACCGAACGGGGGAGAACCGGGCGGGGACGAGCGGGCGGACGACATCGTCGCGGATCTGCTGGACGCGGGAGTCCCCCGTTGCCTCATCCCCGCCGGTTTCGCCGAGGCGGTCGGCTTCGTCCCCGTCGCCCCCCACCCCCGCTACCCGCGCCTGCGCTACGAGCTGCGTTCCGGGTCGGGGTGGAAGGCCGACGTCGAGTCCGCGCTGGAGAAGTTGTTCACGGTCATCACCGTGCCCTCCACCCACCCCGTCGCCGCGCGCGAACGGGAGCTCGCCGGCGCCCGCTGACCGGGCTCCCGGGGGACCGTCAGGCCGAGTCGCGCACGGTGGCCTCGTGGGCCAGCAGGTCGGAGAAGGTGAACGTCCCCGTGTGCGGGTCGTCCTGTCCCTGCAGGTAGAGCCGCTTGACCGCGACGAGTAGCCCGTCGGTCAGCACGTCGCGGAAGTGCTCGGTGGACAGCGACTTCCGCTCGCGCGGGTTGGACAGGTAACCCAGCTCGACCTGGATCGCCGGCATCCGGGTCAGCCGCAGGATGTCCCACGGGCGGTGGTGGACCCGGCAGTCGGTGAACCGGGTCCGGGCCACGAGCTCGCGCTGCACCAGCTCGGCGAGCGTCTCGCCCATCGACGACGTCGACCCGGAATCGGTACCGAAGTGGAACGTGGCCAGACCGTTGGCCAGCTCGGACGGGGAACCGTCCACGTGCAGGCTCAGCAGCAGATCGGCGTTGACCTCGTTGGCCAGCCGGGCACGGTCGTCGATCGAGGGGTTGTCGTCGGGGCCGCGGGTGAGCCACACCGACATGCCGGTGGCGACCATCCGCGCCTCCAGGCGCCGCGCGATGTCGTAGGTCAGATCGGCGGCCCGCACACCGTCGACCTCCCACCCGGTGTCCTCGCCACCGTGGGCGGGGTCCAGCACGATGCGCTTGCCCTGCAGCCGCGGGCCGGACTGGCGGAGCAACTGGTACTCCCGCAGGTACTGCGGCCGACCCCCGGTGACCATCCGGCCGATCCAGTTGAGCTCGCGGTAGGTCTCGGCGCCGAAGACCCCGTCGTCGACCAGACCGCGGTGGCGCTGGAAATCGCGCACACTGCCGTCGGTGAGGGCGCCGAAGATCCCGTCCGCACGGCCGGTGTTGTAGCCCATCTCGGCCAGCCGGACCTGCAGGGCGGTCACGTCGTCGCCGGACATCGGGGCGGACAGGGCGTAGGCCAGGACGCGATCACCCAGCGTCCAGCGGGCGTCGGTCAGGGCCCGGGTCGTCACCGGGCCGACGATGCCGTCGACGATGAGACCGCGGCGCTGCTGGAAGCTCCGGACGGCACCGTCCACGGCCTCGTCGAACTCGACCTCCGCGTCGGCAGCGCCCCCGTCCGTGCTGCCGGGGGCGGGGCGGGGAGCACCGCTGAGCGCAGTTCCGTCGACCGCCGGACGGACCGGGGGCAACAGCTCCAGGGACGCCAGCGAGGCCCGCAGGGCCGCCACCGCCGATCCTCGGTCTCCGCGTCGCAGCAGCACTCGTTCTCCTCGTCGTCCTCGCCGGATCGTGCCCGGTGGTTCGTGTCGGTCGTGGTCGCCGGCTCGGCACCGCCGACCGGGTCGGTCGCCGGGCGCACCCGACACTGTCACGGCGAGCGCCCCGATCGGGCATCCACCCGCCGGTCGCCGGTGGGTCACCCGTTCGGGTCGCCACCTGCTCGAGCTCCCACCCGAGGTCGCCGTGCCGACGGTCGACATCCCCGACGGCGCCGACCACTTTATGCCGCTCCCGGCGTGAGTGCCCACCACCGCACCCCGTCCCGGCTCGGCGGCGCGGGGCGCACACGGACGCACGAGGACACACACCGACCGGAGCCCAGGACGGACGGGCAGGGACGGGCACGGGCGGGGCTGGACGAGGCTGGACGAGGTTGGACAGCACGATGCCGGACCCCCTCGGGAGGGGATCCGGCATCGGGTGCGCGGGTCAGGCGCGGGTGGATCAGGCCAGGACGTCGGCGAACTCGGCGAGCAGCGCGGCCTTGGGCTTGGCCCCGACGACCTGCTTGACCGGCTTGCCGCCCTGGAAGACCAGCATGGTCGGGATCGACAGGATCTGGTACTGCTGGGCGATCTGCGGGTTGGCGTCGATGTCCAGCTTGGCCACGGTGACCTTGTCGGCGTGGGTGGAGGAGATCTCCTCGAGGATCGGGGCGATCATGCGGCACGGGCCGCACCACTCGGCCCAGAAGTCGACGATGACGGGCTTGTCGGACTGCAGGACGTCCTCGGTGAACGAGGCGTCGGTGACCTTCTTGGTGGCCATGGTGGCTCCTTCTTCTGTGCGATTGCGGGCGGGTGGTGCGGGCGGGTGAGAGCGGGGGCGGTGATCGGCCGGTGGCCGGTCAGACGCTGACGGTGTCCCGGACGGTGCTGACGTCACCGGCGGTGGTGGCGGAGTCGACGGCGGTGCGGGGGTGGGCGGCGACCCAGTGCTGGGCGTCGAGGGCGGCTGCACAGCCGGACCCGGCTGCGGTGATCGCCTGCCGGTAGGTGTGGTCGACCACGTCGCCGCAGGCGAACACGCCGGCCACGTTGGTGCTGGTCCCGGCGCCGTGCCGGCCGGCGATGACGTAGCCCTCGTCGTCGGTGTCCAGCTGGCCGGTGACCAGCTCGGATCGCGGGTCGTGGCCGATGGCCACGAACAGGCCGGTGACGTCGAGCTCGCTGCGCTCCCCGGTGCGGGTGTCGGTGAGGGTGACGCCCGTCAGCGTGCTCTCCCCGTGCAGGGCACTCACCGCGGCGTTGGTGATCCAGCGGATCTTGGGGTTGGCCTGCGCCCGCTCCAGCATGATCGCGCTGGCCCGGAACTCCTCGCGGCGGTGAACGATCGTCACCGACCGGGCGAAGCGGGTGAGGAAGGTGGCCTCCTCCATGGCGGAGTCGCCGCCGCCGACCACGACGATGTCGCGGTCGCGGAAGAAGAACCCGTCACAGGTGGCACAGGCCGACACACCGCGACCGATCAGGGCCTGCTCCTCGGGCAGACCGAGATAACGGGCCGCCGATCCGGTGGCCAGCACCACGGCGCGGGAGCGGTAGGTGGTGCCGTCCACGGTCACCGTCTTGATCTCGCCGAGCAGGTCGACCGACTCGACGTCCTGGGAGCGGAGATCGGCGCCGAAGCGCTCGGCCTGGGACCGCATGTTGGCCATCAGCTCCGGGCCGAGGATGCCGTCCACGAACCCGGGGAAGTTCTCCACCTCGGTCGTGGTCATCAGGGCGCCGCCGTACTGGGAGCCCTCGAAGACCAACGGGGCCAGCTCGGCCCGGGCCAGGTAGATGGCGGCGGTGTATCCGGCCGGCCCGGATCCCACGACGATGACGTCGTGCACCCGGTCGGCCGGGTCGGGAGCCAGGGCCTGCGACTGCGCGTCCTCGATCGAACGCTCGGTCTCGGCGGCGGCCTCGTCGGCCTGCGAGGCGAAGCCCGCGGCCGTCCCGGACTCGGCCGTGGGTACCGGCTCGCCCACACCGGTGTAATCGGTGCTCGCGGTGAACGGGTGCTGGCTCACGTCTCTCCTCGGGTGTGCTGCCGGCCGTGGCCGGGTCGCGCCGTCACTGGTGGGGGACTCGATCGACCCCCGGGGACCTGCACAGTCTGCTGGTCGGCTGCCCCGCACAACGCCGTCCGGGGCCCGGTCATTCCCGCCGGTCGATCAGCTGCCGGTCACCTGGATCTCGGAGATCTTGGACTGCCACTGCCGGCCGGACCCGTTCATCTTGGTGACGAACACCGTCAGGTACGACGACGACGGGGCCGCGGTGACCGGGATGACCAGATCGGCGTTGGCTCCGCCCCCGCCGTCGAGCACGACACCCGTCCCCACCACCTGGGTCTGGTCCAGCGGCTGGTCGGGGCCGGTGGCCGTGCGGATCTCGATGACCGTGCCCGGCGACGGGCTGGTCACGGTGACCGAGGTCGGGGTGACCGCCCGTTCGAGTTGGACCGTGATGCCCACGCCGGGCTTGAGCGTCGGGAACTGCTGGAAGTAGACGAGCGTCAACCAGGCGGTGTCCGGGTTCCCGTCGTAGGCGCGGTCGACGTAGGACGTGTAGTCCTTGTTGCCGTCGCCCTCCGGGTCGTAGACGGTCCCGCCGACGATCCCCACCGGGGCCGCGGGCGGCGGGGCCGGGGTGCTCGGTGCGGCCTCGGTCGTCGCCGGGGCCTCGGTGGTCGGCGCCGGGGCGGGGGCGACCTCGGCCGCCGACGAGGACGCCGGCGGCCCGGTCTCCAGCGCGCTCACGTCGATCGGGGTGGTGTTCTGGACGGTGGCCAACGCCTGTTTGCCCAGGCTGGCCACCACGATGACGATCAGTGCGGCGAACACGGCGAGCACGGTCAGGGCCAGCGACAGCTTGACCCGGCGCTCGCGCACGAGCCGACGGTCGGCCGCGTTCAGCGGCACCATCTCCTCGTCGCCGTCGTCGACCGGCTCCACCTCGGGGGCGGCCAGCAGGGCCGTGACGGCGCCGACGGCGTGGATGCCGTCCGGCTCGTCGGGATGCAGGGCCCGCTCGGCCAGGGTGGACAGGGCCGGGTTGATCTGCGGCCGCAGTTCCACCGCCGGCACCTCCCGGCCGCGGCGGGTGGGGGCGGCGGGCAGCGTCGGGAGGTCGTCCTGGTGGCCCGCCGTGGCCACGGTCCGCGCCTCGGGCAGCGGCCAGGAACCGGTCAGCATCAGGTACAGCAGGGCACCGACGGCCCGGATGTCCTGATCGGGGGTGGCGGAGGCGTGCGCGATGACGTGGGACAGCCGCACCTGCCCGTCCTCGGTGACCCGGATGAGATCGGGGTTCAACGCGCCCAGGGCGATGCCGTTGCGGTGCGCCTCCGCGACCGCGTCGGACACCTTCCCGGTGATGGAGGCGGCCAGCGCGTCCTCCAACGGGCCGCGCTGCAGCATCTCGGTGAGCGTGTTGCCGTCGACCCACTGGCCGACGACGTACGACTGCCCCTGGTCGGTGCCCACGTCGAGGGTCTGCGGCAGGCCGATGTGGTGCAGCCGGCCGGCCCGCAGCGTGCGGGCCACCGTCGCCGACGCCCCGGTGGTGTCCGGCAGCAGGGTGACGGCCATGTCCCGCGGCAGCACGCTGTCCTTCGCCCGCCAGAAGCGGTGGCCCTGCGCGTCCGTGGAGACCAGCGAGAGCAACCGGTAGCGGCCGCCGACCACGGTCCCGGGCAGCAGGACGGGGGCCTCGTCGCCGGTGCCGGTCCCGGGCCCGTCCGTCGGGTCGCGGTCCTCGGGAGTGCCGGCGCTCTGGTCACCGTCGCTCTGGTCACCGTTGCGCTGGTCACCGATGTCGCTCGTCACTGCGCCGGGCGCCGGCGGATCGAGGGGCGCCCGGGAGGCGGGGGCCGACCGATCGGCGCGGGGCAGCGCGGCCAACGCGTCGGCGTCGTCGTCGAGGGTCTCCCACCGCCGGCCGCTGGTCGGGCTGTCGTCCTTGCTCACCGCGGGGCTCACCTGCTCGGTCTCGGGGGATGGATCCGGGCGCTGGTCGACCGCCCCGGCGGCGGATGCGGCCACGGGGGGGACGCCGTCGCCGCCGGTGGGTTGCCCCGCCGGTGGTGCGGTCTGCCCGGGAAGGGTGTCACGGGGCCCGTCGGACGGGGTAGTCGGTGCCTCCTGCGGGCCGCCGCCGCCGGACCCGTCCGGGCCGGTGGGGGTGTCGCCACCGGTCCGGCGACCGAGGCCGAGCAGGCGCAGCACGCGGTCGCGCACGGGGATCAGTTCCTCCACCTTGAGCAGGGTCGCCACCGCGGCGATGACGACCAGGCCGACCAGGCCGACCACGGCCACCTCGAGCAGGGCCGGGCCGAGGCTCACGACCTGCAGGTCCAGCAGCCGCCGGCTGACCAGCAGCGCGGCGCCGGCCCCGATCGCCCCGGCCAGGGTCATCTTGACCAGGGTGACCAGGGTCCGGCGGGTCCGCATCGACCCGTACCGGGAGCGGAGCCAGATCTCCCCGGTGACCGCCCCGACCAGGTACGACAGGCTGGTCGCGGCGGCCAGCCCGGGCACCACCCAGCGTTCGTCGAGCTGGATGCAGGCGATCATCAGCGGCACCCGGACGACGACCATCACCGCGTTGATCAGCGTGGGGGTGCGGGCGTCCTTCATCGCGTAGAAGACGCGCATCTGCACCAGGGTGACCGCGAGGGGGACGAGCCCCAGGGCCAGTGCGGCCAGCGTGGAGCCGATGAGGATCGCCGAGTCCAGGTTCACCGCGCCGTACTTGGTCGTGATGATGGCGATCGCCGTCGCCAGCACGGCCATCCCGGCGGCGACCGGGGTGAGCGCCACGATGGACAGGCGTGTGGCCAGCGACGCGTCGGACTTCACCGCGTCCAGCTGTCCGGCGGCGGCGTGCCGACTCATCCGCGGCATGATCGCCGTCAGGATCGAGACGCCGATGATCCCGTAGGGCAACTGGAGCAGCAGGGACGCCGTCGCGAAGGTCGAGTAGGCGCCCTCGTAGGCGTCGCCGGCCACGTTGGTGACCACGATGTAGCCGATCTGGGAGACGCCGACGTAGCCCAGCGTCCACAGCAGCAGCCCGCCGGCCTCCAGCAGCCGACGGTCGCCCCCCCAGCGCCACCGGAACCGGAAGCCCGACCGGTGCAGGGCCGGCAGCATGATCGCGGCCTGCAGCACGATGCCGAATGTCGTACCCAGCCCGAGGATCAGGAACTGCGTGCGGGTCAGTTCGCGGATGGGTCCGCCGTTGGCGAGGTTGAGGCCGACGGCGACCCCGATGACCACGAGGTTGTTGATCACCGGCGCCCAGGCTGGGATGCCGAACCGTTCCTTGGCGTTCAGGATCGCCCCGAACAGCGCCGCCAGCCCGTAGAAGAGGATCTGGGGGAGCAGCAGGTAGGCCAGCGAGGTGGCCAGCTGCTGGGTGCCCGCGGTCGCCGTGGACAGGTAGAGCCGGATGAGCAGGGGCGCGGCCAGCACGGCCAGCACGGTCGCCCCGAGCAGGCCGACGAAGGCGATGGTGACCAGCCGTTGGGTGTAGCCCTCGCCGCCGTCCGGATCGGACCGGGCCCGGGACAGCAGCGGGATGGCCACCGAGGTGAGCACGCCGCCGATGAGCAGCTCGAAGACGATGTTCGGCAGGGTGTTGCCGAGCGTGTAGGCGTCGTAGATGAGCCCGAGGCCGAAGGTGGTCGTCAGGATCACCTTGGCCAGGAACCCCGTCGCCCGGCTGACCAGGGTGGCCGAGGCCATCAGCAGGCCGGCGCGGACCACCCCGCCGGTGCGGGCGGTGCGCAGGCCGGCGTCGATCTGCTCGACGGTCTGCTCCACCCGGTGCGCCTGGTCGGCGGCGGCCTGGTCGGGCTGGACCGGGTCGGGGTCGGCCTGGACCGGGGCGCGGGGGGTCATCGGGGCTCCGTCGGGCTGGGGGTGGCGGCCGGGTCGGCCGGTACGGCTGCGTCCGCGCCGGCGGGGTCGGTCCGCGGGGCTCCGTCCGACGGGGGTGCGACGGCACCGGCCGCCTCGGCGGCGAGCCGGGCGCGACGGCCCCGGACCCGTTGCCGGATGCGCAGCACGACCATGAGCAGCAGCACCGCCCCGGCGACGGCCACGATGATCACGGTGAACGCCCCGTAGGCGGTGGACCGGACGGGCAACGGCACCGGTTCGCCCCAGGCCCGGCCGTCGGGACTGATCAGGCGCGAGGTGACGACGAACGACGCGACCCGGGACACCGTGGTCTCCACCGACACCTGGGCGGACCGACCGGGCAGCAGGGTCTGCAGACCCGGATCGACCACGGTCAGCCCGACGACCTGCCCGCCGGTGAGCTGCAGGCCCACCTGCACCCGGTAGGGGGTGGTGTTCCGCAGGGTCACCGCCAGCGGGGACGTCGACGAGGCCAGCGTGTACGACCCGCCGGAGGAGGCGATCCCCACGCCGCCCTGCACCCCGGCCAGCGTGGCCTCCACGGTGTCCAGCACAGCCGTCCCCGGCGCCGGGTCGTCCCGCAGCGTGCTGGAGGTCGCGACGTCCAGGGCCTCGCGCAGGGGGTCGAGCAGCAGGGCGGGATCGGCCTCGCCGGCCACCTGCGGGGGCAACAGCGCGGTGCCGGTGGAGGTGACGGCCCGGTCGAGGTCGGCCAGCCGCGCCAGGTAGGCCGGGGCCAGCTGCGCCTCCCGCGCCGCGTCCGGATAGGCCAGGGTCACCGGCCGGTCACTCGCCGCCGGCCGGTCGCCGGAGGTCAGTTGTCGCAGCGGGGCGCCGGTGACGGCGCCGGCGCCGGCCAGGGTCTGCACCGTCTCGGCGAGCCGGGTCAGGTCGGTGACGGTCAGGCCGGTGGTACGGCCGGGCACCAGCACGGTGGGGGTGGTGTCGGTGCCGTCCAGGCTGCGCTGGGCGAGCACCGCGGTCATCACGTTCAGGCGGCTGGTCCAGCCGCCGCCCCGGCCGGCCGCGGCCAGCGGACCGGCGTCGAGCAGCACCCGGGTGTCGGCGACGACCGCCGGCAGGGTCCCGCCGTCCGCCGCGGCGTCCGTCCCGCGCCGGATGTCGACGGTCACCGTTCCGGGCGCCACGGTGTCCCCGGTGCCCTCGGCGCCGGTCAGGGTGGTCGGGGAGAGCACGGCGGAGGTGTACCCGGCGGCCAGCAGTGCGGCGGCGGTGGAGTCGTCCAGGGTGCCCGTGGGGGGCAGGGCGGTCGTGGTGTCCAGGTCGGGTGTGGGCGATCCGGGCGTGGGATCGGTGAGCACCCGTTCGGCCACGGTGCGCCCCAGTTCGACCGACCGGGTCAGCTGACCGTCGAGACCGGCCTGGACCAACGCCACCACATCGGGGTCGGAGTACGGGAGGACGACGGTCTGCCGGGCGGCGGCGATCTCCCGCAGCAGGGTGAGGAAGCGCTGGGCGGCGGTCGTCCCGGTGCCGGCCACCGTCCCGGCGGGTTCGACGGCGTCCGTGCCGGAAGCGGCGGCCGTGGCCGTGTCGGTCGCAGCCGTGCCGCCGGCGGCCGGCGCGCCGGACGCCGGGGTGGTCGGCGGCGCGGCGGCGGTGCCGGTCGGCGAGCCCGTCACGGATCCGGCGACCGAGCCGGCCGACGGGGCCGTAGACGACCCGGTCGCGGTGGTCGTGGTCGACGAGGTGGGCTCCGCGGTGTCGCCGCCCGTGCCCCCCTCCGTCGGCAGCACGGGCTGCAGGGCACCCTGGGCGGTGCCGGGCGCAAGCACCCGGTACCCGCGGGTCATCCGGTCGACCTCGTCCAGCAGGCGGGGGTCGACGACGGCGGTGGCCGAACCGTCGGGCAGACCGCTGCCGGCCAGGGCGGCGGCGATCTCGTACAGACGACCGCCGGGCGAGATCTCGGCGACCAGGTCGTCGTCGAGGAAGACGCCGTCCACCCCGAGGTGCGGCCGGTCGACCAGCGGCCAGGTCAGGTCCACCGGGACCGGCGTGGGCCCCGGGGTCGCCGGCTCGTCCGCCGTGTCGGTCGTGCCCGTGTCGGCGGGGAGCGCGAGCACGGTGATCAGGGCGTGCAGTTCGCCCACGCGGGCCTCGCGGGCGCCGTCCGGTTCCCGGACCTCCCCGTTCACGTTGACCATCAGCGGGTAGACACCGGGCCGGTCGAGGTCCAGGCCGCCGGCGGCGGTGCCGGTGATCGGGGCGGTCAGGGTGAACGTGGCCGTCGCGCCCGGATCGAGCGTGGTGGTGCTCAGCGCGGTGAAGGTGGGCTGGATGACGGCGACAGGCTGCTCCGGACGGTCGATGCGTTCCTGCAGGGCGGCGGTGTCGGTGACCGCATCCCCCCGCTGGAAGCGTGCGGTCAGCCCGGCCAGCACGTCCGGGCCGGTGTTGGTGACGGTGGCGGTGAGCGTGAGGGTGTCCGCCGCGGTGGCCGTCACCACCGCCGGGGAGAGGTCGTCCAGGGCGAACGCCAGGCGGCCGGCGAACTCGCCGTAGGGGGCCCAGGGCTGGTCGCCGGTGCCGGTCGGATCGGTGCCGGTGGTCTCGCCGTTCGTCGTGCCGTCGGGCTCCCGGGCCTGCGCCGGGGTGCCGGTCGGACCGGCCAGGCAGGGCCACAGCAGCAGCGTGGCGGCCAGCACGACGAGGACGGCGCGGGTCCGGACCGGCCCGCCGCTCACGCGGTGTTCGCCAGCAGTTCGACGGCCCGCCGGGCCAGACGGCGTTCCCCGGCGTAGGCCAGCCGGTGGTTCATCTCGGCCAGGGGCACCCACGCCACCTCGGTCACCTCGACGTCGGCGTCGGACAGCTCGTCGTCCAGCGCGACCATGAGGAAGTGGTGCACCCGCTTGTGGATGCGCTTGCCCTGTGCGGTGAACGAGTACTCCACGCTGCCCAGGCGGGCGGTGATCCGGCCGGAGATGCCGGTCTCCTCGGCGACCTCCCGCACGGCGGCCTGTTCGGTGGTCTCCCCGCGCTCGACATGCCCCTTGGGCAGCGACCAGCGCAACCGTCCGCGCCGGTCCAGCCGGCCGATCAGGGCGCCGTCGGCGCGGCCGTCGACGGTCCGGACCACCAGTCCGCCGGCGGAGGTCTCCTGCGTCGCCCGGTGCCGCTGACGCGACTCGGGTGGGCGGACGGAGGGCTCGGACATTCCAGCGATGGTAGTGCGGCGACCTGCGCCCGTCGGTGTCCTGAGGTCGGGTGGCGCGTGGTGGGGGGTCCGGTCCGCCGGTGTCCGGACCGGGCCTCTCCGGTCATCGTGCCGCCCGGCCCGGGGACGCCGATAGACTGGCCCGTCGTGTCCAGCCGGGAGAGTGTCGTGTCCATGAGCGTCTCCGACGGATCGGGCACCCCGGGCCGGTTGACCGCCCTCCAGCAGACGGCCCTGGTGGAGCTCTTCGCGGGCTTCCCGGCCGCGGTGCAGGAGCTGGGCGAGCGCTTCGCCGCCGGCGGTCACGAGCTGCACCTGGTCGGCGGCACCGTCCGGGACTTCCTGCTCGGCCGCGCCCAGGACGACCTGGACTTCACCACCGACGCGCGCCCGGAGCGGGTGCTGGAGCTGGTGGCGGGCTGGGCCGAGGCGACCTGGGACACCGGCATCGACTTCGGCACCGTCGGAGTGCTCAAGCAGGGCCATCGGCTGGAGATCACCACCTTCCGGGCCGATCTGTACGACGGGCAGTCCCGCAACCCCGCGGTCACCTACGGCGACACCCTGCTCGGTGATCTGCAGCGGCGGGACTTCGCCGTCAACGCGATGGCCGTGTCGGTCGTCGACCGGCACTTCACCGATCCGTTCGGCGGGCTGGCCCAGTTGGCCGCGCGGGTGCTGGACACGCCGGGCACCCCGGAGGACTCGTTCCGGGACGACCCGTTGCGGATGCTGCGGGCGGCCCGCTTCGCCGCCCAGCTCGGATTCACCCCGGCACCCCGGGTGGTGGCGGCGATGGCGGCGATGTCGGCGCAGATCACCCGGATCACCGTGGAACGGGTCACCGCCGAGCTGGTCAAGCTCATCGAGGGGCGGTACCCCCGGGCCGGGCTGACGTTGCTGGTGGACACCGGCCTGGCCGGGCACGTCCTGCCGGAACTGCCCCGGTTGCGCCTGCAGATCGACGAGCACCACCAGCACAAGGACGTCTACGACCACTCGCTGATGGTGCTGGACCAGGCCATCGCCCAGGAGACCGACGGCCCCGACCGCACGCTCCGGTTGGCCGCGCTGCTGCACGACATCGGCAAGCCGGACACCCGCCGGCTCGAGGAGGGCGGCGGGGTGAGCTTCCACCACCACGAGGTGGTCGGCCGCAAGCTGGTCCGCAAGCGGATGCGGGAGCTCAAGTTCCCGAAGGCCATCACCGAGGACGTCGCCGAGCTGACGTTCCTGCACCTGCGCTTCCACGGGTACGGCTCGGGAGCCTGGACCGACTCGGCGGTGCGCCGGTACGTCGCGGACGCCGGGGAGCTGCTGCCGCGGCTGCACAAGCTGGTGCGCGCCGACTGCACCACGCGGAACCCGCGGCGGAAGGCGGCTCTGCAGCGTTCCTACGACCAGCTCGAGGAACGCATCGCCGAGCTGTCCGTCGCCGAGGACCTCGCGCGGGTGCGCCCCGATCTGGACGGCAACGCCATCATGGAGCTGCTCGGCGTGGGGCCCGGGCCGGTGGTCGGCCGGGCCTGGAAGTTCCTCAAGGAGCTCAAGCTCGACCGCGGCCCGCTCGATCGCGACGAGGCCGAGGCGTTGTTGCTGGTCTGGGCCCGCGAGCAGGGTCTGCTGCCGCCCGGCTGAGCCGGTCCAGGTCGGCCGGTGTCATCCGGCGTCCGGTCGGGATTCGGCCGGCGTCGCCCTCGGCACGGCCGGGGTCGGGTCAGCCCGTCGACGGCCGGCCGGCCGGGGAGGTCGTCCCGGCCGCCCGCTCCGGTGCGGGATGTCCGGCGCTCCCGGCGGGATCGTGGACGGTGGCATCCCCGGTGGCGACGTCCGCCTGGGTGGGGCCCATCCGGCGGCTGGCCACGGCGTACCCCACCGCACTGAGCAGGAGCAGGGCACCGACCAGGACGACGCCGGTCACGCTGCGGCCACTCTCCGGCAGGATCAGCACCCCGAGCACGAAGGCCAGCACGTAGAGCAGGTTGTTGGCCGTGTCGTAGAGCGCGAAGACCCGACCCACGAAGGCGTCGCCCGATTCGGCCTGCACCACGGTGTCCGCACAGACCTTCGTCGACTGGTAGGCGAAGGAGACGAACAGGGTGGTGATCATCGTGCTCAGCATCGTGAACTGGCTGCCGAAGCCGACCACGGCCAGCGCCGTCGTCCCGAGCAGGACGACCAGGTAGCGGGACCGGCCCAGCAGGCGCACGGCCGGTGCGGTGACCACGGCCCCGAGGAACAGACCGACGGCCCCCACGCCGAGCACCTCGGCGATGCCGGCGAGCCCACTGCGCAGCAGCCCCTCGCTCTCGGTGAAGTAGTGCTGGAAGAGCAGGAGCACGGTGAGCGTGCACAGGCCGAAGCAGAAGCGGACGACCATCACCAGCACGATGTTGACCCCGACGGCGGGCCGTTGCCGCACGTGGTGCAGGGCGCTGGTCAGGCCCTGCAGGACGGCGCGGACCGGCTGGGCGGGTTCGTCGGTCTCGTCCGGGCCCAGCGCGCGGGCGGCGAACCGGGCGGCGAAGACCGCGGCGAGCGCGTAGAAGACGAGCACCGAGGCGGTGATGACGGCCATGGGGTGGGGTCCGTCGCCGATGACGCTGCGCATGCCGATCGCGTAGCCGCCGCCGACCGCGGTGGCGATCGCGCCGGCCGTGGTGGCCAGCGCGTTGGCACCGACGAGCGAGTCGTCGGCCACCGTGTGCGGCATGGACGCCGAGAGACCGGAACCGACGAACCGGCCGACCCCCATGATGATCAGCGCGGTGCCGAACAGGGCGGCCCAGGGCAGGTCGGCGGCGATCTGCGCGGCGACGGCCACCACGGCCACGCATCGCACGACGTTGGCCCAGATGAGCACCCGACGGCGGTCCCACCGGTCGAGCAGGGCACCGGCGAACGGCCCGATGATCGAGTACGGCAGCAGGAGCACCGCGAAGCCGGCCGCGATGGCCATGGGATCGGCGGCCTTCTCGGGGCTGAACAGGACGGCCCCGGCGAGCGCGCCCTGGAAGGCGCCGTCACCGAAGGAGCTGAGGACGCGAACGGTGACGAGCCGCCGGAGCCGGTGCAGCCGGAGCAACTGCCCCAGTCCCCGCACCGACGGGCGGTTCACGCCGGGCAGGGGACCGGCAGGACCGACCGCCGTCGCCGCGGCCTCCGGCCGCTCGGACGACGCGACCGGACCCCGTGCGCCGACGGGCGCGGAGGCACTCGGATGCGGCATGGTCACGCCCGAAACCGTACGCGGTGATCGGTGTGCGCGGCAGGGTCGTCCCCCCGCCGAATGCTCCGTCCGCGGGATCCACACGGCGATCGAACACGGTGTTCACCCGGCCGTGACGCACCTCCCGGCGGGCCCCGGGAGGCGGGCGGCCCCGGGAGGGGAACAATCGGCAGCGATGAGCGAGCACCCATGATCGACCGCACCCCGATCGACCCCGTCCCGAGCGACGCGTGCCCGAGCGACGCGTGTCCGGTCGGCGCATGCGCGGCCCCGGGTCCGGCGTCGACCCCGGTGGTCCGCCGATGATCCACCCGGACCTGGAGCGGCCGCCGGCCGCCGGGATGCTGCTGATCGCCGCACCCGCCCTGACCGACCCGCACTTCAGGCGCACGGTGATCTACCTGGTCGCGCACGGCGCCGACGGGACGGTCGGGGTGGTGGTCAACCGACCCAGCGAGACCGGGGTGGACGCCGTGCTGCCGGCCTGGGCGCCGCACACCACCCGGCCGCACATCGTCTATGCGGGCGGACCGGTCCAGACGAACTCGGCGATGTGCCTGGGGGTGTGTCGTCCCGAGATCGACGCCCGGTCGCTGGACGACACCATCGCGGTCACCGGGTCGGTGGTGCTGATCGACCTGGACGCCGAGCCCGCCCGCCTGGTCGGGTCGCTGCTGGGCATGCGCATCTACGCGGGCCGAGCCGGTTGGGAGAACGGTCAGTTGACCGAGGAGATCGAGCAGGAGGCCTGGTACGTGGTCCCCGGGCACCCCACGGACCTGCTGGTGCCGGCGGCGGACGATCTGTGGTTCACCGCCCTGCGCCGACAGCGGTGGCCGGCGTCCCTGGCCGCGTACGAGCCGTTCGACCTGGAACGCAACTGATCGAGCGGGGGGCGGCCCGTCAGGCCGAGCCGGTGGCGGCCGGGTCGGTGCGGGTCAGGCCGGCACAGCCACCGCCACCGCAGGCGCATCCACCGCAACCGCCCCCGCCGGCGGGCTTGCGGGCCGGGACGGGCAGCGATCGAGCGGCCCGCTCACCGAGCACGCCGCCGGCGACCATGAGCGCCACCACTCCGGCCAGCCCGACCACGGCGATGACGATCGAGGTCACCGTCGACCAGGACAGGGCGAGCAGGACGATCGCGAGGACCACGGCCACCGCTCCGGCCGCGGTCACCACGGGAGCCGCGACACGGTTGGCGATCCGGAAGTTGGTGTCGTTGTCCATCGCGGCCGGGGAGTGCACACCGAGGCGGCCACGACGGTTCAGCGTGCCCCGCCATCCACCACGGGCGGTGGTCAGCGCCCAGGCGCCGAGAACGAGGAACAGCGCGGCGAGCAGGAGCGAGAGGACCAGGGGTGCGGGGGACACCCGTCGATGATAGAACGCGCTGCGTCCGGTGGGACGTGATCGGTGCGGCACCCCTCCGGGTGGCCTGCTCGCTGGAGTAGAGTGCGCCGCGTGGTCATGGTCCTGCTTGCCGGGCCGCGCTGACCCGTCACCGACGGACAGTGCGGCGATTCCCTCCTGGGCTCCAGGAGGGTTTTTTTGTGCCCGGACCGGACCGGAGATTCTTGAGGAGACGACGAGTGGACGCCGCGAACGACACCCAGCAGCAGACGCCGGTGGAGGCCGAACGGACCCCGCCGTTCCGCTACACCGCAGCCCTGGCCGGCCGGATCGAGGCGCAGTGGCAGGACCGGTGGGAGGCCGAGGGCACCTTCCTGACCCCCAACCCGGTGGGCGATCTGGCGCCGGCGGACCCCGCCGCGGTCCCGGCCGACAAGCTCTACCTGCTGGACATGTTCCCGTACCCCTCCGGCAAGGGGCTGCACGTCGGGCACCCGCTGGGCTACATCGGCACCGACGTGCTGGGCCGCTTCGCCCGGATGACCGGGCGCAACGTGCTGCACACCATCGGGTACGACGCGTTCGGCCTGCCCGCCGAGCAGTACGCCGTGCGCACCGGCACCCACCCGGAGGTCACCACCCGGGAGAACGTCGAGCGCTACCGCGTCCAGCTGCGCCGTCTGGGCTTCGCGCACGACCCCCGGCGCAGCGTCGCCACCACCGATCCGAAGTTCTTCCGCTGGACGCAGTGGATCTTCCTGCAGCTGTTCGACGCCTGGTACGACCGGGACGCACAGCGCGCCCGGCCCATCGCCGAGCTGATCGCCCAGTTCGCCTCCGGCGAGCGGCCGACACCCGACGGTCGGCCGTGGGAGGTGCTGACCCCGGCGGAACGGGACACCGTGCTGACCGGATGGCGGCTGGCCTACCTGGACCACGCGCCGGTCAACTGGTGCCCGGGGCTGGGCACCGTGCTGTCCAACGAGGAGATCACCCCGGACGGGCGCAGCGCGATCGGCAACTTCCCGGTGTTCCGGCGGAACCTGCGCCAGTGGATGATGCGGATCACCGCCTACGCCGACCGGCTGCTCGACGACCTGGAGGTGCTGGACTGGCCGGACTCGGTCAAGTCCATGCAGCGCAACTGGATCGGGCGCTCCCAGGGCGCGCAGGTCGCCTTCGCGGTGGACGGCGCAGTGGACGGCGCGGCCGTCGAGGTGTACACGACCCGACCCGACACCCTGTTCGGCGCGACGTATCTGGTGCTGGCGCCCGAGCACGAGCTGGTCGGCGCGGTCACCACGCCGTCCTGGCCCTCGGACACGCCGGAGGCGTGGACCGGCGGTGCCGCCACTCCCGGTGAGGCGGTCGCGGCGTACCGCGCCGCCGCGGCGAACAAGACGGACCTGGACCGTCAGGAGAACAAGGAGAAGACCGGCGTCTTCACCGGCTCCTTCGCGATCAACCCCGTGAACGGGGCCCGGCTGCCGGTGTTCATCGCCGACTACGTGCTGACCGGGTACGGCACGGGCGCGATCATGGCCGTGCCCGCGCAGGACACCCGCGACCACGAGTTCGCCACCGCGTTCGGGCTGCCGATCGTGCGCACCGTGCAACCCCCGGCCGACCACCCGGAGGACACCGCGTTCACCGGTGACGGCCCGGCCATCAACAGCAGCAACGACGAGATCTCGCTCGACGGCATGGATGTCGCGGCGGCCAAGACCGCGATCACCGGCTGGCTGGTCGAGCGGGGGGTGGGCCGTGCCCGTACCCAGTACAAGCTGCGCGACTGGCTGTTCAGCCGGCAGCGGTACTGGGGTGAGCCGTTCCCGATCGTCTACGACTCCGACGGCGTGGCGCACATGCTGCCGGCCGACCAGGTGCCGTTGACCCTGCCGGAGATGACCGACTTCGCACCGCGCTCGCTGGACCCGCTGGACGCCGACTCCGACCCGCAGCCGCCGCTGGCCAAGGCCACGGAGTGGGCCACCGTCCGGCTGGACCTGGGCGACGGGGAGAAGACCTACCGTCGCGAGTTGAACGTCATGCCGCAGTGGGCCGGTTCGTGCTGGTACGAGATGCGGTACCTGGATCCGACGAACGAGAACACCTTCTGCGACCCGGATGTCGAGCGGTACTGGATGGGCCCCGACCCGGCCCGGCCCGGTGACCCGGGTGGTGTCGACCTGTACGTCGGCGGTGTCGAGCACGCCGTGCTGCATCTGCTGTACTCCCGCTTCTGGCACAAGGCACTGTTCGACCTGGGCCACGTGTCCAGCCGGGAGCCGTTCCGGCGGCTGTTCAACCAGGGCTACATCCAGGCCTTCGCGTACACCGACGCCCGCGGCGTCTACGTGCCGGCGGAGGAGGTCGTCACCGAGGGCGACACCTTCACGCACGACGGCGAACCGGTCACCCGCGAATACGGGAAGATGGGCAAGTCGCTCAACAACATCGTCACGCCGGACGAGATGTGCGAGCGCTACGGCGCGGACACGTTCCGGATGTACGAGATGGGCATGGGCCCGCTGGACATCTCGCGGCCCTGGTCGACCCGGGACGCGGTCGGTTCGCTGCGGTACCTGCAGCGGCTGTGGCGGGCAGTGGTCGACGAGCAGACCGGCGAGACGGTGGTGGCGGACTCCACTCCCGACGTCGAGACGGCGAAACTGTTGGCGCGCACCATCGACGGCGTCCGGACGGACTACGCCGAGATGTCCTACAACACCGCGATCGCCAAGCTCATCGTGCTCACCAACCACCTGACCAAGTCCGGCGCACCGGTGCCCCGTCCGGTGGCCGAGGCGCTGGTGCTGATGACGGCGCCGCTGGCCCCGCACATCGCGGAGGAGCTGTGGTCGCGGCTCGGGCACACGGCGTCGCTGGCCCACGGCCCGTTCCCGTGGGCGGACCCGGCACTGCTGGTCGCCGACGAGGTCGAGTACCCCATCCAGGTCAAGGGGAAGGTGCGCTCGCGCATCACCGTGCCGGCGGATGCCTCGATCGAGGACGTGCAGGCGGCTGCGCTGGCCGACGAGCGCATCGTCGAGGTGCTGGCCGGGGCCGCGCCCCGCAAGGTGGTCGTGGTGCCGGGCCGGATGGTGTCGATCGTCCCGTGACGGTGGGTCGGTCCCCGGATGACCCCGGGGACCGCACCACGCGGACGCACTGCTCGGACGAAACGGACGAACCACACACCCCCTTTACAGCCTGCTTAGGCTCCGGTGCAGAGGGTGTCCAAGGGGGATGCCGGATCTCAGGGGCGGCGTCATGCGTCGAGTCATCCATCCCGTCGGTCGTCCCGTGCTGCGTCCGGGGTGGCGCGTGCTCCCGGCCGGTCGGGCCCTCGTGCTCGCGCTGGCCGCGATCCTGGCCGTCCCGCTCGGGTCACCCGCGTCGGCGAGCTCCGTGAGCGCCGCCGCCGCGCAGGTCCCGGCGGCGGCCCGGATTCCCGCGGCCACCCCCGCCGCGGCGATCTCCACCACCGGACTCCCGGCCGGCGCGGTGCGCCTCACCTGGTCGGCGGCGAGCACCTCCACCCCGCCCGTCACCGGATACGTGGTGGGCCGGACGGGTTCCTCCACCATCACTCCGGCGCCGTACTCCACGACGGTCTCGGCCGGGCAGCGGTCGTGGATCTTCAGCAGCCTGGTCCCGGGGCAGGAGTACCGGTTCTGGGTGGCCGCGGTCGATGCCGCCGGCGTCGGGCCGGCGTCGACCGTCGGGTACCGGTACCTGCCGGCCGGCTTCAGCCCCGTCCCGCCGTCGGCCCCGCCGATGCCCGCGGTGCGCTGGATCACTGGAACCAGTGCCGAGATCAGTTGGTTGGCGCCCGATTCCGACGGCGGCTCCCCGGTCACCGGGTACGAGGTGGCCCGGGACGGTGCGGCGTACGGCAATCCCGGCCCGTACTCGACGGTGGTGGGCGCCGGAACCCGGGCCCGCACCTTCATCCAGCTGATCCCCGGCTCGACCTACACGCTGTCGGTCCGGGCGGTCACCGCCGCCGGCCGGGGCCCGGCGGCCACGGTGCGGTACACGGTGCCGGCCGCCGGTGCGGCGCAGCCCGACGCCCCGGTCTACGCGCTGCGGGAGGGGACTCCCCGCACCCTGGAACGGGTCTCGGGTCCGGGACCGATCGGTCCGATCGCGGGGGCCACGGGCGATGTGTCCTTCGCGGTCGACCGGCAGGGTGCGCTGTACGTCGCTGACCCGGCCGCGGCGACCGTGCGCAGATTCCCCGCCGACGGGGGTGCCCCGGTGGCGGTGGGGACGGGTTGGGTCACCCCCACGGACCTGAACCTCGACGCCCGCGGCGACGTCTTCGTCCTGGACACCGGGACGGACCGCGCGGTCATGGTGCGCGCCACCGACGGTCGACGCGTGGTGTTCCCGCAGGACGCCACCGACGCGGATCTGGCCGTGGGACTGGACGGGTCGGTCGTGCTGTCCCGCCAGGTACCCGAGGACGGCCTGTCGCTGTTCGAGGTGTCGACGGTGCAGGCTCTAGGCGAGCGCCCGGCCACCGTGCGGCGGGTCCCCGGCGGGCAGTTCGCCGGTTCGGTCGTCGACCTCGACGGCACCGTGTTCCTCCGGTCGTTCTCCGGTCTCGGCGCGCAGGCCTTCTTCCTGACCCGGTTGGCCGCCGGCGAGCAGCAGACCAGTGCCGACGTCGGGCCCAGCAGGATCGCCGTCGGCAACGACAGTGCCGGCCGCGTCCTGGTGTCGACGATCCGCTCCTGGTGTCCGGCCGCCGATCCGTCCTGCCGCATCGATCCGGCCGTGGATGCCCTGCAGGTCTTCGGCGCCGGGCCCACGCCCCGGTCGGTCCCGGTCTCCGGGGTGGTCGATCCGTTCCGGCTGGCCGGTGACACCGCCGGACGCTTCTACGCCCTGCAGTCCGGTTCGAACGGGGGCACCGCGGGCATCCTGCGGATCGCTCCTGCCGGCGGAGCCGCGACGGTGGTCGCCGCCGGGCAGTTCGTGGACGTCGCCGCCGGCTGAGGGCACCTCGAACGGCAACGGCTTGCGCAACTGTTTGCCGTCTGTTGTCCTGATCCGGCACGTGATCCGCCGGGACGCCCCGCGGGTCCCACACCGTCGTGATGGGCAGGGCCGCGCAGATGGACGTACTGGTCGGAGTCGACCTCGGGACCACCGCCTGCAAGGTGACGGTGGTGGACGGCGACATGGGCATCCACTCGGTCTCCTCGGCGCCCTACGCGATCTCCGCCCCACACCGCGGGTGGGCCGAGCAGGATCCGGCGGCCTGGGGGACGACGGTGGACGCCACCGTGCTGCAGGCGCTGGCCGAGGTCGGGGTGACCGACGGCGACCAGGTGACCATCTCGCTGACCGGGCAGATGCACAGCACCGTGCTGCTGGACGAGGCCGGTGAGCCGCTGCGGCCGTCGATCCTGTGGTGCGACCGTCGGGCCACCGCGGAGAGCGCGCTGGTCGACGAGCGGGTGCCGGACGTCGAGGCGATCACCGGCAACCCGCCGCTGCCCGCGTTCACCCTGCCCCACCTGCTGTGGGTGCGGGAGCACGAGCCGGAGGTGTTCGCCCGGGCGGCCACCGTGCTGGTCCCCAAGGACTTCCTGCGCCACCGCTGGACGGGCCGGACGATGACCGACTGGACCGACGCGTCCGGCACCGGGATGCTCGACGCCACCACCCGCGCCTGGTCGACCACCATCCTCGACGCCCTGGGGCTGGACCCCGCCCTGCTGCCCCCGGTGGTCGATCCGGTCTCCGACGGCGGCGACGTGCTGACCGCTCCCGGCCGGGCCCTGGCCGGCGCGCACACCGCGGTCGGCGTGGGCGACCAGTTCGCCGAGGCGCTCTCCGCCGGGCTGACCCGGCCCGGCGATCTCTCCATCACCCTGGGCACGTCCGCGGTCGTGCTCGGCATCGCCGACCGGCCCGTGCCCGGCGCGTTCTGCCACGCCCAGTCCGACACCTGGATGCGCCTGGACTCCCTGCACGCCGGCGGCAAGAGCCTGGAGTGGTTGCGGGACATGATGTCTCCCGGGGAGTCGGTGGCCGCGTTCGCCGAGCTGGCCGGCACCGCCCCGGTCGGCTCGCACGACCTGCTCTTCCTGCCCTTCCTGATGGGCGAGCGGGTGGCCCGCGGGGGCGGGGCACCCGGCGCGTTCGTCGGACTCACCACCGAGCACACCCGCGGCGATCTGGTCCGCGCCGTGCTGGAGGGGGTGGCCTTCGAGCTGCGCCGCCTGCAGGAGTCCCGCGGCACCACGCTGCCCGAGGACGTCATCACCCTCAAGGGCGGCGGCGCCCGCAGTGCCTTGTGGTGCCGGACGATCAGCGCGGTGTTCGGCATCCCCTACCGGACCACCGACCGGGACGCCGCGTACGGCGCCGCGATGACCGCCGGGATCTCCCGCCGCTGGTGGCCGGACTGGCAGTCGGTGCCCGGGCTGCACGGCACCGGTGACGATTCCGCCCTGGTCGACGCCCCGCTGCTGGACGAGCGGTATCGCGCCTACAGCGCGATGGTGGCCGGCCTGTCCGCCCGCACGGAGGAGACCCGATGAGCATCCTGGACGCGTTCTCCCTGGCCGGCCGGGTCGCCGTGGTCACCGGCGGCAGCCGCGGCATCGGTCGGGCCATCGCCCGCGGGCTGGCCGAGGCGGGCGCCGCGGTCGGGGTCGTCTCCCGGGACGCCGGTAACAGCCAGGTGGTGGTCGAGGAGATCACCGCCGCCGGTGGGGCGGCGCTGGCCGTGGCCGCCGACGTCACCGTCCGCGCCGACGTCGAGTGGATGCTCGCCGAGGTCACCGACGCGCTCGGGCCCGTCGACGTGCTGGTCAACAACGCCGGGATCGGGGGCCACCAGCCGTCGGTCGAGCTGACCGACGACGAGTGGCACCGCATCCTGGCCACCAACCTGGACGCGGTGTTCGCCTGCAGCCAGGTCGTCGGGCGGCAGATGATCGGCCGCGGGACGGGGTCCATCGTCACCATCGGATCGATGTCCGGGTTCATGGTCAACCGGCCCCAGTGGCACCTGCCGTACGGGGTGTCGAAGGCCGCGGTGCACCACCTGACCCGGTCGCTCGCCGCGGAGTGGGCCCCGCACGGCGTGCGGGTCAACGCGGTGGCCCCCGGGTTCGTGCAGACCGAGATCGCCGCGCCGGAGATGTACGAGGAGTACGCCCCGCACTGGCGGGACCGCTCGGCCCAGCGCCGGTACGGCAGACCCGACGAGATCTCCCCCGCCGTGCTGTATCTCGCCAGCGACGCGTCGTCCTTCGTCACCGGCGAGGTGCTCGTCGTCGACGGGGGCTACACCCTCTACTGATCCGGCCGGCCGGTCGGCCCGGGCCGGGAATCCGCGTGCGGCTGTCGGTGCCCGGTGGGAGGCTGCCGGGATGACGGACGAGGACGCGGTCGCCCCCAGCATGAAGGCCGACCTGCTGCGCTACCTGCAGACCGGGCGGGACGCGGTGCTGTGGAAGCTGGACGGGCTCGGCGAGTACGACGCCCGCCGCCCGCTCACCCCCACCGGGACCAACCTGCTCGGCCTGGTCAAGCACCTGGCCGGGGTCGAGATCGGTTATCTGGGCGACACCTTCGGCCGCCCGTTCCCGGACCCGCCGGCCTGGATGACCGCGGAGGACGGCCCGGACGACGATCCGCAGGCCGATCTGTTCGCCACCCCCGACGAGACCCGGGAGGACGTCGTCGGCCTGTACCGCCGGGCCTGGGCGCACGGTGACGCCACCGTCGAGGCCCTCGACCTGTCCTCCGTCGGGCAGGTGCCCTGGTGGCCACCGGAGCGCCGTGACGTCACCCTGCACCGGGTGCTGGTGCACCTGATCGCCGAGACGCACCGGCACGCCGGTCACGCCGACATCGTCCGGGAGGGCATCGACGGGGCAGCCGGCCTGCGCGCGGACGGCAGCAACCTCTGGGTGGAGGGCGACGGCTGGCCGGCCTACCGGGACCGGGTGGAACGGGCCGCGCGGGAAGCCGCCGGCTGATCGGGCACCCCGGCGGCCCCGGTCACCAGCCCCAGGTTCCCGGTCCACCCTTGAACGGCCCGACGACTTCGTCGGTGATCCAGCCCGCGTAGAAACCCTCCTGCGGGCGGACCCGCTCCCCGTCGATGCGGCAGTCCAGGTCGTCCGCGGCGAAGGCCAGGTACCCGGTGATCTCCCGGAACGGGGTGGTGGGGCGCTCGTAGCTCCAGGCCGCGGCGACGAGCACCGTTCCGTCCGGCGCGACGACGTCCCAGTAGGTGGCCGCGCCCTTCCACTCGCACATCGTGCTGCGGGTGCGCGACGGGCGCAGTGCCGACTCCGTGACGTCGGCGCGGGGCAGGTACCAGGTCGGCGGGTGGGAGGTCTCCAGCACGCGAAAGGCGCCGTGGGTGTCGGCGACGGTCAGGTCGCCCAGCCGCACCGTCAGGTGCCGGGGGGAGAGCTCCAACAGGGGCGGGCGGGGGTAGTCCCACACCGACTCCTGACCGGGGCCGGGAGCGACGGGGCGGGGACGGGGATCGGCCATCCCCCCAGTGTGCGACGAGCCGTGCCCGGGGCCCTCCTGCTCAGCGCAGGATCTCCACCAGCAGCACCCAGGCGTTGGTCACCGACCCGATGAACACGAGCAGCACCCCGGCGGCGATCCAGCCCAGCCCGGCTCCGGTCCCGGAGATCAACAGGATGGAGCCGACCGCGAACGGGAACACCTGGAGGACGGCGAACAGGGTCTTGAGCACCGCCGCGCCCCGGCCGCCCGGCCCGGGATGGGCGAGCACCCGGCGGGCCGCCACCCCGGTCAGCACCAGCGTGCCCAGCGTCGCCAGTCCGATCTCGGCCCCCAGCAGTTCGACGGCCTGACCCGGGATCAATCCCGCCAGGGTCGCGACCACGCAGAGCACCAGTGTCCCCACGGTGGCGGCCGCCCGCGACGTCATCCCCGGGAGGGTCAGGATCGTCTGGATGTTGACGCTCATCGCGACGATGATCAGACCGGCCAGGGCGGCGGCCGCACCGGCGGTCGCCACGAAGAACTCGGACCATCCTTCCGGCATGGGTGCACCCTGCCGGGTTCCCCGGCGCAGCGCCAGGACCGGACGACCCGGTGTGTCGGGAACGGGGCACGCGTGGACTCGGAGCGACAGGGGGTGGGCATGACGGGGACGGACCGGCCGGCGGCCTGGGTCGGGTGCTTCACCCGGGGTACCGGCGGACAGGGCGAACGGGTCGAGGTGGTGCGTCGGGTCGGCGAGGTCTGGCGTGGACCCGCCCGGCGCCCGGCGGTCGAACCACCGGTGATCTCCCCGTCCTTCCTGGTGCACGCCCCCGTCCCGGATCGGCTGTATGCGGTCTCGGAGGCGCCGGAGGGTGAGCTCGTCGGGTACCGGATCGAGCCGGACGGGACGGCCGTCCCCGACGACCGCGTCGCCAGTGGCGGCAGCTTCCCGTGCCATCTGGCCGTCGCCCCGGGGGGCGCGTTCCTGGTCACCGCGCACTACGGCTCGGGCACCGTCGCGGTGCACGCCCTGGACGGGGCCGGCCGCCTGGGCCGGCGCACCGATCTGCTGGCCCACACCGGGAACGGGCCCGATCCCGATCGGCAGGAGGGTCCGCACCCGCACCAGGCGGTGTTCGTCGGCGATCTGCTGCTCGTCCCCGACCTGGGTCTGGACGTCGTCCGCAGCTACCGGCTCGACGCCCACGGCCGGCTGGCCCCGGCCGGACCGGACGGGGTGCTGCCGCCCGGGTTCGGTCCGCGGCACCTGGTCGCCCTGCCCGGGGGCCGGATCGCCGTGGTCGGCGAGTTGGCCGGGGCGATCGCCCTGCTCGCTCTCGACCCGGTGACCGCCGCGTCCACCCTGCTGGACGTGGCCGCCACCACCGGCCGGTCGGGTCGCTGCGCACCGAGCGGGATCGGTGTCGACCCGGCCGGCCGGTGGGTCGCGGTGGCCAACCGCGGGGTGGAGACCGTCGCGGTGTTCGCCGTCCCGGCCCCGGGGCAGGGTTGGTCGCCGCCCCGGGAGACCTGGTGCGGCGGGACCGAGCCGCGGGACCTCACCGTGGACGGCGATCGGATACACGTCGCCAACCAGCACGGCGGCGGGCTGATCACCCTGCAGGTCCTCCCGGGCGGCGGGGGGAGCCCGGCCGGCCCGACGATCCGCCGGACCGGCCGGGGCGTGGCGCTGGGCAGTCCGACGTGCGTGCTGCCCGCCCGGCCGGCCCGCTGAGGATCAGGCGGTCAGCTCGCCGGCGATGAAGGCCTCCACGTTGTCCCGGGCCTGGTCGTCCGGGAACTGCACCGGAGGGGACTTCATGAAGTACGACGAGGCGGAGAGCAGCGGCCCGCCGATGCCCCGGTCGAGGGCGATCTTCGCGGCCCGCACGGCATCGATGATGACCCCGGCGGAATTGGGGGAGTCCCAGACCTCGAGCTTGTACTCCAGGCTCAACGGGACGTCGCCGAACGCGCGGCCCTCCAGCCGGACGTACGCCCACTTGCGGTCGTCCAGCCAGGGCACGTGGTCGCTCGGCCCGATGTGCACGTTGCGCGCGCCCAGGTCGCGGTCGACCTGGGAGGTGACGGCCTGGGTCTTGGACACCTTCTTGCTCTCCAGCCGGTCCCGCTCGAGCATGTTCTTGAAGTCCATGTTGCCGCCCACGTTGAGCTGCAGGGTGCGGTCCAGCACCACGCCGCGGTCCTCGAACAACTTGGCCAGGACCCGGTGCGTGATCGTCGCCCCGACCTGCGACTTGATGTCGTCGCCGACGATGGGCAGCCCGGCGATCCTGAACTTCTCCGCCCACTCCGGTGTCCCGGCGATGAAGACGGGCAGGGCGTTGACGAAGGCGCAGCCGGCGTCGATCGCGCACTGCGCGTAGAACCTCGCCGCGTCCTCCGACCCGACGGGCAGGTAGCAGACGAGCACCTCGGCACGCGCCTCGCGCAGGGCGGCCACCACGTCGACGACGGGGGCGTCGGCCTCGGTGATCGTCTCCCGGTAGTACTTCCCGAGCCCGTCCAGGGTGGCGCCGCGCTGCACGGTCACCCCGGTGGGCGGGACGTCGGCGAGGGTGATGGTGTTGTTCTCGCTCGCCACGATGGCCTCGGCGAGGTCGAACCCGACCTTCTTCGCGTCCACGTCGAACGCGGCCACGAACTCCAGGTCCCGCACGTGGTAGTCGCCGAACCGCACGTGCATGAGGCCGGGCACCCGGCCGTCCGAGTCGGCGTCCCGGTAGTACTGCACCCCTTGGACGAGGGACGAGGCGCAGTTGCCGACGCCGACCAGGGCGACCCGGATGCTGCGGTCGGCTCCGGACGGACCGGCGGGTGGGGCTGAGCTGGACATGCGGATGCTCCTCGGGTGACGGGCCGGGATGGCGGCCGGGCGGACTGCCGACGCAGGGGGACGGGGCAGGCGACGCGAGGGTAGCGGGTCGAGAGAACAAACGACACGCATGTCATCATGTACGGACATTGATGGGGCGGTCGGTGGGGGCCCCGGGAGGGGTCGGAGGCCGGGTCGTACGCTGGCCGGGTGCGGACACAGCGAGGGCTGGTGGACTACGCGTTGCAGCGCCGCGCGCTGCTCGCCGAGGTCACCTCCGGCCGCACGGGGGTCACCGAGGTGTGCGACGCCTCGCCGTATCTCGTGCGCGCGGCCAAGTTCCACGGGGTTCCCACCGACGTCCCGTGCCCGGTGTGCCGCAAGGAACCGCTGACCCACGTCTACTGGGTCTACGGCGACGAGATCAAGCACATGGCCGGGTCCGCGCGGGCCCCCAAGGAACTGGAGACGATGGCCGGGACCTACGGCGAGTTCTCCGTCTACCAGGTCGAGGTCTGCCGGACCTGCTCCTGGAACCACCTGGTCGCCTCGTTCGTGCTGGGCACGGCCGGCGAACAGCCCCGCCGCACCCGCCGCCGCGCCCCCGGCTGACGCCCGCTCACTGCCGGCCGCCCGCTCACTGCCGGCCGCCCGCTCACTGCCGCCCGTCCGCTCGGGCCGCCCGCCCGCGCAGCCGCCACCAGCGGATCGAGGCCACGGCCACGGCGGCCACCGCGAGGACGACCAGGGGCAGGCGGTCGCCGACGGACGGACGCAGGGCCTCCAGGGCGATGGGCACCCCGAAGCCCAGATAGGTGGCCACGTAGAAGGCCCCGGTGAGGGTGCCGCGGACGGCGGCCGGGGAGTAGGTCGTCAGATCGACCAGGCCGGCGCGCAGGCACAGCCCGTACCCCGTGCCGAGCAGCACGAAGGCGACCAGCACCAGCGGCAGGGTCGGGGCACCGCCACCGACGGCAGCCAGGGCCAGTCCGGCGGCGGCACTCAGCGCTCCGGCCGATCCGGCGCCCGGGCCCCACCGCAGCCGGCGGGCCAACGCCTGCACGACGATGCCGGTGCCCAGCACGGCCCCCGCGGCGGCCCCGGCGAGCAGCGGACCGCCCGTCGTCCCGGCCATCCGGGCCGGCAGGGTCACCACCCCGACGGTGGCCCCGGCGAACACCCAGGGCGCGATGGGCAGCGCCCAGCCGAGCGCCGTGCGGGCCGATCGACGGGGCCCGGCCGGGGCGCCGCTCGCCGTCCCGACCAGCACGCGGTGTTCGGCGTGGTCGGTCACCGGATGCCGGGGGGCGCGCACGGTGACGGCGAGCACGGCGACCACCGCCGCCGCGGACAGCGCGGCGCTGAGCAGGAACGGCAGCGCCAGCGGGGCCGGGCCCCACTGGGCGAGCACGCCGGACACCACCGGGCCGAAGGCGAAACCGCCGGTCAAGGCCACCCCGGCGCGGGTCGCCCCGGACGGTCCGCCGAGATCGGCGGCCCACGCCGTGCCCGCGCTGAACGTCGCTCCTGCCCCCAGTCCGACGATCAACCGCCCCGCCACCAGTCCCGCCGGTTCGTGCCATGCCGCCAGGAGCACCGTCCCGGACAGGGCGACCACCGCGCCGGGCACCGCGGTGCGGGCGCGGCCGATGCGGTCGGAGAGGGAACCGGCCAGCAGCAGACCGGGCAGCAGACCGACGGCGTAGAGCCCGTAGACCCCGGCGAGCAGCGACGGCGACAGCCCCTCGGCGGCGCGCAGGGCGGGCAGCAGCGCCGCGAAGTGGTTGGCCGCCCAGCCCGTGCTGAACAGCAGGAACAGCACCGCGCCGGTGCTGCGCGGAGGGGCGGTGCGTACGTGCGTGCCGATCACCGGAGCGACGCTAGAGCACCCGTCCCGACGGCCGGGTGGCGGTCACAGCATCTCCAGCGGGACCGGCCGGTCCGGGACCGGGAAGGCGCGATCCAGGTCGGCCAGGTCGTCCGGGGTCAGCGCGAGATGCAGTGCGGCGGCGTTCTCCCGCACGTGCGCGACGGATCCCGTCCGGGGGATGGCGCAGATCCCGCCGCCCCGGATCGCCCAGGCCAGCGCGACCTGGGCCGGGGTGACCTCGTGGCGACCGGCGATCTCGGCCAGCACCGGATGCCCGAGCAGGCGCCCCTGCTCGACGGGGGAGTACGCCATCACCGGCAGGCCGCGTTCCCGGCACCAGGGCAGCAGGTCGAGCTCGGGGCCCCGCCGGGTCAGGTTGTAGAGGACCTGGTCGGTGGCCACCCCCGGCCCGCCGGCCAGGGCGGCCAGCTCGGCCATCTCCCCGACGTCGAAGTTGCTGACCCCCCAGTGCCTGATCTTCCCGGCACGCTGCAGGTCCTGGAACCCGGCGAGGGTCTCGGCCAGCGGCTGGGATCCCGGCCAGTGCAGGAGGTAGAGGTCCAGATGATCGGTGCGCAACCGGCGCAGGCTGCGCTCGCAGGCCTGCACCGTGCCGGACCGGGAGGCGTTGGACGGCAGCACCTTGCTGACCAGCACGACCTCGTCCCGCCGGCCGGCGATGGCCTCGCCGACGAGTTCCTCCGACGCCCCGTTGCCGTACATCTCCGCGGTGTCGATGACGCGCAGGCCCAGATCCAGGCCGACCCGGATCGCGGCGGCCTCGGCGTCCCGGGTCCGCAGGCTGTCGCCCAGCTCCCAGGTGCCCAGGCCGATCCGGGGGACGGCACGCCCGGCCAGTCGGACGCCGAGTCCGGCCGGGCCGTCGGAGCGGGGGTGGTCGATCATGGGTTCCTCCGGTGTGATGACGGGCGGCAGCACCGGATCGCGGTCCCCGCCCTGCCCGCCCCCACCTTGCCCTGTACGGCCCGGATCCGGCCCCCTCGCGGGTCCGGACCACCCGGTCGGGCCCGTCCCGACACCGTCCGGTCGACCCACCGGGTCTTGATCCGGCGCCCCGTACCCTGACCCGGTGACGACAGCCCCCCCGGACGCGCCCGGCCCGGACGAGTCCGGGTCGCCGGGCCACGAGGGTCCCGACGGCGCGCCGGTGGCCGACGGGTCGGTGCTGACGCAGGAGCTGCGCCCCTCCGGTGGGGACGGGGACGACATCCCCGCGGACCGTTCGCTGAGCCCCACCGAACGGGTCGTGCCCTCGTGGACCGACCCGACCGTGCGCCGGGCGTCCGACGCCATCGGCGGACCGCTGGGCCGGCACGCGCTGGTCGGCCGGGCGCCGATCCTCACCCCGCTCCGGGTCTGTCTGATCATCGCGATCCTCGCGCTCATCGGCGGCTGGCTGTTCAAGTCCGCCTGCATCCAGCAGGGCCCGAACGGCAGCGGGGTGAGCCTGGACCAGAGCGGGCAGCGGCCCTGGCTGACCGCCTGCTACAACGACGTCGTCCCGCTGTACGGCAGCCACAAGCTGAACGAGGGTGCCCTGCCGTACAAGGCGACCTGGCTGGACAACGGCCAGCCGCGGTTCATGGAGTACCCGGTGGTCACCGGGTACTGGATGTGGGCGGTGGCCCAGCTGTCCAGCGTGTACGTCCACGTCACCCAGGCCACGGGCATCGCGCCGGTCCCGTTGGACGTGGCCGCCTACTTCACCGTGGGCGCGATCCTGCTCGGGCTGATCTATCTGGGAGCGGTCGCGGCCACGGCCCGCATCTCGCGCCGGCGGATCTGGGACACCGCGATCATGTGCGCCTCGCCGCTGCTGATCATCCATGCCTTCACCAACTGGGACCTGCTCGCCATCGGACTGACCGCGGGCGGGATGCTCGCCTGGGCCCGGGGCCGGCCGATCTGGGCCGGCGCGCTCCTCGGGCTGGGTGCGGCGGCCAAGCTCTACCCGCTGCTGCTGCTCGGCCCGCTGCTGGTGCTCTGCCTGCGGGCGGGCCGGATGCCGGCCTTCCTGCGCGCGGCGGGTGCCGCCGCCGTGGTGTGGGCCGCGGTCAACCTGCCGGTCATGCTGCTCTACCCGCAGGGTTGGTACGAGTTCGTCCGGCTCAACTCCGAACGGCCGCCGGAGTACGACTCCTGGTACTTCATCTTCGCCGAGATCACCGGGTCGCGGGTGTGGGACAAGACTCCCGGCGCCGACTCCCCGAGCCTGGTCAACACCCTCTCGCTGGTGCTGTTCCTCGTCGCGTGCGCAGCCATCGGCTGGTTCGCGCTGTCCGTCCGCCGCCGCCCACGGTTCGCGCAGCTGGCGTTCCTGGTGGTGACCGCATTCCTGTTGACCAACAAGGTCTGGTCGCCGCAGTACTCCCTCTGGCTGCTGCCCCTGGTCGCCCTGGCCCTGCCCCGGTGGCGGCTGCTGCTGGCCTGGCAGTTCGTCGAGGTGCTGGTCTGGGTGCTGCTGATGTTCTCGTTCGCCGGGGTGCAGAACAAGGGCCTGTCCATCCACCCGTTCCTGGGTGCGGCCGTGCTGCGCGACGTGTTGATCCTGACCATGGTGGTGCTGGTCGTCCGGGACGTGCTGAGACCGTCGAAGGACCTGGTCCGGATGGCCGGCGACGACGATCCCTCCGGCGGTGTGCTGGAGGATGCGGCGGACCGGTTCACCGTCCCGTCGCTGCCCACGCTGTGGGCGCGGCGGCGGGCGGGCCGGGACACCACGGAGGCCGAGCTCGAGCCGGCCGGGGTGGGCGCCGCCGGGGCCGAGCGTCCCGCTGCCGCCGGCGGTGCGACCGGCGCCCCCGGGCCGTCGGTGCCGGACCGTCCCGCCGACCGGCCGTCCGACGACTGAGCCGCCGCGGTCCCGTTCCACGGTGGTCCGGAGCGACCGCGGTGCGCTGGTAGCATGACCCGGTTGCCGACTGCCCGCCGGGATCACATCCCACCGGCGGGCAGCTCCATGTGGACACCTGTCCGCGTCGAGCGGCACATCCTCCTGCCACGGATCGACCGTGGCCGACAAGACCACAGGAGGTGTACGTGAGCGTTTCCACCGCGCCGCGTCACTACGAGCTGATGCTCATTCTCGACCCCAGTCTCGACGAGCGCACCGTCGCTCCGTCGATCGACACCTTCCTCAACGTCATCCGTCAGGGTGGTGGCACCGTCGAGAACGTCGACGTGTGGGGCAAGCGTCGTCTCTCGTTCGAGATCCGGAAGAACGCCGAGGGCATCTACGCGGTCATCACCGTGAACGCCCCGGCCGCCGTCGTCTCCGAGCTGGACCGCCAGCTCAACCTGAACGAGTCCGTGCTGCGCACCAAGATCATCCGACCCGACGCACGCTAGGGGATCTCATGGCAGGCGACACCGTCATCACCGTGGTCGGCAACCTCACCGCCGATCCCGAACTGCGCTTCACCGCCTCGGGTGCCGCGGTGGCCAACTTCACCGTGGCCTCCACGCCCCGCGCCTTCGACCGCAACACCAATGAGTGGAAGGACGGCGAAGCCCTCTTCCTGCGCTGCAACATCTGGCGCCAGGCTGCGGAGAACGTCGCCGAGACCCTGACCCGGGGCACCCGGGTGATCGTCAGTGGTCGGCTCAAGCAGCGTTCCTTCGAGACGAAGGAAGGCGAGAAGCGCACCGTCATCGAGCTGGAGGTCGACGAGATCGGCCCCTCGCTGCGCTACGCGACGGCCAAGATCAACCGGGCCAACCGTCCGGAGGGTGGCGGCGGTGGCGGTGGCGGCCAGGGTGGCGGCGGCTACGGCGGCGGCCAGTCCGGTGGCGGCGGCGGGGCGCGCAACAGCCCGCCCGCCGACGATCCGTGGAACTCCGCCCCGCCCGCGGGTGGCGGCGGTTACTCCGACGAACCGCCGTTCTGATCCCTGCCGCGCGTTCTCCCGGACCGGCCTCCCGCCGGTCGCCCCTGAATCCTCTTCCGCACCCGGGACCCACCGGGTGCGACATCCGAAAGACGTGAGATGCCCAAGCCCCCCCCGAAAGTCATCAAGAAGAAGGCCTGCCCGTTCTGTCGGGAGAAGGCCCCGGTCATCAACTACAAGGACACGACCCTGCTCCGTCGGTTCATCTCCGACCGTGGCAAGATCCGCGCCCGCCGGGTCTCCGGCAACTGCACCCAGCACCAGCGGGACATCGCCATGGCCGTGAAGAACGCCCGTGAGGTCGCCCTGCTCCCGTACACCTCCACCGCACGCTGAGAGGGGACCGACCATGAAGTTGATCCTGACCACTGATGTCTCCGGTCTCGGCGCCCCCGGCGAGGTCGTCGAGGTCCGTGACGGCTACGGCCGCAACTACCTGCTGCCCCAGGGTCTGGCCATCGCGGCCACCAAGGGTGCGGAGAAGCAGGTCGCCGTGATCAAGCGGGCCCAGCTGGCCCGGGAGATCCGCGGCGTCGAGCACGCCAACGAGGTGAAGCAGGCGCTGGAGAAGCTGTCCGTCTCCATCACCGCCCGCACCACCGGCGACGGCTCGAAGCTGTTCGGCTCCATCACCGCGGTCGACGTCGCCGACGCCATCAAGGCGGCCGGCGGCCCGTCCCTGGACAAGCGGACCGTCGACACCGACGGCCACATCAAGACCGTCGGGGCCCACCCCGTCACGGTCAAGCTGCACCCGGGCGTCACCGCCTCGCTCACCGTGCGGATCGCCGCGGCGAGCTGATCGACCGGCGGCACGCCGCCGTCGCACGTGCACCATCGGAAGGGCAGTGGCTCCCGGGCCGCTGCCCTTCCGCGCGTTCAGCGCCATGTGCCGGCGCGTTCAGCGCCATGTGCCGGCGCGTTCAGCGCCAATGTGCCGGCGCGTTCAGCGCCATGTGCCGGCGCGTTCAGCGCCGATGTCGCCGCGCATTCCGCACCGTTTCCCTGCGCGTCCGTTCCGGTGCATCCCGCACCCGGTACTCGGCGTGGTGCGTGTCAGACTGTGCTCATCGGAGCGGGCCGCGCTCCCGGGTCCGAGAGCGGGTGACAGCTTTGCGCTCCCGGCCCCGAGTTTCCCGAGTCCTCCCCGGATGACCGCCGTCGACCGGCCGGCGGATCGTCCCGCGTCGGACAGTCCCGATCTGGTCGAGCGTCGCGAGGTCATCCGCGGGATCGTGCTCCGGGACGGCTTCGCCCGGATCGACGAGCTGGCCCAGCGCCTGGGCGTCAGCCTGATGACCATCCACCGGGATCTGGACGCGCTCGCGGCCCAGGGCTATCTCACCAAGATCCGGGGCGGTGCGACGGCGAATCCGTCCGCGCTGCTCGAGGCGAGGGTGCCGGAGCGGGTCGCCGCGATGCGGGACGAGAAGCTGGCCGTGGCCGCGCATGCGGCGAAGCTGCTGAGTCCCGGGCAGACGATCTTCCTCGACGACAGCACCACGGCCCTGGCGATGATCCCCCACCTGGTGGCCGCGGCCCCGGTGACGGTGGCGACGAACTTCCTGCCCGTGATCCCCCGGTTGGCGGGCCAGCAGGGCGTCGAGCTCATCGTGCTGGGCGGGCAGTACCACCCGGTGCCCGAGGCCTGCTTCGGCAGCCGGACCCAGGAGGCGATCGGGCATCTGCACGCCGACCTGGCCTTCCTCTCGACCACGGGCATCAACCGACTGTCCTGCTACCACCGCTCGGAGATCACGGTGACCTCGCGCAAGGCATTCATGGCCAACTCCACGAGCACGGTGCTGCTGGTGGACCACGCCAAGTTCGGTCGACCGGCGTCCCATCTGCTGGCCAAGCTCACCGATTTCGATCTCGTCGTGGTGGACGAGGGCATCGACGCCGAGGACGAGACCGAGATGCGCGCCGCAGGGGTCCACTACGAGATCGCCCGCCGCCTGCGCGCTTGACACAGGCGGAGGGCCGGCGCCACCAGGTGCAGTCCCCGGATCAGGCCCGCAGGGAGGCGATGCTCAGCGACCCGGCCACCATGTCGGCGGCCAGATCGTCCAGGGACCTCCCGTCCACGAACGCCCGGGACCGCAGCAGGGCCAGTGCGTCGAGGAAGGTCACGCCCAGCGTCACCGAAGCCATGCCCATGGCGATCGGCACCTGGTCCCGTCGGCGCTGTTCGGACTGCCGGCGCCGGCCTCCGTCCAGGCTGACGGCGGCGACGAACTCCCGGCCCACCAGAGCGGCGAGCACCTCGGCGATGACGGCCGCAGCGAGTTGGTCGTCCACCCGATGGCAGCCCTGCGGATCGACGAAGTAGACGTCCAGGGCGCCGAGCCGGGGCAGGGGGAGCGCGAGGATCGACCGGAACGGGGTCCGGGTCAGCATCTCGCCCGCGAACACCGGCCACCGAGTCGCCAGGGCGGCGGCATCGGCCGGGATCGTGGCCTGCAGGGCGAACGCGTCCAGGCAGGGGCCTTCCCCGGTGGTGAACTGGAGCCGTTCGGCGGCGCTGGAGGCCGGATCGGACGAGCCGAGGGGGGCGCGCAGGGAGACGTCGGAGGACAGGCTCAGTCCGGCGCCGTCGGCGTCCAGCAGATGCGCCGCGGCCCAGGCCAGCCGAGCGGGGAAGAAGTGTTCGCCGGCGATCTCCGGGCGATGCCCGGCCGATTCCACGGCGTCGGCGAATGCGCTCGAGATGGTCATCAGGTGCCGCCCGTCGGCTCCGTCCGCGGACGGAGCCCTCGATGCGGGGCTCTCGACCGTTGACTCGGCGGTGCCCCGGACCTCACGGTAGACCGCTCGACGCATCGGTCCGGACCCCGTGCGGCCCGTTCGGTCGACGCCGCTTCGCTGCCGGGTCAGCCTCCGTTGTCCCGTCCCCACCGTCGCCGCCGCAGCCGACCGCCGGTCCGGCTCACCTCGGGGACGCCGGCGGTGACCCGTTCGACGGCCCGGGTGACGGCGGCCGTGTCAGTCGTGTCGGCCGGGTCACCGGTGTCGCTGCCGCCGGGTGCCCGCAGGCTCAGTGCCCGGTGCAGGGTCAGCCCCTCGACGAGCGCGTCCAGCTGGGTGGCCTCCTCGGGAGTGAAGTGGACGCCCAGCGCCGTACGGCTGCGCGCCATCCAGGCGTCGGTGATCGCGCGGTACGCGGGTCGGCGCGCCGCCAGGGCGTACAGCTCGAGGGTGACGGCGAGATCACGCCGTTCGGCGAAGACGTCCTCGACGATCAGGGCGACCACCGCCCGCCGGGCCGCCGCACGATCACCGGCCCGGTGCATGCGCAGGTCGAACCCGTCGGCGACCCGATCCGCGAACCGGGTGAAGGCCTCGTGCAGCAGGTCGTCGATACCGGTGAAGTGGTAGGTCATCGAACCCAGGGGCACCCCGGCGGCCGCGGCCACCTTCCGATGGGACGTCCCGGCCACCCCGTCGGCGGCGACGACGTCGAGGCAGGCGTCGATGATCCGGTCCCGACGGCCCGGATCCGGGCGGCGGGCCACCGATCTGTCCCCACCGCCGTCGGGCTCCGACGTCGGGTCGGTGGGGACCAACCCACTGCGTTCCGGCATGTGTACGACCGTACACTCGTGCTGTACGTTCGTCCGCATGAGTGTCGAGGTCACCCTTCCCGGTGCGGTCGAGCGGCGCGCGCGCCTGGCGGTGTCCGCCCTGTTCTTCACCAACGGTGCCCTGTTCGCCAACCTCCTGCCGCGATACCCGCAGATCAAGGCCGATCTGGGCCTGGACAACACGGCGTACGGGCTGGCCGTAGCCGCCTTCCCGGCCGGCGCCCTGGTCGCCGGTGTCGCGGCCGGCGTGGTCATCCGGCGGCTGGGGTCGGCATGGGCGGCGACGGCGGGGACGGTGCTGACCAGTCTCGGCGCGCTGGCCGCCGGCCTGGCTCCCACCGCGTGGGTCTTCGCGGTGGCGCTGTTCCTGGCCGGCGCGATGGACGCGGTCACCGACGTCGCGCAGAACGCGCACGGTCTGGTGGTCCAGCGCCGTTACGGGCGCTCGATCATCAACTCGTTCCACGCCATCTGGTCGATCGGGGCGGTGACCGGGGGAGCGATGGCCGCCGGGGCCATCGCGCTCGGCCTGCCGATCGGGGTGCACCTCGGCATCTCGGCCGTGGTGTTCTCCGCCGTCGCTCTCACCGCCCTGCGGTTCTGCCTGCCGCGGACAGTCGCCGGCGGCGAGGACCAGCCCCCGCCGGCCCACGCCGCCGGTCGGGCCGCCGCGTCCAGGACCCGTATCGGGATGATCGCGGCCGCTCTGGTGCTCATCGCCATCGCCGGGTCGGTGGTCGAGGACGCCGGCAACTCGTGGGCGGCGGTCTATCTGTCCGGGTCGCTGCAGGCACCGGCCGCGGTGGCCGCCACCGGGTTCATCGCCCTCGTCGGGGCCCAGTTCGTGGGCCGGCTCGTCGGCGACCGGTTGGTCGACCGCTTCGGCCAGCGGGTGGTGGCCCGCACGGGCGGGCTCATCGCGGCCGCGGGCATGGGCGCGGCCCTGGCCTTCCCGTCGGTGCCCGGCACGATCCTGGGGTTCGCGGCGGCCGGATTCGGTGTCGCCACCCTGGTCCCGGCCGCGATGCAGGAGGCCGACGAGTTGCCCGGACTCAAGCCGGGGACCGGGCTCACCCTGGTGTCCTGGCTGATGCGGCTCGGTTTCCTGTTCTCCCCGCCCATCGTCGGGGCGATCGCGGACGCGGCGAGCCTGCGGGTGGGCCTGCTCGTGGTCCCCGCGGCCGGGCTGCTGGTCGTCGTCACGGCGGGGGTGTTGTCCGGCCGACGCCGGTGAACCTTCCCGGCACGGGGCGCTGCAGCCACTCAGCCGGGCGGCCGGCGCGGGGATCCGCCGGGTCGGCGGGGCATCCGACCGGGGTCTACGTTCGGTAGAAGAGACAGGGACGGAAGGGCGCCGACACCGGAGCGCCCGACCGCAGTTGCGGAGCGCTCGTGCAGCAGTGGAAGAACACCTGGTCTGCCTTCACCGGTCGCCCGGACGCGGGGAACGGGCGGGCCCGCCCGCATTTCTGGCGGGGACGTCGTGCCAGTATCGCCGGCCGACCGGATCTGGACCCTCTTCGTTCGTGCGGGTGCCGGCCGCCCTGCGCGCAGGAGCACGGTCCGACGGCCCGGGCCCAGGTCGGCTGAGGCACCCCATGGGGCGGGAGGTCAGACGCGACCGGCGGCCTTGCGCTTGATCCAGCCGTAGGCGGCCGTGGCCACGAGCAGGACGAGGGCCACGATGGCCAGCCAGAAGAGGCCCTTGACCACGAAGCCGACGACGGCCAGGACGACCCAGATGACGAGCAGAACCGCGAGGAAGGCGAGCATGCCTCCACTATGCCCCGCCGGGGGCCCCGCGACGGCCGCCCGGTTGCGGGGCGCGCCGGTGCGTCGGACGGACGAGCGCGGACGGGGTGGCCGGGGTGCACGGCGTGCGTGCGAGAGGGCATGTCCCCGCTGTGCAGTACACCCGGCGGGACCTGCGGACCGGCGGTAGCGTGCCGGAATGGTCGGCACACGCCACGGTTGCCCGGAGCCGCTGAAGGGCTGGCTCGAGGCGAACGGTCAGGACCATCTGGCGTCGGCCGGCCTGCACCCGCTGGTGACGTTCACGTTGGGCGCGGCCCAGGAGGGCATGCCCCCGTTACCCGCCGATGTGCTGGCCGGTTGGGCGCTCACCCTGGTGAACGAGCGGGTGATGCTGCTCCAGTCGACGATGGCCTATCTGGACCGGGCCCGCCGGGCGGGTATGTCCGACCCCGAGATCACCCGGTCCCTGGACCTGGTGCTGCCGGCGGGACAGACGGTCACGGAGTACTCCGCCGGTCTGCTCGCCGAGGTGGAGGACTGGCGCCGCCGGGTCGGCATGGTCGGACGCTAGGGCACTGCCCCGCGTCCCACCCCGCCGGGTCGCCCCCCGTCACCGAATGTGCGGCGGCCCGTCGGTACGGACTCCGATCGAGGGATGTCGGGACTCGGGCCGTGGCCGCAGACTGCGGGAAGGAGCCGAGCCCGGGGGGACGATGTGGCGGCAGTCGAGGAGTTGGGCGAGGTCGCCGGGCTCGCGGCACTCGCCGGTGGGGTGACGAGGTCCGCGGCATGGACGGATCGGGACGCGGTGGACCGTGCGCTGCGTCGGGTCGACCGGTCGATCGCGTCGGACCGGGAGGAGTCCTCCCGGCCGGCCCCCGCGGCCGCGCGGCCGTCCGCCGATTGGCAGTCGCGGCTGCTCGACATCCTCGACCCGTCCCGCGACGAGCACACGGACCCGCCGCCGGCCGACCCGGAGGGTGCGGCGCTGCGGGCGGAGGCCGACGCGCAGGCAGCGGTGACGGTGGCCCGACTGGCCCTGCGGGAGGCGCAGCGGGCCGTGCTGGAGTCCCGAGCGGCCGCGTTGCGCGCCCTGGCCCTCGACCCCGCCTGCATTGGCCCCACCCGCGCCGACGGGGCCGACACCCGCCTTGCCGCCGCGGTCCGCATCCCGCTCGCGCATCGTTTGCTGCCGCCCGGGCACCCGATCCGCGCTCACGCGCGGGCGGTGACCGAGGGGGTGGCCCACGAGTTCTCCGCGCTGCTCCGCGATCGCCCGCGGCCCATCCTGACCAAGCTGGCGGTCGGCCTCGGGTTGGGGCTGGCCTACCTCGGCTACCTGCGGCTCTTCCGGTGGGACGACAAGGAGGAGGTGATGCCCTACCTCGCCCTGTACGCGCTCTCCGGGGTGATCGGCGGAGTGGTCTGCACGAACGCCCTCTGTTGGGACGCCGGGCGGGTACGAGCCGCGCTGGTCGGCGGTCGTCGGCTGTGGCAGCTGCTGCTGGCCAAGAACATCACGCTGTTCGTGCTGGTGGGGGCGGTCGGGCTGGTCCTCAGCGGGCTGCTGGCCTGGCGGGCCGGTGAGCCGGCAGCGCTGCTCAAGGCCGTCGGGCAGCTGATCACGATGATGCTGATCTGGCTGGGGATCGGGAACGTGCTGTCCGTGGTCTCGCCGTTACGGGTGGAGCCGCTCGAGGCCCGCCGTCAGGACGGCACGCTGCGGCCGTTCCTGCTGTCCTTCGTCAGCTCCTACGTCGTCGGCCTCGGCGTCAACCTCATGCTCACCTGGCGGGTCTGGGCCAAGCAGTCGATGATCGCCGAGCTCGGCGGCCCGCTCGTGCCGGTGCTCACCCTGGTGGGAAGCGCGTTGGTGAGCTACCTGCTGCTGACCGTGCTCGCGGTCAGCCTGACCGAACGCCCTCGCGTCCGGCGGACGCTGCTGCGCGAGATGATCGACCACCGCGCCACGGTGCGGACGCCCGCCCTGCCCTGAGCGCCCGCCGGCGGCGATGTCCCGGCATCACCCGGAGAGCACCTCGGGGTTGGCGCAGTGCTGGAGCGTGCCGTCCCGCAGATAGGTGCCGACCGCGGCGACCACGGCCTCGGCGGAGAAGTCGGCGACGCGGCGGGACGCGCCGGCCAGGTGGGGGGTGGCCACCACCCGCGGATGGGCGAGCAGGGGGGAGCCCGGCGGCGGGGGTTCGGGATCGAAGACGTCGAGCGCGGCTCCGGCGACCTGCCCGGACTGCAGCGCGGCGACCAGGTCGTCGGTGACGACGAGCTCACCGCGGGCGGTGTTGACGAAGAACGCGCCCGGTCGCAGCTTGCCGAAGAACGCGGCGTCGGCCATGCCCGAGGTCTGCGGGGTGAGTCGCGGGTGCAGGCTGACGATGTCGCACCGACCGAGCAGATCGTCGAGCTCGACCGGCTGCGCGCCCTCGGCGATGATCCGGGCCGGGTCCGCGTACGGGTCGCACACCAGCACGGTGGACCCGAAGGCCCGCAGCAGCCGGGTGACGTGTGCCCCGATGGCGCCGAAGCCGACGAGCCCGACGGTGGCGTGTCCCAGCTCCGGTCCGGCGAGCTCGTACCGGTAGTAGCTGCCGTTCCAGGTCCCGTCGATCAGCTGGTGCGATCCCGGACCGATGTTCCGGGTCACCGCGATCATCATGCCGACGGTGAACTCGGCGGCGGCGGTGAGGTTCCGCCCCGGCAGATAGGCGACCGGGACCCCCGCCGCCGTGGCTGCGGCGATGTCGATGTTGACCGGGCCGCCCCGGACGCTGCCGATGATCCGCAACCGACCGGCGCCCTGGATGACCCGGGCGGTGACCGGGGCGAGATGGGTGACGATGACGTCCGCCTCGGCGGCCAGCCGGGCGAACTCGTCGGGATCGCCGGCCGCCTCGCGCACGCCGTCGACGTCGCCGAAGGCCTCGTCCGGCCAATCACTCGCGATGGTGAGGACGGTCAGCTCACCGAGATCGGCCAACTGGGCGTGGACCTGGGCGGCGAGGGCGTCGGCGGTGATGAAGGCGTCGCCCGCGCAGAGCACGGTCAGCGGTCGGGTCATCGGATGCGGGTTCCGTCCTTCTGGTCGAACAGGTACACCCGGTCCGCCGCGGCCGAGAAGCCGATCCGGTCGCCGGGTCCGACGGGGGAGCCGGAGGGCAGCTGGGCCACCACCGGGGCGGGCAGTCCGGGGACGGCCAGCGTGACCAGGGTGAATTCCTGGAGATCCTCGACCACGAGCGCCTCACCGTGCAGGCCCGGCGCGTCGGCCTCGGCGGCCCGGCAGTCCTGCGGTCGGATGCCGACCATGACGGTGGCGCCCGGGGTGGCGGTGGTCGCCCGTGACTGCAGCACGCTGCCGTCGCCGATGCGCACCGTCGTCCCGCTGCCGGACCGCTCGACGACGCCCTCGACGAGGTTGATCTTTGGCTCGCCCACGAAGTCGGCCACGAACTGGTTGGCCGGGTCGTCGAAGACCTCGTCGGGGGTGCCGAACTGCTGGATGATGCCCTGGTCCATCACGGCGAGCCGGTCGGCCAGGCTCAGCGCCTCCAATTGGTCGTGCGTGACGACGATGGTGGTGTAGCCGAACTCCCGCTGCAGCACCTTCAGTTCGCGCCGGACCCGTTGCCGGGCCGAGGCGTCCAGGTGGGAGAGCGGCTCGTCGAGCACGAGCACCTTGGGGTTGCGGATCAGCGCGCGGGCCAGCGCGACCCGCTGCTTCTGCCCGCTGGACAGCCCGGCGGGGCGCAGCTTGAGCAGCTCGGTCATCTCCAGCCGCTGGGCCAGCGCGTCCACCCGGGCGTCGGCGTCCGGCACCTTGCGGGCCTTGAGCCCGTAGGCCAGGTTCTCCCGGATGTTCAGCGGCGGGTACAGCGCGTAGGACTCGAACCCGACCCCGACGTCGCGCTTGCCGGGGGGCAGGTCACGGATGGAGCGGTCGCCGATCCGGATGTCGCCTCCGGTGACGGTCTCCAGCCCGGCGATCATCCGCAAGGTGGTGGTCTTGCCACACCCCGACGGGCCCAGCAGGGCGACCAGTTCGCCGGGCTCGATCTGCATGTCGATGCCCTTGACCGCCTCGAAGGTCGGCCGGCCCCGGGTCATGTACGTCTTGCGCAGGTCGGTCAGCGTGAGGCTGTTCCCGGCGGACGGCGCCGCGGTGGCGGCCGCCGGGTGGGCCCCCGTGCGGGGAGAGGTGAGGGTCTCATCGGCCATTGCTGACTCCCGGAACGGTCGAGGGGGCGGTGGTCGATGCGGCCCGGCCCGCGGGCGGGGCGTGGGCGGGACCGCGGTGGGCGGTGCCGTCGGCGGCGCCGAGCCGCGCGGTGTCGTCGGTGATCGCTTCCGCCGTGTTCCCGGCGCTGCCGGCGAAGACGTGCACCTTGGCCGTGGCCACGCTCAGCGCCACGCGGTCGCCCTCGGCGAACGGGTGGGCGCCGTCGGACAGCACGATCAGGTTCGCGTCGCCGACCCGGACGGACAGTTCGATCTGCCGGCCGAGACGTTCGGCCAGTTCCACCCGACCGGCCATGGTGACCCGGCCGTCGGCCGGCTCCTCGTCGACGGTGGCGCGGACGTCACCGGGACGGATGCCCAGACGGACGTCGTCGCCGGGGCGGACGGCCAGGTCGCCGCCGGTCAGCGGGATCCGCACGGCGCCGTCCCCGGCGACCAGTGCGCCGCCGTCGACCCGCGCGGGCAGCAGATTCATCTCCGGCTGGCCCAGGGCCCGGGCCACGAAGCTGTCGACCGGGCGCAACCACACGTCGGCCGGGGTGCCGACCTGGACCAGTCGGCCCTCCTTCAGGACGCCGATGCGGTCACCGAGGGACAGCGCCTCCTGGTAGTCGTGGGTGACGTACACCGTCGTGGTGTTCGACATCTGGCCCAGGCGCTTGAGTTCCGCGCGCATCGCGGCCCGCAGCTTGGCGTCCAGGTGCGAGAGCGGTTCGTCGAGCAGGTAGACGTCGGCCGGCCGGACGAGCACCCGGCCGAGCGCGACCCGCTGGCGCTGCCCGTTGGACAGCTCCCGCGGCAGCCGGCTCAGCAGGTGGTTGATGCCCAAGGTGGTGGTGACCGCGTCGATCCGGTCCTTCTGGTCCTGCGCCGAGAAGGTGCCCAGCCGCTTGGACTTCAGCGGTGAGGCCAGGTTCTCCGACACCGTCCGCTGCGGGTACAGCGCGTAGGACTCGAAGGCCATGCCGACGTTGCGCCGGTAGGGCTCCACGCCGGTCATGTCCCGTCCGGCGATGGTCACCGTGCCGGAATCGATCTCCTGCAGCCCGGCGATCGACTTCAGGGTCGTGGTCTTGCCCGCCCCGGACGGACCGAGCATGACGAAGAACTCGCCGTCGGCGATGTCCAGGTCGACATCGTGCAGGGCCTGCTTCTTGCCGTAGGTCTTGTTCAGACCGGACACCGTGAGGGTGGCCATCTATGCCTTCACCGCCCCGAAGGAGAGCCCGCGCACCAGGTACCGCTGGATGGACAGGGCCAGGATGAGTGGGGGCAGGGCGCCGATGAGCGCCGCGGCCGCCGCGTGGTTGTAGTAGATCTGACCTCCGCCGCCCTGGAAGGTGGCGATGGCGACGGTGACCGTCTTGAGCTCGTTGTTGGCCAGGATCAGCGGGAAGACGTAGCTGTTCCAGGCGAAGATGAACGCCAGCAGTGCGCCCGCGGCGATGCCCGGGCGGACCAGCGGCAGGGCGATCCTCACGAACGCCTGCGTGCGGGTGTACCCGTCGAGCAGCGCGGCCTGCTCCAGGTCCGGCGGCAGATCCTGGAAGTAGGACCGCAGGATCCAGACCACCAGCGGCATGGTGACCAGCTGCAGCACCCAGATGAGGCCGAGAGAGCTGTCCAGCAGGCCGGTCTGGCGGTAGATGATGAACAGCGGCACCAGCACCATCAGCTCCGGGGCGAACCGGAACGACAGCATCTGGAACATCAGGTCGTCACTGCCCTTGTACTTCCACCGCCCCGCCGCGTAGGCCGCCGGGATGCCGATGATCAACGACACCAGCACGGCGCCGGCCGAGGTGATCAACGAGTTGAACAGCCCCTGCCGCAGGTCCGACCCGGTCTGCCCGAAGAGGACGAACCGGAAGTTGTCCAGGGTCGGGGTGAAGGTGAAGAAGGTGTTCTGCTGCTGCTCGGTGGACTTCAGCGACAGCAGGATGAGCCACACGATGGGGAACAGCGAGAAGACGAACCACAGGACGGTCAGCACCTCGGCGCCGACACCCCCTGGGGTGAGCCGCTTCTGGCCGGGCATCAGTTCTCGACGGGCCATGTCAGTCCTCCGCTCCGGCTGCGCGCCGCTGGGCCCTGCCGAGGACCCCGACCAGCACCCGGGCGGTGATGAAGACGATGATCCACAGGATGAACATGTAGGTGGCGCCACGGGAGTACTGCCCGTTGTTGATGAGGTCCTTGAACGCGCTGACCTGCAGGGTGGTGGTCGCGTCGCCCGGGCCACCGCCGGTGAGCACCTGCGGGATGTCGAAGATCTTCAGGCAGTCCATGAACCGGAAGATGACCGCGACCAGGATGTACGGCCAGATCAGCGGCAGCATCAGCCGGCGGAACATGTAGACCGGCCCGGCGCCGTCGACCGAGGACGCCTCGAACGGCTCACGGGGCAGCGACCGGATGCCGGCGAGCACGAGGATGGCCACGAACGGGGTGTAGATCCAGACGTCGACCAGCACCGCGGAGTACAGCGCCGTGTCGGCCGACAGCCAGTTGAAGGTGCCCAGCCCGAGCACGTGGTTCAGCACGCCGAAGTCCGCGTTGTACATGAACTTCCAGGCCAGCGCGGCGATGGCGGGCGCGATCATCAGCGGGAGGATCAGCACCTTCTCGAAGATGCGCCCGATGATCGTCGACCGGTTGAGCAGCAGCGCGATCCCGACGCCGAGCACCGTCTCGATGACGGTGGCCAGCACCGCGTAGTAGACGGTGACCCAGGCCGCGTGCCCGATGAAGAACGTGCCGCCCGGGGTGAGCACCTGCTGGAAGTTCTCGAACCCGATGAACCGCCGGTTGCGGGTGGTCTGGGCCGAGTAGTTCTGGAACGCGAAGATCACCCCGATGACGAACGGGTAGAGGATGCCGATGATCAGCGCGACGGCCGGGACCGAGAGCAGGTAGGGACGCAGGTCCCGTCGCCACTTCGGCACCTGGACCGGGGGTTTGCCCGGCGGGGGCGGGGTCGCGCCCGTGTCGGGCAGGACCGGTTCGTCCAGCATGGAGGACATGGCCGTCTCCTGTACTCACGTGGGTCGGGGGTGCGGTCGGTCGGGGCGGTGGAACGGGTCGGCCCGGAGGGGGACCGGCCGGTGGGGCCGGCGCGGATCGCGCCGGCCCCACCGGAACGGCTCAGGCCTGGTTGACCTTGTCGGCGGTGGCCGAGGCCAGCGCGTCGAGGCGGGTCTTGGCGTCCTGCCCGCCGTAGATGTCCTGCAGGGCCCCGGCCCAGTCCTCGGTGGTGGCGAAGAACTGGGTCTGCGGGGTGAACTGGATCTTGGTGGAGCCGATGACCTTCTCGAAGGTCTCCAGGTACCCGGGGTACTCGGTGCCGATGGAGGTCTTGAACGCGCCGTCGAACACCGTCTGGCGGACCGGATCGGCGAAGTTGCCCGACGTCGCGGCCTTGGACAGCGCGTCCTTGCCGGTGGCCCACTGGATGAACAGCCAGGCGGCCAGCTTGTTCTCGGGCTTGGCCGCGGAGTTCATGGCCAGCGACCAGGTCCACAGGTTGGTGCCGTAGCTGCCGTCCGGGCCGGCCGGGCCGGGGTGCCAGCCGAGCTTGCCGGCGACCGCGGTGCCCTTCCACTTCGGGTACGTCGCGGAGTCCGCGTCGTAGACCATCATGGCCTTGCCGTCGGCGAGATCCTGGGTGGCCTGCGGGTACTCGTAGCTGGTCCAGCCGGACGGGCCGGCGTTCTTGGCCAGGTCGGCCCACTTCTGCGTGAAGGTGACCGCGGCGTCGGAGTTCATCGTCGGGACGAGCTTGCCGTCGGTGAAGGAGAAGTCCTTGCCGCCCTCGCGGGTGAACTGGGTCATGAAGCCGGGGTGGATGGTCGCCCAGGACTTCGACCCGCGGTAGGAGATGCCGTAGGTCCCGGCCGAGCGGTCGGTCAGGTCGGTGGACAGCTGGATGAGGTCGTCGAAAGTCTCGGCCGGCTTGATGCCCTTGGCGTCGAAGACCTCCTTGTTGTAGCAGATGACGTTGGTCTCGAAGCCCCACGGGATGGCCCACTGGCCGCCGGTGCCCAGCGCCGACCCCTTCTGGAAGTCCCAGCGGGTCGAGGTGCGCAGACCCTCGAAGATGTCGTCGAAGTCGTACTCCGGGGACGTGGCCGAGGTGTTGTCCAGCCAGGGCTGCAGGTCCTCCATCCATCCGGGCGGGCCGTACTGCCAGATGAAGTAGGCACCGGTCATGAACACGTCGTGGGCGCTGGAGGCGCCCTGGAGCTCCGAGGTCAGCTTGGTGAAGTAGTCGGCCTCGGGCACGTCGTCGTACTCGACGGTGATGCCGGTCAGCTCGGTGAACTCCTTGTACAGCCCCATCTGGTCGAAGGTGGAGACGTACGGGTGCGGGGTGCGCAGCAGGCGGATGGTGGTGCCCGAGGCCTTCTTCCAGTCGAAGTCGCCGGTGACGTCGCCGGCCGCTGCGGAGGAGGACCCGCCGCCGGCGGCGTCGTCACCGCCGCCGGTGAGACCACAGGCGGACAGCAGCGGGACCGAGGCCGCCAGCGCGCCGCCGAGCCCCATGGCCTTGAGCATGGAACGCCGGGACAGCCCGGACCCGGGGCGGATCAGGGGGTTGGGGTCGAAACGGTTCATGACGGGGTTCCTCCATCGAGGCTGACGGACAGGGACGGGTGGCGGTCGGCGACCGCGCCGGAACGCACGGGGACGGGGACCTCGAGCGGGACGTTGAAGCTGCGGAGGGCGGCGAGATCGCCGTCCCCGCCGGTGAGCTGGATGTCGGTGAGGGTGCCGTTGTCCAGGCGCGGCAGCACCCGCCGGTAGTGCGCGAGCGGGATGCCCAGGAGCACGCACAGCGACAGCCGCAGCAGCGTGTTGTGGGCGACGACGAGCACCCGCTCGCCGGGATGGGCCGCGGCAATCCGGCGCAGCGCGGTGGCTCCGCGGACCGCCGCCCCCTCCACCGGTTCGGCTCCGGGGAACGGGTGCCGGACCGGATCGGCCAGGAAGGCCGCCGCGACCTGCGGGTCCTGCTCCCGCACCTCGGCGATGGTCAGTCCCTCGGCCATGCCGAAGTGCACCTCGGCCAGCTCGTCCACCACGACGGCGGGCCGACCCAGGGCGGTGGCCACCGGCTCCGCCGTCAGCCGGGCCCGGCGGACCGGGGAGCAGTACATGGCCCGCAGGTCGGCCCCGGTGGCCCAGCGGGCCAGGGCCTCCGCCTGGGCGAGGCCGACCTCGGTGAGGTCGACGTCGCTGGTGCCGGCGTACCGGTTCTCCGCGTGCCAGACGGTCTGCCCGTGCCGGGACAGGACCAGGTGGGCCGGGGCCGGGTCGGTGCGGGTCACCGGACGTCCGGTCGTCCGGGCGCCGGGAACCCGCCGCTCGCCCGTCCGGGCACGGGGGTGACCCGGCCGGGCCGTTCGGGTGCGTCGTTGCCACCGCTCATCAGCGTGATCCACCTCACCATTGGGGATGTCCCGCTAGATATAACAGTGAGATCGTGAAGTCCGCAAGGGTCGGAACCACACCGTGACCGTGGCGTGGCTTCGGAGGCGGGGGGACAACCACTCGTTCGGACGTCGGGCCTGCCCCCGACCCGGTGCCTGGGCGAATCCTGGCTGGCCCACGGTCACACCTGCCCCGCCCGCCACCCTTGTGGGGGTCCGGGCGCCCTGTTAACTTCACTGCGACTTCTCACAGCACGGCCACCGGCCGACCCGGCGCGGGGCCTTCCCGGCCGGACCGGTCGGGTGGGCCGCCCCGGCCGTCCGTCGGTCGCACTTCTGGGGCAGGCTGGACGCGGGGCAACGGCCCGCCGGCCGTCCCGACCGGCTGTGGGTGTGCGCCCCCCGCGAGGAAGAAGGCACCGATGACGATGCAGCAGACCGGGCAGGGCGCCGTCGGCGACCGGGCCCGCCCCACCACCGACGGCCCCGTCCCCGGTGGGCGCCCCGGGCAGCTGAACGCCGGGCAGCGGGCCGAGAGCCTGGCCGCCGCGGCCGCGGGCGTGGACGTGCTCGTCATCGGGGCCGGGATCACCGGCGCCGGGTGCGCGCTGGACGCGGCGAGTCGCGGGTTGTCGGTGGCTCTGGTCGACGCCGGTGACATCGCCGTCGGGACGTCGTCCCGGTCGGGCAAGGTGCTGCACGGCGGCCTGCGCTACCTCGAGCAGTACAACTTCGCCCTCGTCTACCACGCCATCGTCGAACGGGACCTGCAGGTCAAGGTCATCGCCCCGCACCTGGCGCAACCCGAACCGTTCCTCTACCCGCTCACCAAGCACTGGGAGCGGCCCTACGCCGGCGCCGGCATCACCCTGTACGACATCTTCGGCCTGCGCGGCAACGCCGTCCCCAAACAGCGGCACTTCACCCGCCGCGGCGCCGTCCGGCACGCCCCGTCGCTCGACCCCGCGGTGGTCACCGGTGCGATCCAGTACGCCGACGTGCGGATGGACGACGCCCGGCACACGCTCGCCGTCGCCCGGACCGCGGCCGCCAACGGCGCGCACGTGATCCCCCGGGCCGCCGTCGTGGACTTCCTGCACACCGGCGATCGGATCACCGGGGCCGTGGTGCGTGACGGGGTGACCGACCGCACCCACGAGATCCGGGCCCGGGTGGTGATCAACGCCGCCGGCGCCTGGTCGGACGATCTGCAGCAGTTGGCCGGGGCCAACACGTTCGCCGTCCAGCCGGCCAAGGGTGTGCACCTGCTGCTCCGCAAGGAGGCCATCGACTCCGACACCGGCATCCTGGCCCGGGCCAGCGACTCGGTGATCATCGCCCGCCGTTGGTGGGACTACTGGCTGGTCGGCACCACCGACACCCCGTGGACCGGCGACAAGGGCGCCCCGGTGGCCGAGGTGGAGGACGTGGAGTACCTGCTCCGCGAGCTCAACCACTTCCTGGCCCGCAAGGTGACCACCGACGACGTGCTCGGCGTCTACGCCGGGGTGCGGCCGTTGCTCAAGCCGGTCGGGGTGGACGGGGAGACCACCTCCGCGCTCTCCCGCGACCACTCCATCGTCCCCGGCCCCGACGGGCTGATCACCATCGTGGGCGGCAAGTACACGACCTACCGTCTGATGGCCGAGGACACCGTCGACACCGCCGTGGCCACGACCGATTTCGGCCGCCGCGTGCCCGGGTCGGTGACCCGGGCGACCCCGCTGGTCGGGGCGCAGGGCTGGGCGGCGCTGCAGAACCGGATGCCGCTGCTGGCTCGCGACCACCACCTCACCGAGCACACCATGCAGCGGCTGCTCACCCGCTACGGGAACGAGGTGTCCGACGTCCTCGCGCTGGGTGCGGTGGATGCGTCCTGGGTCCACCCGGTCAAGGAGTGGGCCGGCTACCTGCCCGCCGAGATCGTGTACGGCGTCCGGGCCGAGGGGGCGATGACCCTCAAGGACCTCCTCGTCCGGCGCACCCATCTGGCCATCGAGCTCCCCGACGGCGCCGTGTCGGTGGCCCCGGCCATCGCCGCGCTGGTCGCCCCGCTGCTGGGCTGGGACGAGGCCGAGACGGCGCGGCAGATCGCCGGGCACGAGGCCGAGGTAGCCGCGGACCGCGCCGCCCTGGAGGCGGTCCGCGCCGGGGTGGGCGGTGCGGTGACCGCGGAGCCGACGGCCGCGGAGCGAGACCGGGCGGACACCGACGCCGGGTCGCCCTCGCCGGGAGCCCCGGCGTGACCGGCGACCCCGCCGGTCGGATCACGGCGGCCACGGCCGACGGGCCCCCGTTCCACGGTGTCGTCTTCGACATGGACGGCATCGTCGGGGACACCGAGCACCTGTGGGACCTGAGTTGGGCGGCGTACGCGCAGGCGCACCACACCCCGTGGCAGCACGAGGATTCCGTGGACACGATGGGCATGAGCGTCCCGGAGTGGTCGGCGCGCCTGGTGGAGCGCACCGGGAGCGGGGAGACCGCCGAGCAGGCCGCGGACTTCTGCGTGCAGTACATCGTGGGCCGGGTGCGGGCGGGGGAGGCGGGCCTGATGCCCGGTGGGCCGGAATTGGTCCGCTTCGCGGCATCCCGGGTACCGATCGCGCTGGCCACCTCCTCGGCCCGGCCCATCATCGAGGTGCTGCTGGCCGACGGCGGGCTGGACCGGCTCTTCGGTGCCGTGGTGACCAGCGCCGAGGTCCCGCGCGGAAAGCCCAGTCCCGACGTGTATCTCGAGGCGGCCCGGCAGATCGGGCTGAGCGGGCGCGCCGGTATCGGCATCGAGGACTCCGGCAACGGCATCCGCTCCGCGCACGGCGCCGGTCTGTACGTCATCGCCATCCCCAACCGGCAGTTCCCGCCGCGTCCCGAGGCGCTCGCGCTGGCCCACCACGTGGCGCAGGATCACGCCGACGCGCTGGCCCATCTCACCGGGCTGCTGGCCGATCCCGCTGCGACCTGAGCGGGCCGACCTGACCGGAGGGGCCCGACCTGTCCCGGTCCGGTCCGCCCCGGCCGGCCACATCCACAGGGCCACAGCCGTTCCGCACCGTGCTCCGTCCGGAGCCGGAACCGTTCCAGAGGTGGGAGGTGGGCGCCGTGGCCCACGAGGACCAGCCCGTGTACGTGGGCGTCGACGTCGGCACCTCGATGGCCAAGGCGGCCGCCTTCGACCGCACCGGCGCGATGCTCGCCGTCGCCTCCCGGCCGGTGCCGCTCCAGCACCCGGCCCCCGGGCAGGTCGAGCAGGACCCGGACGTCATCGTCGGCAGCGTGCGGGCCGTGCTGGCCGAGATCACCCGGGCGACCGGCGTGCGCCGGCCCGCCGTGGTCGCGCTCACCGGGCAGGGCGACGGGTGCTGGCTGTACGACGACCGGGGGGTGCCGGTGCGTACCGCGGTGTCCTGGATGGACGGCCGGGGCGCCGGGGTGCTGGGCGAGTGGACCGATCGCGGTGTCCCGGACGAGATCTTCGCCGAGAACGGCAATCTGCTCTTCCCGGGGGCATCGGCACCCATCCTGGCCTGGCTCGACCAGCACGAGCCGGCCGTGCTGGACGCTGCCACCACCGCCGGGAACGTCAAGGATCTACTGTTCCTCCGGATGACCGGGGTCCGCGCCACCGACGCGACCGATGCCTCCCTGCCCTTCGGGTCGCTGACGCCGGCCGCGGACTACTCCGACCGGGTGCTCGAGCTGACCGGGCTGACCCACCGGCGGGACCTGCTGGCGCCGGTGGTCCGCCCCGTGCCCTCGGCCACCCTCACCGAGGCGGGCGCCGGGGCCACCGGCCTGGCGGCCGGGGTGCCGGTCACCGCCGGGCCGTACGACATCCCGGCCTGCGCCGTGGGTTCCGGGGTGGTCCGCCCCGGGGACGGCCTGCTGATCGCGGGCACCACGCTGGCCTGTTCGGTGCTCACCGATGCCTACGACCTGACCGGCCGGCACGCCGGGATGACGATCACCATGCCCGAGCCGGACCGCTGGCTGCGGGTGATGGCGGCGATGGTCGGCACCGCCTGCTTGGACTGGGTGATGGCCACCCTGCTGGCCGGGTTCGACCAGTTGGAGTCCATCCTGGCCGAGAGTCCGCCCGGTGCGCGGGGTGTCGAGGTGCTGCCGTACTTCGCGCCGTCCGGCGAGCGGGCCCCGTTCGTCCATCCGGGGGCCACCGGGCAGTTCTCCGGCATCGACCTGACCACCACCCGGGCCGACATCATCCGCGGGGTGTGCGAGGGGCTCGCGTACGCGGCGCGGGACTGCTTCAGCGCGGCCGACCTCACCGGGACGGTGTTCGTCTGCGGCGGCGGGTCGGCCTCCCGCGCCTGGATGCAGATCTTCGCCTCCGTGCTGAACCGACCGCTCTCACTGGCCCGGGCCGGTGAGGTGGGCGCCCGTGGCGCGGTGCTGGCCGCCTCCGACGCGCTCGGTCTCGGTCTGGACCGGGCGGTGTGGACGGCGCCGTCCGCGGTGATCGAACCGGATCCGGCCGCGGTCGAGGTGTACGAGGAGGGCTTCCGGCGGTACCTCAGCCACCAGGTGCTGGCCCGGGAGATGTGGGTGCGCTGACCCGGCCCCGGCCACCTCGCCCGGTGACCGGGCGCCCCCGGCCCGGTCAGTTCCGCCGGGAGTCGGCGTGCCGCACGGCGGCGACCACCGCGGTGAGGACGAGCAGCAGCGCGGCGATCAGGCAGACGGCGGTCAGGGTCGGGTTCCCCCGCTCGGCGGGGCCGAGCACCTGCCAGCCGGCGAGCAGGGCCCACGGCACGGCCAGCAGGGCGTAGACCTTCCAGGACAGCACGCCCCGCAGCGGGCCCGCCCGTTCGTCCATGGGCTCACTCCTTCGTGAGAGGACCTGCTGCACCGCTCCGGCGGGTCACGCCCGCCGACCGGAGCCTACCGACGATGATCCTCGACGGTCCCGGCCGGCGCGCCGCGGGCCCCTGCGGGGTTCAGCCGGCGAGTCGGCGGACCAGGGCCCGGGTGCCCGCGGACTCCAGCTCGGCGAACGCCTCGCGGAAGCGGTCGGCGAACGCCGGCCGGTCGCCCAGGTCGCCGAAGATCTCCGTCAGTCCCAGGAAGCTCCCCGGGACGGTGCTCTCCGCCCGGGCGGCCGGGGTGACGACGGCGCTGCGCGGGTCCTGCACGTCGATGGGCCGGCCCTGCTCGTCGGTGCCCTGCGCGTACCGGGCCCAGCCGGCGACGACCGCGGCGCAGATGGTGACCGGGCCGTGCTGGGCCAGCTGGTCGCGCACCGTGGGCAGCAGGAAGCGCGGGATGCGGTTCGAGGTGTCCTCGCAGATCCGGGTGATCGGGTCGCGCAGCTGGGGGTTGCCGAACCGCTCGAGAACGGTTCTGCCCCAGGCGTTCATGTCCACCCCGGGGATGGGCTGCAGGGTGGGGACCGCCTCGGTGTCGATGTAGCGCAGCAGCATGGCGTGGATGTCCGGGTCGGCGATGGCCTCGTGGACGAACTCGTACCCGAGCAGGTACCCGAAGAAGCACGACGCCTGGTGGTTCCCGTTGGCCAGCCGCAACTTCATGATCTCGTACGGCTCGACCGCGTCGACCACGTCGACCCCGACGGTCTCCAGCGGCGGGCGTCCGGCGGCGAAGTCGTCCTGCACCACCCACTGGGCGAAGGGCTCGCCGGTGACCGGCCAGGCGTCCTCGAGGTCGAACTGCGTGCGCAGGCGCTCCCGGTCCTCCGCGGTGGTGCCCGGCACCACCCGGTCGACCATGGAGTTGGGGAAGGTCATGTTGGCCTCGACCCAGTCGCGCAGGTCGGGGGCGACCGCATCGACGAAGCCGGTGAGCACGGTCCGGGTGACGTGCCCGTTGTCCTGCATGTTGTCGCACGACATCAGGGTGACCGGGCCGGCCTCGGTGTCCCGGCGGCGGCGCAGCCCCTGCACGACCAGCCCGAGCCAGGACCGGTGCGAGGTGGGGTCGGCGAGATCGGCGGTGATCCGCTCGTCGTCCCGGCCGCTGAACGCGCCGGTGACCGCGTCGATGCCGTAGCCGCCCTCGGTGACGGTCAGCGAGATGATCTTCGTGGCCGGGTCGGCGAGGCGGGCGATCGCCGCCTCACCGTCCTGCGCGGCGCTGGTGTAGCCGATGATCGACCCGATCACCGTGCTGGTCGTGCTGCCGTCGGGGTGCTTGGCGGTCAGCGTGTACAGGCAGTCCTGCTCGACCAGGCGGGTGGCCAGCGCGTCGCCGGACCGGACGCCGATGCCCCAGATCGCCCAGTCCGTCTCCCCGGCGGCCAGCAGCCGGTCCAGGTACATGGCCTGGTGCGCGCGGTGGAAGTGGCCGACCCCGATGTGCACGATGCCGGCCGTCAGGGCCGCGCGGTCGTAGGCCGGCACGGCGATCCCCTCCGGGAGCCGGGGCAGGACGGATTCGCTCAGCTTCATGGGGTCGCCTTCGCCGGGAGGGCTGTGCGGCGCCCTGCTGGTGGTCGGCGGGGGGTCCGCCGGGCCCAGGATAAGGGGCCCGTGGCCGCGCCCCGAAGTCGCGGTCGTCCGGACGTGGTGGCCGCGGACCCGACCGGGAGGACCGCGCGGTCAGAGCCGCCCGGCCACGCGCGGGGTGGGCGTCGCGCGGACCCGGGCGTTGCCCAGCCACCGGACCAGCAGGGCGATGAGCAGGAAGGCGACGAGCATGCCGGCGCACAGCAGGGCCACACCGCCGTATCCGCCGGAGACCGACGGGTTGAAGAACGGGTAGGCGTACCAGCCGGTCACCGCGCCCCGGATCAGCGAGTACACGGTGTAGATGAGCGGGAAGAGCAGGTACAGCGCCGCTGTCCGCAGCGGGAGGCGGCGGGCGGGCGGCCACACCAGCCAGTCGACGAGGACGACCACCGGCATGACGTAGTGGTGCACGGTGTTCACCCACGGCTCCAGCGGCCCCAGGTCCGCGCCGCTGAGCAGGGTGCTGAAGACGACCCCGACGAAGAGCATGTAGACCACCGAGGCGCCGCGGATCGCGACGGCGAGCGGCCCGTCCTCCTGACCGCGGGCCAGCCGTACGGCGCCGGCGACGAACACCAGACCGGCCAGCAGGTTCGACAGGATCGTGAAGTAACTGAAGAAGTTCACCACCCCGTGGTCGCCGGTGACGGTGATGACCAGCTGGGTCAGGATGCCGGCGAGGGTCGCGGCCGCGAACACCAGACGGCCGACGACCACGGCGTTCCTGAGCATGGGGTGGACGGTAGTCCCGCAGATCGCGTCCGTCGCGGACGCTCGCGGAGCCGACCATCAGCCCAGCGCGGTGCCGCCGCCGCCGAGGTGCTCGACCAGGATGCTGATGCCGATCACGATGAGGACGAGGCCGCCGGCGACCTCCGCCGGGCGACCCAGCCGGGCGCCCATCCGGTGGCCGAGCACCACGCCGACGAAGCTGATGACCAGCGTGAACAGGGCGATCAGACCGGCTGCGCCCAGGATGGACACCTCCAGGAACGCGAAGCTGATACCGACGGCGAGCGCGTCGATGCTGGTGGCCAGGGCCAGGACCAGCAGTGCCCGGACGGAGATGCCGTCGCTGTCCGGCTCGACGTCCTCGCCGCCGAAGAGGGCCTCGTAGAGCATCTTGCCGCCGATCAGGGCGAGCAGTCCGAACGCGATCCAGTGGTCCACCGCGACGATCTGGCTGGCGAAGCTGGACGCGAGCAGCCAACCGATCAGCGGCATGACGCCCTGGAACACGCCGAACGTCACGGCGACGAGGGCGGCGCTGCGGTAGTCGAACCGCCTCATGTGCAGGCCCTTGCCCAGGGCGACGGCGAAGGCGTCGGCCGAGACGCCCAGCGCGATCAGGACCAGGGAGAAGAACGACACCACGGCAGGACACCTCTTCCGACGATGCGCACCGCAGGACGGGGGGCGCGGGGCACCGCACCGCTCCGTGCCGACGGACCAGGATGACACAAAGTCCGCAAGATTGCGCAATCGTCAGAGTGTGGGTGACCGTCGGTCGGTCGGACGGGTCACCCGCCGACGGGAGCACGGCCCCCGCCGGCGGGTCGTCGTGTGTCGCCCGGCGCCCGGCCGGGCCGTGCGGTCAGTCGGCGTCGGGGACGGGGCGGTAGACCGAGATGTGCCGGACCGAGCGGTGCTCGAAGTAGCGGCCGTCCCAGTCCTCGTACCGCTCGGTGAGCTGCAGGCCGGCGATCCGGGCCATCAGGTCGACCTCCGCCGGGAAGGCGTAGCGGCTGATCTCCGGGGTCTTGCGCAGTTCGCCGGACCGCAGGTAGGCCTGCCCGATCGCGGCGATCTGGTTGACCTTGTCCACCTGGATGCTGCACAGCAGCAGGGACTCCCGGTCCAGGTGCTGGATCATCGTGTCGGTGCCGCCGGGCAGCGAGTGGAAGCGGGTCGGCTCGTACACCTCCACGATCAGGGCGCCGTCGTCGGCGAGATGCCGACGGGCGTTCTGCAGGACCTGGATCTGCCCCTCCTGGCTCGGCACCATGAACAGGGTGTTCAGGGCGATGAGCACGGTGTCGTGGCTGCCGCCGCAGTCCACCGACGTGAAGTCGCCGAGGGTGGCCATCACCGGGAGATCCGCGGTCTTCTCGGCCAGCCGGTCGAGCATGCGCTGGGAGGCGTCCACCCCGTTGACCTTCAGGCCGCGTTCGGCCAGGGCGGTGGCGATCCGCCCGGTCCCCACCCCGAACTCCAGCACCGTCCCGCCCGCGGGGGTGCGGGCGGCGACGAAGTCGGCGGCGGAGTCCACCTCGGGGGAGACCGGGTAGATCAGGTCGTAGATGTCGGCGAGACCTTCGCCGTACAGGGCGGGATCGAGCTGCATGGGGGGCTCCTTTGGTCCGGGTGGGTGCGTGCTGGGTGACGGTGCTCGCGGGCGGTGCGGGAGCGGAACCGGACGGCTGCCGTCGGTGGTGGCGCGGTCCGTGTTCCTGGACACCAGTCAAGGGCGGCGGCCTATCCCGGACCTATCGCCCCGGGATCGCCGGTTCGGCCGCGGGTGCCGGGGACGTGAGCGGCCCGAGCAGCACCCCGCCGAAGGCGTCCGGGTCGAACAGCGCCGCGGCGGCCACCCGGACCTCGGCGGCGTCCACCGCGGCCAGCTCGGCGTGCAGCTCCGGCAGCCAGTCGGCCGGCCGCCCGGCGGCCATGCCGGCGGCGAGGGTGCCGGCCAGTCCCCCCGGGGAGTCCAGCACGGAGCGCAGCTGGGCCAGGCAGTACGCCCGGGCCCGGGCGATCTCCCCGTCGGTGAACGGGTCGTCCCGGACGGCCCGGCACTCCGCGGCCAGGTCGGCCAGCACCGTGGCCACCGTGTCGGCGGGGACGGCGGCGCGCACGAAGACCCGGGCCCGGTCCAGGCTGACGTCGCGGCCGACGAAGGGCAGATGGCCGTGCGGGCCGGCCCGGCGGACCAGGCGGGAGTCGAACCAGGTGCCGAAGACCGCCGCGGCCAGGTACCGGGCGCCCTCGCGATGGGTGGGGTCGTCCGGTTCCCAGGCGGTCAGGGCCACCTGGACGGGTCCGGTCCCGGGCGTGGGGACGGACCGGACGGCGGGGTCGCGGACGGCGACGGGACCGGTACCGCCCGTGTCCCGGGCCCCGGGCTGCGTCGGGAAGGCCGCCGCGACCCGGTCGGCGAGGCGGGTCGGGTCGACGTCGCCGACCGCCACGAGGACCCCGGTGCCGAGTCCGGCCAGCAGGTCGGCCGGACCGGGGGCGGCTGGGATGCCGTCGTCGAGCAGCACGGTGGCCCGGAGCAGGTCCTGGGCGACCCGGTCCGGCGTCCGGGGTGCGGGCGGATGCGCGGGCGTCCCCGCCGGCGCGGCCTGCGGGTCCAGCACCCGGCCGAGGACGTCGATCCAGGCCGGCAGGTCCGCCGTCGGTACGGCGCCGGTGGCGGTGAGCCACTGGCCGTCGGTGGAGAAGGTGGGTCCCTCCTGGATCCCGGACCGCGCGCCCGCGTCGGCGCTCCGGCCGGCGAGCACGCCGACCAGCGCGTCGACCGCACCCGGTCGGGCCCAGCCCCGCCGGCCGAGTGGCCACCGCGCCGTCACGTGGGCCCGGTCGCCCGGGCGGAGGACGACCGCGGTGCGCAGGCCGCCGGGGGTGCGCCCGGCCACCGGGTACGGGAACACCGGGGGCACGTCCGCACCGAGGCCGGGGAAGGGGCGGGGGCCCAGCGGGGTCCGGGCCACCCGGTCCGCGGTGACGGTGCCGACCGCGAGGGGCCCCGGCGGCGGGGCGGCCGGCCGGGTGCGCACCGCACCGGGGGCGAGCAGCAGCCCACCGGCCGTCGCCCCGGCCAGCAGGGCGGCGGCGCGGGCGATGTCGTCGGGCTCGACGGCGTCCACCCGGCCGGGCAGCTCGTCGACGAGTTCGGCCCGGTCCAGCAGGAGTTCCAGCCGGCCGAGCGACCGGGTGCGTTCGACCAGGTCGGCGGCCTGGGTGCGGAGCACGGTGCCGACCTGCGCGCGGCAGGTGTGGGCCAGGGCCGGCGGTAGGCCGTCCGCGGCCCAGCGGGCCAGGGTCGCCCGGACGCGCTCGAGCAGGGGACGACCGTCGGCCCGTCCCTCGGGCAGGACGGCGGTGAGCACCAGTACGTCCGGGGCCAGGGCGTCCAGTGGTCCGAAGAACCCGCATCCGGCGCTGACCCCCGGTCCCGCCGTCGGGTGGCCCAGGCCCTGGGCCAGCACGAGCGCGGCCAGGTGGGCCGGGAGATCACGGGCGGCGTCGGGCAGGCGGAAGCCCAGGGCGGCGGCCGCGACGGGGACGTCGGCCTCGGTCCAGGTCACCCACCGGTCGGCGGGCAGCGCCGGCTCGTCGAGGGTCGGCGGTGGGGTCCGCGGGCGGCTCGGGACGTCGGCGAAGTGCCGGCGGATCAGCTCGGCGGCGGTCGGCACGTCGAAGGCGCCGGAGACGGTGAGCACCGCCGAGCCGGGCCCGTAGTGGGCGGCGAAGAACTCCGCGCACCGGTCGACCGTCACCGTGGCGAGGGCGTCCGGGTCGCCGTACCCGTCGTGGGTGTTGGCGTGCCGGTCGAAGAGGGCCTGCGGCAGCAGCGGCCAGGGCAGACCACCGAAGGGCCGGCCGGTGGTGGCGGTGCGGATCTCGGCGGTCACCACCGCCAGCTGCTCGGTCAGCGCGGCCGGGGTGAACCGGGGGGCGCGGAGGCGGTCGGCCTCGGTGAACAGCATCCGTTCCAGGCTCGCCGCGGGCGCGACCTGATGGTACTCGGTGTGGTCCTGGTGGGTCGTGCCGTTGACGAGCCCGCCCGCCCGGTGCACGTGCGGGCGGAAGGCGCCCGGCGGCACGCTCTCGCTGCCCTCGAACATCATGTGCTCGAACAGGTGCGCGAGGCCCTCCTCGCCGGGCGCCTCGTGGCGGAAGCCGACCCCGTGGGTGGTGCCGACCGCGACCCGGCCGGAGCGCGGATCGGGATCCAGCACCACCCGCAGACCGTTGTCCAGCCGCATCCGCTCGATGCCCATCGGGTTGCTCATCGGGCCCCCGTCCCGGCCGGCGGTCGATCGGTGTCCTGGTCGATCAGGAACGCCAGGAAGTCGCCGTAGCCGAGCAGGATGTCGGCGCTGCCCCGCGTGTACGCGGAGAAGTCGTGCACGTGCAGGGCGATGCGGAGCGCCGCCGCCCGGTGCCAGTGCGTTCCCAGGTCGCGCCCGTACCCCTCGAACAGGCCACCCAGCAACGCCCGCAGGCCGGTGTCGGTGCCGAGCTGCCAGCACAGCTCGACCAGCTCGCCGACCACCCAGCCGACATCCCATTCCCAGGAGGCGGCCGCGAGGTCCTCCCCGGTGAGCAGGGCGGGGGCGGCGCCGGCCCGCCCGGGGACGAGCGAGCCGAGGCCCGGGGCGCCGTGGCTGAGCACAGTCGGGCCCGCCAGCAGCGCTGCCGCCCACCCCCGCAGGTCGTCCCAGCGACGGACACCGAGGCGTGCGCGCAGCCGGGTGCGACCGTCGTCGGCGTCGCCGGCGGCCGGGAAACCGTCCAGCCAGCGGGTCAGCCGCAGCAGTCCGCGGGGCGGCCCGAGGGCGGTGGCCGGCCCGGCGGGGGTCAGCGCGTGCAGGTGGCGGAGGGTTCGGCCCAGGGCCTGCAGCGAGCCGGTGAGTTCGGCGCCGCCGCCGGAGTACAGCAGGACCGAGGCGACGGCGACGGGCCCGTCCACCCGGTAGCGACGGCCGTCCCCGAGCGGCACGCCGAGCACCGGACGGGCGCAGTCGGGCAGGTCGGCGCCGGCCAGCTCGACCACCGCGGGATCGGTGGAGGCGGCGGGGTCGACGAACCCGGCGGGGGCGGCGGGACCGGGCCGGCGCACCCACTCGAAGCCGCGTGTCCCGTCCCCGCTGACCCGGGTGCGGAGCAGGTCGGTGCCGAACTGGCGGGGCGGCTGCGGGGTGTCCCCGACGCCCGGGGGCGGCAGGGCGATCCGGTCGGCGGAGCTCCGGGCGCCCATCACGCGCTCCGGGGGATCGGCCGGCCCAGCGGGGCCCCCCCGGCCAGGGTCCGCCGGACCTGTTCGACCTGCGCGATGCAGTCGGGCAGCAGCGCCGGCGCCCACGAGTCGTGCCGACCGGTCGTCGTGCTGACCCCGGGTCGCGGGGGCACCACCCGGGTGTTCTCCCGCTCGGCCAGGGCCCGCACGTGCTGCTGGTACGCCACGCTGCGGGTGCCCCCCGGTGGCAGGGCCGGGGCCAGGACCACCGGGGCGGTCGTGCACTGCGCGGCGAGCAGGCTGGGGCTGTCGGCCAGGCCCAGGGCCAGGCGTGCGGTGTAGTGGAAGGTGGACGGGAAGATCAGGATCGCCTGCGCCCACTCCGCGAAGTCGACGTGCCGGGCGGTGGTCGCGTCCTGCGGCCAGGTGTCCTCCACGACGCGTCCGGTGACCCGGCCGTGCAGGGCGGCCGTGGCCAGGAACCGTCTGGCCCCCGCGGTCACCGCGACGTCGACCTGCAGCTCGGGGTACGCGGTGCGCAGCCAGGTCGCCCAGAACGGCACGTCCGCCGCGCTGACGGATCCGGTGGCGACGAGCAGCAGGCGGTCGAGCTGCAGGTCCGGGACGCTGGGATCGGTCCGGGCGGTCATGCCGCACCCACCTGCACCAGCGTCTCCAGCTCCCGCAGGGCCACGCCCGCGCCCTCGGTCTGGCACACGCCGCCGACGTTGATGACGACCTCGTCGACCCCGCTGTCGAAGTACTCCCGGATCTGCTTGGCCAGGCCGTCCTCGTCGTCGAACAGGAAGGCCCCGCCCTGCACCAGGTTCCGCACCGAGCCGTCGCGGTCGGCGGGATCGATGACGACGCCGGCCGCGGCCAGCATCGCTCGGTAGTGCGGCAGGGCGAGATGGCCGGCGTTGCTGGCCAGCACGGTGCCGACCATGTCCCGGTCCGGTCGGCGCAGTGCCATCGGCACCATCGCGACGACCCGCGGGGCGGGGCGGCCGGCCTGCGCGGCGCCGTCCTGCAGGGCCGGGATCAGCGTGTCCCGCAGGTGGGCGGCGGGGGTGAGCCAGGTGATGGCCACGTCGGCGACCTCACCGGCCACGCGGGCCATACCCGTCCGCAGGACGCCGAGTCCGATCTCCACCGGGGGCGTCGGCAGCGGGGCGAGCACGGTGGAGGCCGGGAAGTAGGTCCGGTCCCCGTCCTCGGGGGTGGAGCGCAGCGCGGCGCGCACCGCCCGGACGTACTCACGGGTGGCGGTGAGCGGGCTGGCGTACGGCCGACCGAGCATCGCCGCCTGGAACGACCGCGCCCCCGGCCCGAAGCCGGCCACGTACGGATGGCCGGTGATGGCGGCCAGGGTGCGGGCCTGCAGCGCGGCCTCGACCGGGTGGCGCAGCGGCATCAGGGTGACACCGGTGGCGCTCGGGACCCGGAACCCGGCCGAGGCCACGGCCGCGAAGCTCTGCTGCGGGTCGACGGCCAGGGTCTGGCCCTGCCACAGCCGGTGGGCGCCGGTCCACTGCACGAGCGCGGCGTAGGGCAGCAGTTGCTCGGTGCGCAGCGGCGCGACGGGCGCCAGGATGGACAGCGTGGGCATGGTCCCTCCTCGGTCTCTGTCTCTGTCTGGGGCTCGGGTGTCCCTGTCTCGGGCTCGGGTGTCCCTGTCTCGGGTTGGGTCGGGGCGCTCGGGGTCGGTGCGGGGTCCGTTCGCGTTCCCGCCGCGGCCGACGGCTCAGGCCATCGCCAGTTCCGGCTCGGCGCCCAGCAGCAGCTGGCCGTGCACGAGGGCGGCGTACGGGGCGCAGTCGCGGACCAGCTGGTGGTGGGTGCCCTGGGCGACGACCCGGCCCTGGTCCATCACGATGACGTGATCGGCCTGCTGCACGGTGGACATCCGGTGGGCGACCACCAGGACGGCCCGGTCGGCGGCCAGCTCCTCGACCACGGAGCGGAGCTTGCCCTCGGTGAGGCTGTCCAGCTGCGAGGTGGGCTCGTCCAGCATGACGAGATCGTTGTCGCGCAGCAGCATCCGGGCCAGGGCCAACCGCTGGCGCTGCCCACCGGACAGATCGCTGCCGGCGCCGATGGTGGTGTCCAGCCCGTCCGGCAGGGCCCGGACGACGTCGTGCAGGTCCACTGCGGCGAGGGCGTCGAAGAGACGGTCGTCGGCGGGGGCGGCGGTCAGGCCCAGGGTCAGGTTGGACCGGATGGTGCCCCGCAGCAGGGTGAACCGCTGGTCGACGTAACCGATGCGGGACCGCAGCTCGGCCAGGCTCCAGGCGGACCGCTCGCGGCCCAGGATGCGGACGTCGCCGTCGGTGGGGGTCATGAACCCCTCGACCAGGCCCAGGACGGTGGACTTGCCGGCACCGGACAGGCCGACGAGCGAGGTGAGGCCCCGGCTCGGCACGTGCAGGTCGACCCCGTCGAGGACGGGCTCGGTGTCGTAGGCGAAGCGCACGTCGCGGAAGGACACCGCCGGGGCGTGGGCCTCCGCGGCGGTCCGCTCGGCGGGGGCGCTGCCGGTCGGGCGGTAGGCGCGGTCCTCGGGGGCCAGGGCGAAGACCTCGTCGAAGCGGTCACGGGCGGCGAGACCCTGCTGCAGGGTGGCGATCCCGGACACGGCGGTCATCAGCGGGGCGGCCAGCTGCAGCAGGTACATGAGGAAGGCCACGAACTCGGGCAGCGTCAGCGAGCCGTCGACGAGTCGCACACCGCCGCCGATCAGCACGCTGACCAGGGCGATCTGCTGGCCCAGGTTGAGCACGGGGCCGAGCAGGCTCTCGAACCGGGCCACGCTGACCTCGACCCGGCGCACGTCCTCGGCGTCCCGGGTCAACTCGTCCAGGGTGGCGCCCTCGGCGCGGTGGGCCTTGATGACGGGCAGGCCGTCCAGCGCGGCGACGAACCGCTCGGACAGGCCGCCGACGGCGCCCTGCAGCATCCCGTACCGCTTCTTCAGGGCGACGATGACGACGCCGACACCGGCGAAGGCCAACCCGACGGACAGCACGGTGATGACCAGCAGGACCCAGTCGAGCACCGCCATGATGACGATGGTGCCGAGCAGGACGAGCACGGCCAGGGGCAGCTGCAGCGGCCCGACGTTGAGGGCCTGCTTGACGTTCATCGCGTCCACGGTGAGCCGCGTGGACAGGTTGCCGGCACCCATCCGCTGGGTCTCCCGCACCTCCGCGGCGAAGGCCTGCTCCATGGTGCGGCGGCGCAGGCGCAGCAGCATGCCCTGGGCGGTGCGGGCGAGCAGGAAGGCCGAGAGGGCGCCGGCGACGGTGGCGCCCAGGCCGACGAGGATCATCACCACGCCCCACCCGCCGGCCCGGCCGGTCTGCAGGGCCTCGATGAGCCGGGCGGCGACCATCGGCAGGGCCAGGGTGGCGGCGGCGGAGATCAGGGCGAGGACGGCGACGACGGCGACGGTCGGCCGCGAGCCGCGGACCAGTTCGGGCAACAGGCGCAGGCGACCACCGGCGGGTGCCGGGATGGCGGTTGTGGCCATGGGATCGGACTCCTGGGGTAGGGCCCGCCTGGCGGGCTCGGGGGGACGGGACGGAGTGGGGAGGGGAGTGGGCCCGGTGGACGGGCCCGGTGGACGGGGCGGGGCCGGTGGTGCGGCCCCGCCCCAGCCGTGGCCGCCTAGCAGCCTTCCGACACGGTGGCACGGCTCGCCAGGTAGCTGACCGTGAACGCGCAGAAGGTGGTGGTGGCGGCGGGTGCCTGGGTCCGCGAGTCCACGGTGATGGACGCGCTGTCGGACCAGGCTCGGTAGCCGGCGACGAGATCGGTGATCTCACCGGCCTTCCCGGCGGTGATGCCGGGCTCGGTTGCTGTCATCGGAATGCTCCTTCGGTGCTCGGTGGGGCGTCCGATGCGGTCAGCAGCCGTCCTCGACGGTGGCCCGGCTGAACATGTAGCTGACCGTGAAGGCGCAGAACGTGGTCGTCGCGGCCGGGGCCTGCGTGCGGGAGTCCAGCTCGATGGAGCCGGTGTCCGACCAGACCTGGTAGCCGGCGATGAGATCGGTGATGTCACCGGCCTTGTGGGTGGACGGGTGGACGGACGGGGAGTGCGAGGTGTGGTGGGACATGGTGATCGGCCTCAGCATCCGGTGGTGATGGTGGCGACGCCGGCGCCACTGGCGGCGGCGCACTTCCACGAGCTGATGAGGGAGGCCACGCACACCGGGGAGGTGCTGGCGGCCGGGGCGGGGCTGGTGGCGTCGACGTTCAGCTCGGCCACGTCGGTGTAGGCGGAGTAGCCCTCGACCAGGTCGATGATCGTGTCGGTCTTCTGCATGTCGGTACTCCTCGCTGATCGGTGGTGCGGGAACGGAACTCTCGCCCGACTGGGTCGAAAGCAGGGGATGCGTCCGGATCGCCTCCCCTGCAACCACCCCAGGACTGGGCGGGGCAGGCGGGGTCAGTCGGTGTCGGCGTTGCGGGCCGGGTCGGTCGGGTCGATGTTGGACTCGGCGAACTTGCGGGCGGCCACCACGTCGAGCGGTGAGCCGGACTCCAGGGCGTCCAGCAGGGTGTCCACCAGGACGTGGGCCCGGTGCTGGCCGAAGCTCAGTCCCTGGTACTCGCGGCGCGGGTCGGCGGGCTCCCAGGCGATGGAGATGCCGGGGGCCACCCGGGTGGCGAAGGCGGGAGTGGCTGCGGCGAGCCGGGTGTCGCCGTCGAGCAGGTCCACCAGGTCGTCCACCCGGTGGGTCGCGGCGCCGTCCAGATAGACGACCAGGGCGTCGCGGCGGGGGTAGAGCCGGGGCGCGGACAGGATCTTGGCACGGTAGCCCACCCCGGACTCCTCGAGCAGGGGGAGCAGCAGGCGCCAGACCTGCAGGGCGCCGGTCGGTTCCGGCAGGTGCAGGTACACCCGCAGCAGGCTGCCGGCGGGCGGCGGGGTCCGGGTGCCGTCGACGAAGAAGAAGCCGGGGGACAGCAGCGGACGGGCCGGCGGGACGTGCACGGTCACGGGGTCCCCGACCCGGACCGGTGCGCCGGCGGTCGCGTCCCGGAGCATCCTGACCCGGACGCCGTCCCGCAGGACCACGATCGTGTCGCCGTCGTCGGCCAGCACCGGCAGGTGCAGGGTGCGGTGGGTGTGCGGGACCGCGCCGAGCAGGTCGGCCTCGAAGGCGGTGTCCCGGGCGTGGTACGGCGGGTCGGGCTCGGCGGGATTCCGTCCGGCGTGCAGGATCTCGTACACCGAGCCGGACAGCTTCTTGCGGAGCTCGTGCGGGTCGTCGGCCTCCACCAGGTGACCGTCGACCCGGGCGCTGCTGCGGTCCGGCTCGACCCGGATGCGGTCGAACAGGGCAAGCAGCGCGGGGGAGAGGTCACCGGACGGGCGCCGGGGCGGTGCTTGCATGACGGCGGTCATGACGCCTCCTTCAGGCCGAGGACGGAGATGAAGCGGTCGGGGGAGATGAGGGCGGTGCGGCCGATGCCGGCGGCGGCGCGCTCGATGCCGGTGATCTTGGACAGCCGGGAGCTGCTGGCCAGCAGCCGGTCGATGGTGTGCCAGCCGGCGTGGGCGGTGGCCCGCCGGGTGAAGCCCGGGTCGAGCTCGGGCCGCACCTCGCGGTAGCCGCGCCAGAAGTGACCGACGAAGGGGATGAGGCGCTGCAGGTTGTCCGCGCCGCGCCGCAGGATGTCCTGGTGGGAGAGGTCGCTCAGGATCGGCCGCTGCCCGCCGCGGGTGGTCACGATGTCGAGCACGGAGCGGTACAGCCATTCGCCGGCGAAGGCGCCGACGTCCCGGGCGGCGTCACCGAGCCGGAACTCCTCCCAGTCCGCGATGAGCACCCGCGGGCCGTCGACCAGGACCTGGTCGAGCCGGAAGTCGCCGTGGGTCGGTACGCGGGGCGCGTCGGCCTCGTCGGCCAGCAGGGCCCGCACCGCGGTCGCGATGGCCGGATCGGCCTGCAGCAGGCTCCAGGCCTGCAGCTCGCCGAAGCTCAGGGCGTCGAACATGCCGCTGGGCAGGGCCTCCAGCAGGGTCGGCGACGGGAACAGCAGCGGCTGGTCGTCGATGCCGTCGACCGGGTCGGCCGCGTGCGCCGAGGCCAGCGCGACCCCCACCCGGTGGGCCAGCTCCGCGGTGAACTCCTCGTCCACCACCAGGCGGGCGCCGGGCACGGCGTCCGGGAACGACTCGTACACCAGGATGCCGGCCTCCCGGTCGACGTCCAGCAGTCGCGGGCCAGGCTGCTCGTCGGCGGCGAAGGCCGCGTCGGCGAACTCCTGGAAGGAGACCAGCCGGGCCATCCGGCGGGGCACGTCCTCGGCCGGGCCGAGCAGCTGCTTGACGAACAGTTCGGCGCCGGTGTCCGACGGCCCGATCCAGACGGCGTTCCGGCCCGCCGGCGAGGTGGTCCGATCGGTGATCAGGGCACCGAGCCCGCGGTCGGCCAGGAACCGCCGCACCCGGGGGTGGTGGTCCAGGTCGATGGCGGCCGGGCGGTCGTCGTCGTCGGTCCCGACGGGGGTGCCGGGGACGTGCTCGGGTCCCGGGGGTGGTGCGATCACCGGCGCCGCGGGCAGTCCGACCGCCGGGGCCGGGGGCAGGGTGTCGATCACGCTCATGTCCACTCCTCGTGGGCCGGGCCGATCCTCCCGACGGACCGGATGGACCGGCCGTCGCTGACACCGAGAACGATGCCGGGCCGCGCCGGCCCGTCGGGGCAGGGCGGCCCGGCAGTCGTCCGGCAGCGCCGGGGGCTTTTCGCCGGTCGTCCGCGCAGGTCAGCGGCGGGATAGCGGGGTGATAGCCCGGGGGAGGGGCGGCTGCCTAGGTTGGAGACCGTCAGCAGATGCAGTCACCAGATGCAGTCACCAGAGCCGTCAGCACCGGCCGGTCACCACCGGTCGGCCACACGAAGGAGCCAGGGATGCGGATCAGGGCAGCCATCGTCGCGACAGCCGGAGCATGTGCCGTCGTGGGTGTGTCGGTGTTCGGGGCCGGGGCGGCGGTCGCCGCCGAACAGCCCGGCGCCGCTGCGGAGATCCGCGCCGGGGTGTCCGCCCCGGTCGAGTTCCCGTCCCTCGGAACCGACCGGCTCGGCAAGGACCTGCCCGTCATCCCGTGGCGACCGGTCGGCGACATCTGGGACTGAGCCCGGTCGGACCGGCTCCGCCTGCGCCGGCACCGTCCGACCGGTCGGGGACCAGTGGTGCCGGCCGGTCGGTCAGCCGAGTGCGGCGATCATCCGCTCGACCTCGCCGAGCGCCGCCTCCTGGCGCAGTTCGGCGAACAGGTCGCGGGAGGCCAGCAGGGCGGCGCGGGCCTCGGCCCCACGGCTGCGCCCCAGCTGGACGCGGGCCAGGTCCCGCATCACCATGGCCTCGCCCAGCGGGTCACCGAGTTCGCGGACGAGCTCCAGCGCCGCGGTCAGCTTCTCCTCGGCGAGATCGGTGCGACCGTCGGCAGTGTCGGCCCCGGCCGACGCACGCAGCACCTGGGCGATGGCGCGGCGGTCCCCGGTCCGGTGGGCGAGCTCCAGCGCCTCGGCCAGTCGGGCCCGACCCTGCTCGGTCGCCCCGTGCCCGGCGGCCTCCCGCCCCAGCAGCATCAGGGTGCGCCACTGACCGCCCAGGTCACCCCGGTCGACGAAGGCCGCCAGTGCCTGTTCCCCGTGGTCCACCGCCGCCGCATGTCCGGCGGGGTCGTCACCCGCCGTGGTGAACAGCAGATGGGCGAGCTGACGCCGGACCAGCCCCTCCCCGGTCCGGTTGCCCAGCTCGAGCAGATCGGCCAGGGCCTGCTCCAGCAGCGCCCGTCGGGTGGCGGTGTCGTAGCGGTCGCGCAGCCCGCTGTTCGCCACCTCGACCAGGGCGGCGGCGCCCAGCCGGTCGCCCGCGGCGTCCACGGCGGTGAGCGCGCAGGCGTGCAGGGCGGCCAGGTCGGTCAGGTATCCGCGGCGCTCCAGCATGATCGAGGCCCGCACCACCAGTTCCCAGCACTGGGTGACCAGACCGTGGGCCGCGGCCAGCTCGACCACGTCGCGCAGCGCACTGCGCTCGGTCTCGAACCACCGGTAGGGGTCGGCCAGCAGACGTTCCCGGTACCCCTGCGGCGGCGTCCACCGCGGCGACCCGCCGTCGATCTGCAGGAAGTCCCCGCCGAGCAGGCGGGCGTTCGCCTCGGTCAGCAGGGTCAGCCACCCGCCGGTGAACCGTTCCACCGCCGCCCGCTGCATCGGCGCGTCGGCGCTCTCGGCCAGCTTCTCCAGAGCGAAGACCCGGACGAGTTCCTGGAACCGATGCACCGTCTCGCCGGCCACGTCCACCCCGACCGCATCCAGCAGGTGCACGTCGACCAGCGGTTCGGTCAGGTCGGACGGGAACGGCCGGTCGTCGTCGACCAGCGCCCCGGCCGCCCACGCCGGGATCGTCGGTCCGGTGAGCAGGGCCAGCAGCGCGAAGGTGCGGGCGGCGAGCGGGTCGAAACCGTCGTGGGCCAGCGACATCCCGGCCCGCAGCGTCAGGTCCCCGTGGCTCAGCTCGTCGAGCCGCCGCCGCTCGTCGGCCAACCGGTTGACCAGTCCGGCCAGCGGCCAGTGCGACCGGGCGGTGAGCCGCGCGGCCACGATGCGCAGCGCGAGGGGGAGGCGACCGGTGGCGTGCACCAGCGCGAGGGCGGCCTCGGGCTCGGCGTCCACCCGCTCCCGACCCAGGGTCTGGGACAGCAGCCGCAGGGCCGTCGGCACGGTCAGCACGTCGATCTCGAGGCACGTCGCGCCGGGGACGGCGGTGAGCCGCGAGCGGGAGGTCACGATGACCCCGCACTGCGGCGACCCGGGCAGCAGCGGTGTCACCTGGGCCTCGGAGCCGGCGTCGTCCAGCACGATCAGCACCCGGCGGTCGGCGACCATGCCGCGGAACATCGCGCCGCGCTCGCCGGCGTCGGGCGGGATGGCCGGCGGCGGGACGCCCAGGGCGCGCAGGAACCGGCCGAGGACATCCGCGGGGGACAGCGGGTCGTCCTCGATGGCGCGCAGGTCGCAGTAGAGCTGACCGTCCGGGAAGTGCTCGGCGCCCAGCAGGTGGCCGGCCTGGACCGCGGTGGCACTCTTGCCGACCCCCGGCGGGCCGAGCAGGACCGCGATGCCGACCGTGGTCGGATCGTCCAGCAGCACCGACCGGACCAGGTCGAGCGTCTGCGTGCGGCCGACGAAATCGGCCGGTGCGGTGGGCAGCTGGAAGGCCGTGGGTCCACCGACCGGCGGGGTGGGGGTGTCCGTGGGCGGCATCGACAGGGCCCCCGTCGACACGGCCCCCGTCGACAGGACCCCCGCCTCGGCCGGGTCCGGCGCCCGCAGGGACGCGTCCGCGGTCAGGATGGCCCGTTCGAGCTCGCGGAGTTCCGGCCCCGGCTCCAGCCCCAGGTCGTCGGCGAGCAGGGCCCGGAAGGCGCGGTAGACCTCCAGGGCCTCGGCCTGTCGGCCCGACCGGTACAGGGCCAGCATCAGTTGGGCGCGGAGCCGTTCGCGGAGGGGATGGGCCTCCACCAGGGCGGTGATCTCGCCGATCAGCCGGGCGTGCCGGCCCAGCCGGAGTTCGATCTCGAACCCGGACTCCTGGGCGACGAGCCTGTCCTCGTCGAGTCGGGTGGCCTGTGCGCGCAGCGCCTCGCTGTCCACGCCGCTGAGCGCCGGACCCCGCCACAGCGCCGCGGCGGACCGCAGGGCCGTGACGGCCTCGAGGTCCTGGCCCTCCAGGACGAGCCGGTCCGCCGACCGCACCAGGGCGTGGAAGCGGTGCACGTCCAGCGCCTCGGGCGCCAGGGAGAGCCGGTACCCGGGGGGCTGGGTCTCGATGGTGGCCCCGGTCGGTTCCAGGAGCCGGCGCAGGCGGGACACGCAGATCTGCACCTGGGTGCGCGCGGTGTCCGGGGGCTCCTGGGCCCACACCACGTCCACGAGGTGATCGCTGGAGACGACGCGGCCCACGGCGAGGGCGAGAGCGGCCAGGACGGCCTGCTGGCGGCCCGGCGGTACCCGGATCGACGCCGCCCCGATCACCTCGAGCGGACCCAGCAGACCCAGCACGACGGACGGGGTCGACGGGGCGGACTGCGCGGGGGGCAGTTCGTCGAACGCGATACGGCACTCCCGTCGTCTGCGGCCCACCAGACCGTGCCCGCGCATTCTACGGACGGCCGTCACCGTCCGGGGATAGCCGACCGATAGGTCCCGGATGCCTCCGGTCCGCAGGCTGGACGCGTCCACCGATCCTGCCGACCCGAGCGGAGTCCCGATGACGGCCGTGTCTGCTTCCGCCCCGCTGGGTCGACCCGTCCAGCCCCCCGGTCTCCGCCTGGTGACCCCGCTCGGCGGGTCCCCGGTGACGCCGTCGCTGGCCGAACTGCTGCGCACCCACCGCACCCGCATCGGGTTGACCCAGCAGCAGCTCGCCGACTTCTCCACCGTCAGCGTCCGGGCCATCCGCGACATGGAGAACGGCGTCACCCTGTGCCCCCGTCGGGAGACGGTCCAGTTGCTGGCCCGTTCGTTGCGGCTGGACGACGCCGCCCGGGAGGACCTGTCCCTCGCCGCCGGGGTGGCCGCGCCGGCCGCCCCGACCGGGCCCGGTGTCGGTGTCGTCCGGGCGGGCGCCCTGCTCGGTCGGGACCGGGAGCGCGCCGAACTGGCCGACTGGTTCTCCCGGGGCGCCGAGCCCGTGCTCACCGTCGTCGGCCTGCCGGGCGTCGGCAAGACCCGGCTCGTCCTGGAGCTGGCCGGTGCGGTCGGGCACGACGGCAGCCGGGTGCTCTGGCCGGGCTGGGGTGGGGACGACGGCGGTGGCGCCGATCTGCCCGACCGGCTCGTCGAGGCGGCCGTCGCGGAGCTGACGACGGCGGCGGGCGGCCGGGGCGCCGCGTCGACCCGGCTCGCCCTGCGGATCGGTGCCCAGCCCGCGCTGCTCGTGCTGGACGACCCCGCGCGCCCGCCGGACCCCCGCGCCCTGGACCAGCTGCTCGGCCAGTGCCCGGGCCTGCGCGTGGTGCTCACCGCCGTCCGTCCGCCCCGGGTGACCGGGATGCGCCGGTTGGTCCTGCATGGTCTGCCCACCCCGCCCGATCCGCAGGATCCCGGGTGGGCCACGGCTCCGGCCGTCCGCCTGCTCACCGGCGGGCCGATCCCCGGATCCGACCCGGACCCCGGCGAGCTCACCCCCGCGGAGCGGGCCGACCTGAACGCCGTCGTCGAGCAGCTCGACGGACTGCCCTTCGCCCTCACCCTGGCCGCGCCGCTGGTCGAGCTGTACGGCCCGGCCACGTTGCGTCGGTGCCTGGCCGAGGACCTCCTCGGCACCCTGGGCGTCGGGGCCGGTGCCGCGGGGTCGGACGGCACGGCCGGCGCCGAGCGGTTCCGCCGGATCCGGGAGACCGTCGACGCCCTCCCGGCCACGCGACGGCGCGCCCTGGCCGACCTGTGCGCCGTGACCGGCCCGGGAGCGCCCACGCAGGACGGCCCCGTCCCGCCGACCGTCGAGATGCTTTGCCGCACTTCCGGTCTCGCCCTGCCCGAGTGCGGCCGGACGGTCGACGAGCTGTGCGCCGCCGGGTTGCTCCGCCGGCAGGGTCCGGGTCGCTTCCGGGTCGTCGGTCTGGTGCGCAGTCTCGCCACCGCACTGCCCGACCCGACCGGCCGACCCGCCGCCGTCCCGGCCTGAGCCGCAGCGACCGCCACCCGGCCCGCCCCACCGCCACCCACCAACCACCCGCCACCCACCCTGTTGCACCGTCACCCGAGGAGGACCGTGATGACCGGACGGACACTCTCGTCCCCGGCCCGTACCGCCGAGCGATCCCGCGAGAGCGTGGTGGAGGTCCGCGACCTGCACCTGAGCTACGGCAGCACACCGGTGCTGCGGGGGGTCGACCTCACCGTCGCCGCCGGGGAGGTCGTCGCCCTGCTCGGACCGAACGGGGCCGGCAAGACCTCCACCGTCGAGGTGCTGGAGGGCTTCCGCTCGCCGTCCGGCGGGCAGGTGCGGGTGCTGGGACAGGACCCGGCCACCGCCGACCACCACTGGCGGTCGCGGGTCGGCATCGTCCTGCAGTCCTGGCGCGACCACGGCCGCTGGACGGCCCGGGAGCTGCTCACCCACGTCGCCCGGCACTACCGGCCCTACGACTCCCCCGAGCGGCGCCGGCCCCTGCCGGTGCAGACCGTCATCGACCGGGTCGGGCTCACCGACAAGGCGGACTGCCTGCTGCAGACCCTGTCCGGCGGTCAGCGTCGCCGGGTCGACGTGGCCACCGGCGTGCTCGGTGATCCGGATGTGCTGTTCCTGGACGAACCCACCGCAGGCCTGGATCCGGAGGCCCGGCGGGACTTCCACGACCTGATCCGCCGGCAGGTGGCCGAGAGCGCCACCAGCGTCCTGCTCACCACCCACGACCTGCACGAGGCGGAGGCCCTCGCCGACCGGGTGGTCATCCTGGCCGGCGGCCGGATCATCGCCGACGGGCCGCCCGGCTCGCTCGGCGGGACGACCCTCGTCCGCTGGACCGAACGCGGCCGCCGCGCCCAGGCCGAGCTGTCCCCGGGCGAGGACAGCACCGCCTTCATCCGCGACCTGGTCGCCGACCCCACCCGGGACGTCGCCGACGTGCACGTGACGAGGTCCGGCCTCCAGGAGACCTATCTGGCCATGATCAAGCGCACCGCCCGCCCGGCGACCGCCGACACCGAGATCGGGGAGAACGCATGAGCACCGCACCGTCCGCCCTGTCCGCGACGCTGTCCCTCGGCGCGCACCGAGGCTGGCTCGAGTACCGGAAGTCCTTCACCAACAAGCAGGACGCGCTGAACTACTTCGGCATCAGCGCCCTGTTCCTGGCCGCGGCCTACGCCCTGCGCGACTCCGAGATGCCCGGCACCGACGTCGGTTTCGGCACCGTGTTCCTCGCCGGGGTGATCGGATTCACCGTGGCCATGGGCGGGATCGTCACCGTCGCCCAGGTGCTGGCCACCGAACGCGAGGACGGCACCCTGCTCCGGGCCAAGGCGCTGCCCCGGGGTATCCCCGGCTATCTGGTGGCCAAGGCCGTGCACACGTTGATGATCACACTGACCAACGTGGCGATCATCCTGCTGCCGTCGCTGTTCCTGCTCGACGACGTCCGCGTCCGCAGCACCGGCGACGCGCTGACCCTGGTCGCCGTGGTGGTCGTCGGCCTGCTCGCCACGGTGCCGATCGGCGCCGTCATCGGGGCGCTGATCACCAGCCCGCGAGCGGTGATGGGCATCCTCATGCTGCCGATCATGGGCATCAGCCTGGTGTCCGGCTTCTTCAGCCCCATCGCCACGATGCCGGTGTGGGGGCAGTGGATCGCCCAGGTCTTCCCCGTCTACTGGGTGGGCCTGGGGACCCGGTCGGCGCTGCTGCCGGAGTCGTCGGTGGGCGCCGAGCTCGGGGCCACGTGGCGCCCCTGGGAGATGTACGGGGTGCTCGGCATCTGGGCCGTCGTCGGCCTGGTCGTGGCCCCGCTGGTGCTGCGCAGGGTGGCCCGTCGTCAGTCCGGATCGAGGGTGGCGCAGGCCCGGGACCGGGCGCTGAGCACCGTCTGACCCTGCGCGCCGTCCTCTCCCGCGCACCGTCCCTGCGCATCGACCCACCGACCGGTCGTCCCGATCCCGGGAGCGACCCCGACCGAAGGAGAACGGGATGGAGATCGCGATCATCGTCGCGGTGACGCTGGTGGTCCTGGTGGCCATCATCGCCTGGGAGAGCCGCCGACGAACCGGCCGGGCGGCCCGGGGTGACGACGGGTCGGCCGCGGCCATGGGGGGTGGGCACGGCGGGGACGGGGCCGACGGCGGGGGCGGCGGGGACTGATCCCGCGGCTCCGCCGCCCCCTCGGCTCCCGGGTGCTCAGTGGGTGCGTTCGATGGCCCGCAGCGACCGCCGGCCGAACCCGAGCAGCACGGCCAGGCCCGCGGCCACGCAGATCGCGCCGAACCAGAACGGCGCCGCCACGGAGACGTTCTCGCCGAGCTTCCCGCACACGAACGGCGAGATGGCCCCGCCCAGGAAGCGGACGAAGTTGTAGCCGGCCGAGGCCACCGGGCGGGGCACGGGCGAGATGTTCATGGCGGTCTCGGTGAACACCGTGTTGAGCACACCCAGCGGGGCCCCGCAGGCGATCACCAGCACGCACACGGCGGCCGGGGTGTGCACGAACAGCGCGATGAGGGCGAGCAGCACCGTGAAGGTGCCCATGGCCAGCGCGAAGGTCCGCGGCAGGCCGAACCGGAGATGCAGCCGCGGGGCCACCCACACCGCGCAGATCCCGAGCAGCACGCCCCAGCCGAAGAACAGGAACCCGATGCCGTACCCGCCGAACGGCACCACGAACGGCACGAAGGCGAGCACGGCGAAGAAGCCGCCGTTGTAGAGCAGCGCGGCGATCCCGGTGACCAGGAGGCCGCCGTGGCCCAGGGCCCGGATGGGGTCCGCGGGCCTGATGCGGTGCGGAACGGTCACCCGGTCCTTGAGGAACAGCACGATGGCCAGCAGGGCCACGCTCATCAGGATGCCGACGCCGAAGAACGGCCAGCGCCAGTTCACCCCGCCGAGCACGGCGCCGACCAGCGGTCCGATGGACAGGCCCACCCCGAGGGCGGCCTCGTACAGGGTGATGGCGCGTTCGGGGCCACCCTTGGCCACGGCGACGATGGCGGCGAGGGCGGTGGCGATGAACAGGGCGTTGCCCAGACCCCAGCCGGCCCGCCAGCCCACCAGTTCGGCCACGCTGGAGGAGGTTCCGGCCAGGCAGGCGAACACGATGATGACGCCGAGACCCAGGATCAGGGTGAGCCGCCCGCCGAGCCGGGCGGAGGCGAACGAGGTGATGAGCATGGCCACCGCGGTGACCAGCAGGTAGCTGGTGAACAGCAGGGAGACATCGCTCGCGGTCGCGTTCAGGTTCTCCGCGATCGACTTCAGGATCGGATCGACCAGGCCGATGCCCATGAACGACACCATGGCGGCGAAAGCGAGCACCCAGACCGAGAGCGGCTGCTTGACCCGGCCGGTCGTCTCCACCGGTCCGGGTCCGGGCGCGAGGTCGGCGGTGGACGGACCCGGGGGTGCGGGCGGGACGGGGCGGGCCGGGGTGTCGGTGCGGGTCACCGGGGTTCCTCTCGGACGAAGTGGTTAGCCGCGCTAAACAGTACGCCGTGGGTCGTCGCGGTCGTGCCGCGCCCCTGGGACGCGCTGCCCGTCCCGCGCCAGGGCCGTGGCGGAGGTCCGTCCGGACCTCGTTCGGGTCGCCGGACCCGTCCGGGGAAGGCCCGATCACCCTGAGTCACCGATCTCCGACCGGACCGGCCGTCGTCATGCGGGCGGCGCAGCGGGGCCGAAGCGGGACCCTCCGGGATCGTGGAGTCGGCCGGGTCGGGTGGCCCCCCGACCGGAGTGGGTCACGAAAGAGTGTCGGCCGGGTGTCGAAACCGCGACCGACGAGCAGACGCGACACGCCGGGAACGCCACGCCGGGGGGGTGGAGCGATCGTCCACAACTTCGGTTGTCCACAGGACCGGTTCCCGACGCACCGTCCCCACCAGCGCGAACAGTCATCGACCGTCGGGAAGTCCACAAACCTGTCCACAGTTGTCCCCGGCTCGACCTGCGGTGATCGAAGTTGTGCACAGCCTGTCCCGGAGGTGTGCACAGTCGTCCGTTTGCTGCCCGGTCATCGGCCGTTCTACGGTCGCGCGCAGCCTGCCGGGCTTCGGTCGAGCACGCGGGCGGCGACCGGTCGGTGACGACCGGCGGGTGACTCCGACGATCGGCCTCCACCGGCCGCTGGACACGGAGTGTGATCGGTGGCGGAGGCGGAGATTTCGCCGGATAGCCCGTTGTCGGGGGCTCGGCGTAGAACACGCGTTCGAGGGCTGCGGTCGCAACAAGCGGTACGCACAGTGACGCCCGGCCGGGTCCTCGGTCGGCAGGGCGGTTCTCGGCACGGCACGGCACGGCAGGACACGAGAGACACGGCACGGCAGCAGGAGCACGGACGGGGCGATCGGTCCCCGTCCGGCGACATCAGGAGGCGATACGGCGATGGCGGTGACGGACGACCGGTTCACCAACAGGGCGCCGCGGGCGGACACCCCGCCCCCCACGTTCGACCGCCAGCCGCCGCAGGATCTCCCGGCGGAGCAGTCGGTGCTCGGCGGCATGTTGATGAGCAAGGACGCCATCGCCGACGTCATCGAGGCGCTGCGGTCGATGGACTTCTACAAGCCCGCGCACTCGTTGATCTTCGACGCGATCCTCGACCTGTACAGCCGCGGCGAGCCCGCGGACACCATCACCGTGGCCGCCGAGTTGGAGCGGCACGGCTCGCTGGTGCGGGCGGGCGGCGCGGTGTACCTGCACACGCTGATGGCCACGGTCCCCACCGCCGCCAACGCCGGCTTCTACGCCACGATCGTCGCCGAGAAGGCGATCCTGCGGCGGCTCGTCGAGGCGGGAACCCGCATCGTGCAGCTCGGCTACGGCGGCAACGAGGGCGAGGTCGGCGGCGGCGAGGTCGACCAGATCGTCGACCGCGCGCAGGCCGAGATCTACGAGGTCACCGAGCGGCGCACCACCGAGGACTACACCGTCCTCGAGGAATTGCTGCAGCCGACCATGGACGAGATCGACGCCATCGCCCAGGCGGGCGGCCAGGCGGCCGGGGTGCCGACCGGGTTCGCGGACTTCGACCGGCTGACCAACGGTCTGCACGCCGGTCAGATGATCATCGTGGCCGCCCGGCCGGGTGTCGGGAAGGCCCTGGCCCTGGGCACTCCCGTGCGCACGCCGGCGGGCTGGTCGACGATGGGCGAGCTTGCCGTCGGGGACGAGGTCATCGGCTCGGCCGGGCTCCCGGTACGGGTGGTGGCCGCCACCGGGGTGATGACCGGCCGCCCGTGCTTCGAGGTGGAGTTCGCCGACGGCGAGGTCGTCGTCGCCGACGCCGAGCACCAGTGGCTGACCTGGGACGGCGCCGCCCGCGAGGCCTTCGACGCCGCCGACGGTCGGCGCGATCCGCAGGGTCCGGCCACCGCCGGGCGGGCCGAGGCCGTGGGTCGTTATCCCGACACCCGGTGGTCCTGGTCGGGCGCTCCGGCCGGGCCGGTCGGGCCGGGGCGGTTCGCCGCCCCCGCCGCCCCCCGGGTCCGCACCACGGTCGAGTTGTCCCGCAGCCTGTGGCACGGGGGACATCCCAACCACGGCATCCCCACCTGCCTCCCGCTGGTGGGCACCGCCGTGGCGACGGTGGTCGACCCCTGGGCCCAGGGGTACCTGACCGCGGCGCGCGGAGCGGGCGCCGTGTCCGGGCCCGACGCCGAGGGCCGGCTGACCGTGCGGGTCGCGGCGCGCGACCGCGAGTGGGTGATGAAGGAGCTCGACAGCCGGGGTGTGGACGTCCTGGAGTCCGTCGACCCGGCGCTGTTCCGGATCACCGGTCCGGCCGCGGTCGACGGGGTCCAGGTCGCCGGCGGTGTGTCGCCGGACCTGCTCGGTGCCTCCGCCGAGCAGCGGCTGGCCCTGGTGCAGGGACTGATGGACGCGTCGGGCCGGGTCGATGCCGCCGGTCACTACCGGTTCGCCGCGGCGAACCCCGCCGTGCTGGACGACCTGCGCCTGCTGCTGGCCTCGCTCGGTTGCGTGTCCCGGGTGTGCGCCGGGACGCAGCCGTCCGCGCCGGAGGTGGTGGTGACCACCGCGCTGCCGCTGGCCCGGATGCCGCGTAAGGCGATGTGGGCACGGACCTGGCGTTCCCGGGATCAGGAGAGCCACACGGTGGTGGCCGTGCGCCCCGTCGCGTCGGTGCCGGTGCGCTGCATCCAGGTCGACGCGCCGGACTCGCTGTTCCTCGCGGGTCACTCCCTCGTGCCGACGCACAACTCGACCCTGGCCCTGGACTGGGCCCGCAATGCCGCCGTGCGGCACAAGATGGCGACCGTCATCTTCTCGCTGGAGATGAGCAAGACCGAGATCACCATGCGGCTGCTGTCGGCCGAGGCGGGGATCAAGCTGGGCCAGATGCGCGCGGGCACCATGGGCGAGCAGGACTGGCAGAAGATCGTCCGCAAGATGAGCGAGATCAGCGATGCCCCGCTGTTCATCGACGACTCACCCAACATGACGATGATGGAGATCCGGGCCAAGGCCCGGCGGCTCAAGCAGCGCAACAACCTGCGGCTGATCGTCGTGGACTACCTGCAGCTGATGACCTCGGGCAAGAAGGTGGAGTCGCGGCAGCAGGAGGTCTCCGAGTTCTCCCGCCAGATGAAGCTGTTGGCCAAGGAGCTCGAGGTCCCGGTGATCGCGATCTCCCAGCTGAACCGTGGTCCCGAGCAGCGCACCGACAAGCGCCCGATGCTGTCCGACCTGCGTGAGTCCGGGTCGCTGGAGCAGGACGCCGACATGGTCATCCTCGTCCATCGGCCGGATGCCTGGGAGGCGGACGACCCGCGCGCCGGGGAGGCGGACCTCATCGTGGCCAAACACCGGAACGGCCCCACCACCACGGTGGCGGTCGCTCATCAGCTGCACTACTCGCGGTTCGCGGATCTGGCCAGCTGACCGGCTGACCGTCCGGGGAGAGCGGGCGGACGGTGGATTCTGTGCGAACCTGATCGAATATGTCGGGTTTGCTACTGTGTGCGCGTCCCCGACCAGCAGGAGCCTGATGACGTCGCTCGATCCGCCCTCCGCCGCAGCCGTCGACGAGCCCGGCGGGGCGTCGCCGGTCGGGACACCGCCCACCCGCACGCCGCTGACCCGGATCGCCACCACGATGGCCGACGGCCGCGAGTTGATCTACTTCGACGAGCAGCCCGACCGGGAACGGATCCTGACCGATCCGCGGGATCTGCCGGTCGTCGTGCCGGCGTCGGAGGCGCGGTTCGACGCGCTGGTCGGGGAGTGGGTGGGCATCGCCGGGCATCGGCAGTCCCGCACCTACCACCCGCCGGCGGACATCTGCCCGCTGTGCCCGTCCACGCCGGGCAACCAGAGCGAGATCCCGTCGCCGGACTACGACGTGGTGGTCTTCCAGAACCGCTTCCCGTCCTTCGGCGGGGCGGGCGCCGTCGCGCAGGACGGTGCGCTGTTCGACCTGCGGCCGGGCACCGGCCGCTGCGAGGTGGTGTGCTTCACCGCCGATCACACCGCGACCCTGGCCCACCTCCCGGTCGCCCGGCTGCGCACCGTGATCGACGCGTGGGCCGACCGCACCGCGGCGCTGTCGGCGCAGGGCGGTGTCGCGGTGGTGTTCCCGTTCGAGAACCGCGGGGTGGAGATCGGGGTGACCCTGGCCCACCCGCACGGCCAGATCTACGGCTACCCGTTCGTGACCCCGAAGATCGCGGCCATGCAACGCGCGGCCGCCGCGCATCGCGAGCGAACGGCTGGTGGGGATCTGTTCGCCGATCTGCTGGCCGGTGAGCTCGAGCAGGGGGTCCGGGTCGTCGGGCAGAACGACACCTGGGTGGCGTTCGTGCCGTTCGCCGCCCGCTGGCCCGTCGAGGTGCACCTGTACCCGCGGCGCCCGGTCACCGATCTCACCGAGCTCGAGGAGACCGAGCGGGACGACCTGGCCGCCCTCTACCGGGAGGTCGTCCTGCGGATGGAGGGCCTGTTCGACGACACCCTGCCCACCATCACCGGGGTGTACCAGGGGCCGGTCGGCGCCGGTGGCGACGCGATCCGGCTGCACCTGCAGGTGCTGACCATCCGCCGCGCCGAGGGTCGGTTGAAGTTCCTGGCCGGGTCCGAGTCCGCGATGGGCGCCTTCGTCAACGACCTGTCCCCGGAGGGCACCGCCGCCCGGCTCCGCGACGTACAGCTGCCGACCGAGCCCGTCCCGGCGGAGGGGTGAGCGGTTCCACCCCGACGGCGGCGGTCCCGGCCCGGGCCGTCTCGCTACCCTCCACGGGGCTCGACGGGCCCGGACATCCCGACCGGCGCCGACGGCGGCAGGGCTCACGGCAGTGTTCTCGAGGAGGCAGCTCATGAAGAATCTGGTCGTCGGCGGGGCCGGCTACGTCGGCTCGGTGGTCACCCGGCTGTTGGTGGAACAGGGCCACGAGGTCGTCGTGCTCGACGACTGCTCGACCGGTCACGCCGACTCGGTGCCCGCCGGGGTCGAGCTCGTGCAGGACGACATCGGCACGGCCGGCCGGGTGCTGGCCTCGGGGGACTTCGACGCGGTGCTGCACTTCGCGGCGAAGTCCCTGGTGGGCGAGTCCGTGGTCAAGCCGTCGATGTACTGGCGGACGAACGTGGTGGGTACGCGGGCGCTGCTGGACGCGATCACCGAGCACGGGGTGCCGCGGCTGGTCTTCTCCTCGACCGCCGCCACCTACGGGGAGCCCGAGGTCGTGCCGATCACCGAGGACGCGCCGACCCGGCCCACCAACACCTACGGCGCCACCAAGCTGGCCGTCGACATGATGATCACCAACGAGTGCGCGGCCACCGAGCTCGGCGCGGTCTCCCTGCGGTACTTCAACGTGGCCGGGGCCGCGTTCGGCGCGGGCGAGCGGCACGCCACCGAGACCCACCTGATCCCCATCGCGCTGGACGCGGTGCTGGGCAAGCGGGACAAGCTGGACGTGTTCGGCGACGACTGGCCGACCCCGGACGGCACCTGCGTCCGTGACTACGTGCACGTCGAGGATCTGGCCCGGGCCCACGTGCTGGCCCTGACGGCCGCCGAACCGGGACACCACCTGATCTGCAACCTGGGCAACGGCAACGGGTTCTCGGTCAAGCAGGTGATCGCCACCATCGAGGAGGTCACCGGGCTGCCGCTGCCGCACACGGTCGGCCCGCGTCGCGCCGGTGACCCGGCCCAGCTGGTCGCCTCGGCCGATCGCGCCCGGGAGAAGCTCGGCTGGGTCCCCGAGCACGATCTCGCCCGCATGGTCGCCGACGCCTGGGAGTTCAAGCAGTCCCTCGGGGCGCGATGAGCGCGGCGACCACGCAGGAGGTCGGCCCGGCCGGTGTGACCGCGCTGTTCCGGCGGTCGTACGACCGGGCACCGGAGGGGGTGTTCTCCTCCCCGGGGCGGGTGAACCTGATCGGTGAGCACACCGACTACACCGGCGGGTTGGTCCTGCCGTTCGCGATCGACGCCCGCGCGTACGTCGCAGCCGCGCGGATCGACGAGCCGGTGGTGCGGCTGGTGGCCGGTCAGCGGCCGGGCTCGGTGCGGGAGTTCGCGCTGGCCGATCTGGCCCCCGGGGGGCCGGGCGCCGGGGAGTGGACCGGGTATCTGCTGGGCGCGGTGTGGGCCGCGGCCCGCGCCGGGATCCGGCCCGGTGGGTTGGCGCTGGCCCTGGATTCCGGGGTGCCGTCCGGGGCCGGGTTGTCCTCCTCGGCGGCGTTGGAGTGCGCGACGGTGCTGGCGGTGGCGTCGCTGGCCGGGGTGCAGCTGCCGGTCACCGAGATCGCCCGGCTGGCGTTGCGGGCCGAGAACGACTTCGTCGGGGTGCCGTGCGGGCCGATGGACCAGATGGCCTCGGCCGCTTCCCAGGAAGGGTCGGTGCTGCGGTTCGACACCAGTGACGGGTCGATCGCGCACATCCCGTTCGACCCGGACGCCCGCGGCCTGACCGTGCTGGCCATCGACACGCGGGTGTCGCACTCCCTGGGCGACGGGGAGTACGCCCGGCGTCGCGCGTCGGTGGAACGGGCTGCGGAGATCCTGGGTCTGCGGTGGTTGCGGGACCTGCCCTCGCCGGATCTGGACGCCGCGCTCGTCGTCCTCGGCGGCCAGGACGGTCACGACGGCGGGGATGGGGATGTCCTGGCCCGGCGGACCCGGCACGTGGTCACCGAGAACGCCCGGGTCGAGGCCACCGTGGAGCTGTTGGAGTCCGGGGACATCGCCGGGATCGGGCCGCTGCTCACCGCCTCGCACGTCTCGCTGCGCGACGACTTCGCGGTGTCCTCGGTGGAGCTCGACGTGGCCGTGGACGCCGCGCTGGCCGCCGGCGCGCTGGGTGCCCGGATGGTCGGCGGCGGTTTCGGCGGTTCGGCCCTGGCCTTGGTCGAGGCCGACCACGCCGACCGGGTGCGCGACGCGGTGCTGGCCGCGTTCGGCGCTCACGGGTTCACCGCCCCGGTCATCCGCGCCGTGCTCCCCGCCCAGGGCGCCCGCGTCGAGAGCTGACCGAACGAATCGACCACCCGGGGTCAGGCGGCGACGGCCGGGTCCGTGCAGGCCGTCGCGGCCTCCTGCCGACCCAGCCGTTCCACCAGCACCGCCACGGTGATGGCCCCGGCAGCGAGCATGCCCAGCGACAACACCCCCAGCGGCACGACCGTGCTGCCCAGCAGGAACGGCGCATAGCTGCCGAGCGAGGCGACGGTCACCAGGACCGCGGCGGTGATCATCCACCCCGTCCGGCGGCCAACCGTGAACGCCGCGACGATGCTGAGCACATCGGCCAGGTAGAAGTACCGCTCGTGCATCTCGGGCAGCAGGAACGGCACCGCGATGACGATGGCCGTGCTGAGCAGGAGCATGCCGGCCAGGTCGATCCGCGCCCGGCGCACCCACGCCAGCAGGCCCAGGCCGGCGGCGAGGAGAGCCGCCGCGGCGAGCCCGAGGTACTTCTCGGCGCTGGAGGAGCCCAGCCACTGGAAGACGGTGGGCGCGTTCTTGCTCAGCCCGCCCGTCCCGGAGGCGGTGGTGGTCCCGCCACCGCCGAACCCGCCCGTGCCCCCGGGGTTCCGGGCGCCGCCGCCGGTCGGCGGGGTCCCGGTGTTGCCGGTGCCCGTGCCGCCCGTCCCAGCTCCGCCGGTCAGTGGGCCGGTGCCGCCGGTGCCCATGCCGCCGGAACGCATGCCCCCGGCCGTCCCCGCCCCGCCCGTGCCGCCCCCGCTGATCTGCGTGGGGTAGACCGACAGCAGGCTGCTCCATCCCCGCCCGGCCAGCCACGCCGGGACGAGCAGCGCCGCGAAGGTGACGACGGAGGCGGCCAGGGCATAGACCTTCTGTCGGGTCAGGATGAGCACCATGCCCAGGGCCGGCAGGAAGAACACGGCCTGCAGCTTGAACGAGAAGGCCACTCCGAACAGGACCGCCGCCCACCACGGCCGGCCTCGCAGGGCCAGATACAGGCTGCCCAGGCAGAACGAGGCGTAGATCGCGTCGCACTGGCCCCAGACGGCGGAGTTCACCACGACGGTCGGGGCGAACATCACCACGGTGAAGGCGGCCACCGGCCACCAGCTGCGGGGTCGGACCAGACCGACCAGCAGGCCCGCGAAGGCGGCGAGCAGCACGTCGAACAACCCGGACAGCAGCTTGATGGCGATCAGATCGGGGAGACCCAGGCGGCTGACCAGGCTCAGCAGATACAGATAGGGCGGGTTGTAGTTCGCGTACTCCCCGGTCAGCGCGGCGAACCCGCCGGTGGACACCCGGGCGTACCAGGGGCGGACGAACACCGTCAGGTCGCTGTTGACCTGATCCCGGAACAGCCACCGCAGTCCGAACGCGGCCACCAGGACGACGGCCACCGCCGCCAGGACGGCCACCCGCCGTGGGCCGCGGCGACCCGGGGCGGCTGGTCGTCCGGGCGGTGCAGGGGTGGCGTTGGCGTGATCGGTCGGCAGGGCGTGGGCAGGCACGGGCGGGACTCCTCGGTCGGATGCCGTCGGTCCGCCCGCGGCGGGCGCCGGGGGGACGAACGGACCGACCGTGCCGCGCGAAGCTGTGTCGCGGCCCAGAGCCGGCTCTGCTCCCGCTGATCGCCGACCCTCGACGGTGCCCACCGGGCACACTGACCCGATGAGCACACCGGGAGCGGGCAGCGCAGGGCACATTGCCGAGGGCATCACCATGACCGGGACCGGCGAGGCGGCCACCCCCGTCGACCAGGTGCGGGTGAACCTGAGTGTGGACGTCGTGCGCCCGGACGCCGGGGAGGCCTTCCGGTCGGCCTCGCTGTCCGTCCGCAGCCTGCTGCAGGTGCTGTCCGACGGCGGTGTCGATTCCCGGTCCGTGCGGACCCAGGACCTCACCCTCGGTCCGCGCAAGGACTACCGGAACGGGCAGGAGGTCATCCTGGGGTACTCCGCCGGCCAGCGGATCGTCGTGGTGCTGCAGAGCCTGCACGGCATCGAGCAGTTGCTCACCGACGTCGCCACACGTTCCGGCGAGGGGGTCGGCATCGAGGGGATCGCGCTGATCGCGGGGGACCCGGGACCCGCGGCCCAACTGGCCCGCGAGCAGGCGTTCGCCGATGCCCGCACCAAGGCCGAGCAGTTCGCCGTCCTCGCGGGTCGCTCCCTGGGGCGCGTCCTGGTCGTCCACGAGGGTGCGTCCGGCGGTCCCCGAGGCGACCGGGCCATTCCCCTGGCTTTCCGGGCCTCCGCGTCCCCCATGCCGGTGGCCACCGGCGACACGTCCGTCACCGCGAGCGTCACCGTGACCTGGGCGTTCGAGCCGGTCTGATCCTGCCGCGGCTCAGTCGATCTCGACGACGTGCACCGAGCCCGGTGTGGAGAACGCGAGGACGGCCGACGCCTCCCGTTCCACCGCGGCCCGCTCGGTGCCGGTCCAGGGGTGCAGCGCCTCCACCGCCACGGTCTCCGTGCCCCGGGCGGTCCGGAAGCGCCACAGCCCGGCGACGAATCCGTCGATCAGCACGGCGCCCGGCGCATCCCGGCCGAAGGCGGCACGGTCGGCATCGGCGATCACCCGCGTGCGGTCGGCATGGGCCAGCACGGTGTTGTCATACCCGGGCAGCAGACGCACCGGAGCCGGGTGGTCCGGGTCGGGCCGGAGCCCGTCGGGTACGTCCCACAGCTGTCGGCCGCGGTCGTCGGTGAACGGCGTGAGGTCCGGCATGGCGGCGAGCACGCGGGCCGTACCGGACACGCCGGTGAAGGTGGTGACGTCCGCGGCGGTGGCCGGGCCGAAGGCGGCCAGGTACCGCCGCACCAGCGCGATCGGATCCGGATCGGTGCCGTCCGGCAGGCCCGTCCAGTCCGCGGCCGGGACGTGGGCCACCGGCCCCGTGACGCGCCACAGACCCCGGGGCGGGATCTGCACCAGGGGCACCCCGCTGCGCACGGCCATGGCCAGCGGGTGTCCGGCCCGGCCGAAGACCGGGGCCAGCTCCTCGCCCAGTTGCTGCCAGGTCCGCGGCCGCTCGGCGCAGAGCGCCCGGCCGGCCGCGGCCACGGCGGCGAGGTCGAGACCGTCGAGGTCGGCGCGCCAGTTTTTCAGTTCGCGGGTGAGCGCGGGCTGCACCACCGGCCGCAGCGTCGCGGCGTCCGCCGCGCCGATGAGGTGGATGGTCGACCGCATGACGACCATCCGGACCAGCTGTCGGCCGGCGATCAGGGTGTCGACGGATCGGTCCGGTTCCGGCCCGCCACTCGCCCGCAGGGCCTCCCGCCGGGCGAACAGGCCCAGGTGCGGGTGGTCGGGCAGTTGCGCCTGCAGTCCCACGCAGTGCTCGACGGCCTGTGGCACGGTCAGTCCGGAAGGGCCGGCCCCGGGCAGCAGCAGTTGCCGGGCCAGCAGCGCCCGGTTCAGCGCCCGCCGGTCGAGCAGCGGCCCCCGCCGGTCGGTCACGCCCCGGGCGTCCCGGGCACCGGGGGCACGAGCTCGGCCAGGGCCAGCACGGCCGCGGTGAAGCACTGCATCGGCGGCGTGACGAGGCCGGCGCCCACCTGGCCGGTGCCGGCCACCCGGCCGGCCATCCCGGTGTTGATCTGCGGCAGGATGCCCGTCCGCAGCACCCGGGTGACGTCGATGCCGGTGGGGGAGCCGCGGAACTCCAGGATCGGCAGGGCGAAGGCCGGGTTCTCGGTCTCGGTGATCTCGTACATCCGGGCCGTGGTGGCCAGGGCGTCCGGCACGCTGCCACCGACGAGTCGGACGATGGCCGGCGCCCCGGCCATCACCATGCCGCCGATGCCCATGGTCTCGGTGATGGCCGAGTCGCCGATGTCGGGGTTGGCGTCGTCCGGTCCGAAGCCGGCCAGGAACAGGCCCTGCGGGTACCGGGCGGGACCGGTGAACCAGCGGTCGCCGGTCCCCGAGACGCGGATGCCGAAGTCGGTGCCGTTGCGGCACATCGCGGTGACCACGGTCGCCCCCGGGACCCCGGCTGCCGCGTCACCCATGAGCTTGCCGCACGGCATGACCAGGTTGAGGAAGAAGTGGTCGTTGGCGCCGAGAAAGGCGGCGATCTCCGCGATGTCGTCGGCGAGCAGGCCGGAGGTGACGAGCCCGGGCAGGATCTGCCGGAGGAACATCAGCGTGCCGGCGCGGTTGCGGTTGTGGCCCTCGTCGCCCATCTGCACCATCTGGCCGACGATGGCGGTGATGTCGACGGGGCCGGTGGTCCGGACGGCCGCGGCCAGGGCGGGACCGAGCACCCGGGACATCCACCGCAGCCGCTCGATCACCTCGGGCGCGTAGGCGCCATAACGCAGCACCTTGCCCAACCCCTCGTTGAGCGAGCAGTACGCCTCCGCACCGGACTCCGGGTCGACGAGCCGGAACACCCACATCGACGGGGACACCACCCCGGCCATCGGGCCGACGGTGTGGTGGTCATGGCACGGGGACAGCGAGATCCCCTCACCGGCAGCCAGTTTCGCCTCGGCCTCGTCGGCGTCGCCGGCGAGCCCTTCGAGCAGCATGGCCCCGATCAGGGCGCCGCGCATCGGCCCGGACGCGCGTGCCCAGGTGATGGGCGGCCCGGCGTGCAGGAACTCACCGGGGCGCAGCCCGAGCGCCTGTCCGGCCGGGAGGACGTCGACGAGCTGAGCGCGCACCGCGGTCATCCGGCGGGCCGCCTCGGCGGTGGCCGCGGCGCGGCGTGGGTCGGCCAGCACGGTGGCCAGCGCGGCCAGCACGGCGTCCGCATCGCCGGCGCCGCCGGCCAGGTCGTCGGGATCGACCGTGGGGGGACGGAAGTCGACCGCGGTCACCTCGACGGCCTGGTCGCGCAACGCCTGGGCCAGCAGGTCGATGCCGGCGGTGATGACCGACGGGCCCGGGGACAGCAGGTCGCGCGGGCTGGTCATGGTGCCTCCGAGGGGGTGCCGGCAGGGGTGGGCGCCGCGAGCAGGCCGGCGGCGTACCGGGCGGCCTCGGCGTTGGACACGAACACGGCGGCCCCGGCCTCGAGCAGGGCGGACGCCTGGGCGCCCCGGTCCTGCGGATCGCCGCCCGTTCCGCACAGCGAGACGACCACGGTCAGCGGGTGTGTCGCATCCCGGGCGGTGACGGCGGTCCGCAGGGCGGGGGCCAGGCTCCCGGCCGGGTCGGGATCGGCGCCGTGACCGAGCACGACGTCCACCAGCAGCACGCCGACGGCGGGATCGGCACCGGCCGCGGCGATCTGACCGAGCCGCACGGACGGGTCGATCATCGGATGGGGCCGCCCCGCCGTGAAGGCGTCGTCGCCCAGGTCGAGCACGACGTGACCGAGTCCGGCCAGGTCGGGCACGCGGCCGGCCCCGGCGCCGACGGGCAGGGCGAGTGCGGGGCGCAACGGGATGTTGGAACGGATGTCGCCCAGCACGGGTCCGGTGACGAGCATGGCCTCGTCGGCCAGGGTGCCGCCGGCGAACAGGCCCCGCAGGACACCGCGGACCGATCCGGGCGTGGGTGCGCCGTCGGGGATCCAACGCGGCCAGTCCGGCACCGAGACGCCCACGGCGGCACAGACCTGCTCGGCGGCGGTGGTGAGGTCGCCGCCCTCGCCGAGCAGCACGGTGCTCACCGGGGTCCGGGCGGAACGGGCGGCGGCCCGGACGGTGTCGGCGACGGCCGGGTGCGGCGGCTTGGACAACACGACGACGTGGCCGGTGGCGGGATCGGCGTCCAGCAGGGCCAGTGCGGCCAGGGTGCTGCGCCCGCCGACCTCCCGGGACAGATCGCGGCCACCCACCCCGAGCACGTGCGAGACGGCGACCCCGGCCTCGTCGAGCAGGCTGCTCAGCTGCTGCGCCCCGGTGCCGGACGCAGCCACCAGGCCCACGGCCGTGCCGCCGGATCCCGGGGCGCGCAGCACGTTGGCGAAGCCCAGGCCGACGCCGCCGATCACGGCCGTGCCGCAGTCCGGTCCCATCACCAGCACCCCGGCGCGGGCACCGGCGTCCTTGAGGGCGATCTCGTCGGAGAGCGGGACGTTGTCGGAGAAGATCATCACGTGCCGGCCGGCCGCGATGGCGTCCATCGCCTCCCCGGTCACCGCCGCTCCGGGTACCGAGAGCAGCACGATCGCGGCGTCCGGGGCCTCCCGGGTGGCGGCCCGCACCGTGCGCGGCGCCGGGGTGGCACCCACGCCGCGGGCACCCACGGACGCGCGGTCGGCGGCGGCCAGCGCGTCCTGCAGAGCGGCCAGGCCGGCCCGCACGGCGTCGTCGTCACCGCGGACGGCGACCAAGAGATCGTCCGGGCCGGCCGGGGGTACCGAGAACCCCTGCTGGACGGCCAGTTCGACGTTCAGCGGGGTGGCCATGGCCACCTGCGCCGCCGTGACCCCGGGGGTGTCGGCCACGGCCCGGGAGATCCGCAGCAGGGTCACCGAGTCGTGGTAGACGCCCCGCCGCAGGGTGATGTGGTCGGTCATCGGCCGTCCTTCCCGTCCTGTGGGGGGCAGTCCTGTGGGGGGCAGAGCCGGCCGGGGGTCGGCGGCCGTTCCGGCGATCCTGACAGGCCGACGACCAGACCGGCCAGCAGGTCGGCCCCACTGGTGTGGCCGATGTCGAGGAGGGCGGCGACGGCATCGTGGAGTCGGGGACCGGACGCGGCCCGCACGGCGGCGACCACGGCGAGCACGGCGTCCCCCGCGTGCCCGCGGGCGGCCTGGTGCAGCAGGTCCGCCGACAGGGCGGTGGTCCGTGCCGGGGCGAGTGCTCCGACCACCGCGCCGATCCGCTCGGCCTCCAGGGTCCGGCCCGTCGCCCACAGCCCGCAGAGCAGCCCGGCCAGCAGGTCGTCGCCCGCGGGGGTGAGTCCGGGGCCGAGGCCGAGCAGCTCCAGGACGGCCGGCGCCGGGTCGGCCTCGTCCAGCACCCGGCGGACCCCGGCCGGTCCGCCCGCCCCCGGCGGCCGTCGGGTGGAGATGCGGGCGAGCAGCGCCACCGCGTCGGGGTCCACCGGTCCCGGGGGGACCCGGCTGGGCACCGCGCGGGCCGCGCGCAGGGACATCCCGGGCAGCGTGACCCGACCCTCGCCGACACTCACCGGCACACCGGGCACCGCGTGGGCGAACATCGCCGGCACGGCGGCCACGGGCACCCGGATCCCGTGGGGGGTGCCGGAGGCCCCGGGCGCCAGCAGGGTCAGCACCTGGCCGGACGGCTCCGGGTGGTCGTCGAGCACCAGCACCACCGCCCGGGACAGCCGGGTCAGCACCCGGCCGACCCGCGGGGGCCCGGCGATCAGGTCGGCCACCGCCGCGGGGACGGCCACCGGTACGGGCTGCGGGGGGTGGCCCTCGGTCACCCGGCGGCCGGCGTCCGGTCCGCGGCGTCGGCCCGGCCGGCCGTCCACCCGGCGAAGCGGGCCAGCACCCCGTTCCATCCCCCGTCGCCCGCGCTGATCTCGTCGGACAGGGAGCGGCCATCGGTCAGCCGCTCCAGCAGGCGGTGCTCCAGGGTGACCGTGGTCTGCTCCGGGGCGTCCTGGGTGAAGCGGATCTCGACCTCGCTGGCCCGGTCCGGGTCGTACGTCCACCGCCCGTCGATCTGCCAGGTCAGCACCAGACGACCCGGCGGTTCCCAGACCAGCACGTGGCCCCAGTCGCACTCGGCGCCGTCGGTTCCGACCTCGTACCACCGCCCGCCCACCCGCGGCTCGATCACCAGGTCCGCCATCTCGGACTCGCCGATGTGGTGGCTCGCAGGCCACCAGCGGGCCATCGACCCGGTGAAGAGAGCGAACGCGCGGTCGGCCGGGAGGGCGACGGTCGCCGTCCCGTGCAGGGCGGGCAGGGTCTCGGGTGCGGTCATGGCTACTCCTGGGGTGGGAGGTCGGCGGCGTCGGCCACCTTCTGGAACCCGGTCAGCGCGTCGGTCCAGACGCGGTCGAGATAAGCGCGCAGGGCGTCGATCCCGGCCGGGTCGATGCGGTACACACGGCGGTTCCCGTCCGGGGTGACGCTGACCAGGCCGCCCGCGCGCAGCGCGGAGAGATGCTGGGACACGGCCTGTCGGGTGATGGGCAGCAGATCGGCGAGCTCGCCGACCGAGGACGGCCGGTGGGCCAGCAACTCGAAGACGGCCCGGCGGCTGGGATCACCGAGCAGCCCGAGCGGGGAGTCGGCCGGTGACGTCATCTGTGAAAGCCTAGGCTTGCATTCGACTGCTGCCAAGACCTGGTCCCGACGACCGCCCCGTGTTTCGGCCCGGTGACGACCGGCGCCGGTGCCCATGTCGCACGGGCCGGGAGCCCGGGATCCTGCTAGGACTACCCGGTGCGGGCCGGACCACCGGCCCAGCCATGCGGCGGCCGCCCCCGGTCGCCGACGGCGGAGGGAACGGGCGCGATGGCGGGTTGGAAGTTGGTCGGCGGCGACAAGGGTCTGGAACCCGGGGCGGTGGTCCGTCCCGACGAGCGGCTGGCCTGGCCCAAGACCATCGGCATCGGTGCCCAGCACGTGGTCGCCATGTTCGGGGCGACGTTCGTCTTCCCGCTGCTCATGGGGCTCGACGCGAACCTGGCGATCATGATGTCCGGGGTCTGCACGATCCTGTTCCTGCTCATCGTCAAGGGGAAGATCCCGTCCTACCTGGGCACCTCGGCGTCCTTCGTGGGAGCGGTGGCGGCGATCCGCGCGTCCGGCGGCACCTCGGCCGGCGTCACCGGGGCGATCCTGGTCGCCGGTGTGGTGCTGGCCCTGGTCGGTCTGCTGGTGCATTTCGTCGGGGCGACCGCGCTGCGCACGGTGCTCCCGCCGGTGGTCAGCGGGGCCGTCGTCATGCTCATCGGGTTCAACCTGGCACCGGTGGTGGGCGGGACGTACTGGCCGCAGGACCCGGGCGTGGCCATCCTGACCATGCTGTTCACCATCGTCGCCGCGGTCGGCTTCCGCGGCTTCTTCTCGCGCATCGCCATCTTCCTGGCGCTGATCTTCGGCTACGTGCTGAGTTGGGTCCTGGACCGCACGGCCGGGCAGATCGTCTTCCCGACCGGCGCCGGCGACACCGCCCCGCACTTCCGGGTCGACCTCGACGGGGTGGCCGGTGCCGACTGGTTCGGTCTGCCGACCTTCTCCGCCCCGGAGTTCCACCTCAACTTCATCCTGCTCGCCCTGCCCGGGGTGATCGCGTTGATCGCGGAGAACACCGGCCACGTCCGTGCTGTCGCGGAGATGACCGGTGACGACCTGGACCCGTACATGGGTCGGGCGCTGTTCGGCGACGGCTTCGGCACCGCCCTGGCCTCGGCCGTCGGCGGCTCGCCGACCACCACCTACGCGGAGAACATCGGCGTCATGGCCGCGACCCGGGTCTACTCCACGGCGGCCTACTACGTGGCGGCGGCGGTGGCCATCCTGCTCGGCCTGGTGCCCAAGTTCGGCGCCATCGTCAACGCGACCCCGGGTGGGGTGCTGGGCGGTATCACCGTGGTGCTCTACGGGATGATCGGCCTGCTGGGCGCCAAGATCTGGCGGGAGAACGGCGTCGACTTCGGCAATCCGATCAACCTGGTGCCCATCGCCGCCGGCATCATCATCGGCGTCGGCAACGTGACCTGGCAGATCGGCTCGGAGTTCTCGCTGTCCGGCATCGCCCTGGGTTCGATCGTGGCCATCGGCGGCTACCACCTGGCCCGGGTCATCGCCCCGAAGAACCTGAGGGAGCCGTTGTCCGACGGGCGGGTCTACGAGGGGGGCACGGCCCTGTCCGCGGGGTCGGTGCGCGATCCGGCCACCGACGGGACCCGCGAGGACCAGCGCTGAGCGTTCCCCCGCCCGCCGAGGACGGCGGGCGGGGGAAGCCGTACCCGGGTGGCGCCCGGGTCAGGCCGAGGCAGCGCTCGAGGCTCCCGAGCGGTCGTGCCGGACGATGAGACCCATGACCTGCTGGCTCATGTCGTCGTAGGCGCCGGTGTTCGGCAGGTCCGCGCACAGATCACCGGAGGCCATGACGAGCACCCGGTCGGACAGCTGGACGATCTCGCGCATGTCGCTGGAGATGAGCAGGATCGCCTTGCCCTCCGCCGCCATCCGCCACAGCAGGTGGTGGATCTCGTCCTTGGCGCCCACGTCGATGCCGACCGTGGGTTCGTCGACGATCAGGATGTCGACGTCGGCCGCGATCCACTTGGCCAGACTGACCTTCTGCTGGTTGCCGCCACTGAGGTCCGAGACGGGCTGGCCCGACGACCGCATCTTGACGTTCATGGTCTCCAGCGGGGGCTGGACGGCCGGGCGGGTGCGGCCGCTGGAGATGAAGCCACCCGGTGCGGCCAGGGCGCCCCAGATGGCGATACCCGCGTTGCGGGCGATGCTCTCGCTGAGGATGAGTCCCTCGCCCTTGCGGTCCTCGCTGACGTAGGCCATCCGGTGCCGGGCCAGGGCCTGTCCCGGGGTGCGGATGCGGGTGGCCTGCCCGTCCACCGACACCTGCCCGCCCAGGACGGGGTCCAGCCCGACGATGCTGCGGGCCAGCTCGGTCCGGCCGGCGCCGACGAGCCCGTACAGGCCGACGATCTCACCGCGACGCACCGTCAGGTCGACGTCGCGGTGACCGAACGCGGTGCTCACCCCGCGCAGTTCCAGGGCCACCTCGCCATGCGGGGGCCGAGACGGGAACTCGGTCTGCACGAACTCGCGACCCACCATGGCCTCGATGAGCCCGTCGTGGCCGACCTCGGCGAGGGGGGCGCCCTCGATGACGTCCCGGCCGTCCCGGATCACGGTGATGCGGTCGCCGATCTCGAAGACCTCGTCGAGCTTGTGGCTGACGAACAGCAGGGCGGTCCCGTTCTCCCGCAGGGTGCGGACCAGCTCGAAGAGCCGGGCGACCTCGTCCTTGCCGATGGACGCGGTCGGCTCGTCGAGCAGCAGGATCCTGCTCTCCCGGGCCAGGGCGCGGGCGACCTCGAGGAGCTGGCCCTGTCCGGGGCTCAGGCGCCCGGCCGGCTGGCGGAGGTCGACGTGCAGACCGACCAGGTCGAGCCAGTACTCGGCGTCCGCGGTCAGCTTGCGGCGGTCGACCAGGCCGAACCGGTGCGGGAGCCGGTTGAGGAAGACGTTCTCGGCCACGGACAGGTCCGGCGCCAGGTTGCGCTCCTGGTGCACCACGCTGATGCCGCGTTCCACGGCGTCCAGCGGACCGGTGAAGCGCACCGGCTCACCGTCCAGGGTGATGGTCCCGGAGGTGGGTTGGTGCACCCCGCTCATGATCTTGATCAGGGTGCTCTTGCCGGCCCCGTTCTCGCCCAGCAGGGCGTGCACCTGGCCGGGCAGCAGCTCGATGTCGACGTCGACCAGGGCCGGGATCCCGTTGAACGTCTTCTCGATCCCGGACAGCTTCAGACTCATGTCGCCCCTTGCAGTCGTGGACGTCGGCGGACGATCCGGCTGAGGTTGCCCAGCAGGATCGCGACCAGGATGAGCAGGCCCTGGGCCAGGACGATGCCGTAGGGGCTGACGGACAGCAGCACCAGCGCGTTGTCGATGATGGCCAGGACCAGGGCGGCGACCAGGGCACCGCCCACCGACAGCACGCCGCCGGCCAACGCCGTGCCCCCGATGATCGGCACGGCGAAGGAGATCAGGACCCAGTCGGTGCCCAGATCCGGCGGGGCGGAACCGATCCGCCCGATGGTGAGCAGGGCGGCGATCGCGGCGAGCACACCGGACAGCACGTGGGCGAGGACGACCTGGCGGCTGTTGTCGATGCCGACCAGGAGGGCCGCCTCCGGGTTGCCGCCGGCGGTCAGCATGGCCCGGCCCGGCCGGGTGCTGCGGTAGAGGACGAACAGGGCGGCGGCGACCGCGGCGGTCACCAGGCCGATCAGCGGGAAGAACCAGATCCGGCCCTGCCCGAACGCCGTCCAGGAGCGGGGGATCCCGGCGAACGCGGCCGACTTGGTCGCCCCGATGGCCAGACCGGTCAGCAGGGCGCCGGTGGCCAGGGTGACGATGAAGCCGTTGAGCTTGGTCCGGGTGATGAGCAGCCCGTTGGCGAGTCCGGCCACGGCGCCGCCCACGAGGGCGATGATCGCGGCCGGGACGACCGGCATGCCCTGATCGGCCACCAACCAGCCGAACAGCACACCGCTGACCGCACCGATCCCGCCGACGGCCAGGCTGATGTCGCGGACGACCAGCACCACCATGGCGGCGAACCCGATGACCGCGTAGGTGGCGGCCCCCTGCAGGATGACGAAGATGTTGTAGCTGGTGAGGAACTGGTCGACCCGGAAGGACAGCACGATGCTGCCCAGCAGGGTCACCGCGAGCAGGGGCAGCCACGGCAGGTCCGCTGCGCGTCTCATCGGGGCCCTCCGGGAACGGATCGGCGCGGGCGCCGGACGAGCGAGGTCTGGCCGAGCACGAGAGCCAGCAGCAGGACGGCGGCCTGGAGCAGGGTCAGCCAGTAGGTGGGCACGTTGAGCACGGCGAAACCGGAGAAGATGCTGGCGTAGAACAGACCGCCGACGAGGATGCCCCAGACCGAGATGGTGCCGCCGGTCAGCAGGACCCCGGCCAGCAGCGGGCCGACGAAGGACAGCAGCAGCCAGTCGCCCCCGGTGGTGGGGGCCGCGTCGGCCAGCTGGGCGCACACCAGGACGGCGGCGACCGCGGACAGCAGACCGGAGATGACGTACCCCAGCACGACGGCCCGGCGCACGTTGATCCCCGATGCCGCTGCGGCGCGCTCGTTGGCACCGACGGCCTGGGCGCGCCAGCCGGCGACGGTGCGGAAGTAGAACACCCACAGCACCGCGCACACGGCCACCGCCACCACGAGCATGGGCGACAACCAGGAGAAGCCGATCTGGTCGGTGCCCAGCGACAGCAGCTCCGGGATCGTGATCGGGTAGTGCGCGGCCTGGGTGATGAGCAGGACACCGCCCTGGTACACCGAGAGGAAGGCCAGGGTGACCACGAAACTGTTGAGCCTGGAATAGATCTCGACGACCGCCATCAGTGCCCCGGTGACCGCGCCGACCACCAGCGCGATGACCACGATCCACAGCAGGGGGATACCGCTGTTGTTGTCCAGGACGCCGATGGTGGCCGAGACGACGACGCCGACACCGCCGACGGCCAGGTTGATCCGGCCGAGCACCAGCAGGGCGGCCTGGGCCAGCCCGACCAGGGCACTGACGGCCACGGCCTGGCCGAGCGCGTAGAGCGTGAAGTCGGACAGGAACCCCTGCCCCAGCAGGCTGAACACGACGCCGGCCAGCACGGTGAGGGCGAGGAGCGTGAGGATCCGGGTGGCCCCGGCCGCGCCCCGCAGGGACGCGCGCCGGGAGGCCGGGTCGACGGCGTCCGCCGTGCCGGACGCCGTGACCACGGCGTTGTCGGTGTCGGCCATGCTCAGGGGCAGTTCAGGAACTGGGGGATGGTGTCCTGGACCTTCTTGGTCTCCTCCGGCAGCCCGTAGTTCTTGCCGACGAAGTCCGCGACGTTGCTGCTGTCCACGAAGGTGAATCCGGTGGCCAGGAGCTTGTCGGTCAGGCTGGTCTTGGTCCAGGGCCCGCTGTCGTTGACGGTGCAGCCCTGGGTGATCATCTGGTTCAGCATGTCCGCCGAGATGATGCCCTGGCCCAGCGGGTCCTGGAACATCGAGCCGTAGATCGCGCCGGACTGGATGGCGTCCATGACCTGCGGCGAGTTGTCGGCCGCGGCGAAGACGATGCGCTGGTACTGCGGGTTGTTCTGCCAGATCTCGGCCCCGGCGACGGACGGGTAGTAGGAGGTGGAGACGATGCCGTCGATCTGGTCGGCCTTGCCGGCCAGCAGGCTCTGGATGGCCGGGGTGGCCGCGGACGGGCTGTCGATGCCCGCCACGACCTGCAGCAGCGTGACGGCGCCGTTGGTCTCGCCGATGGCGGTGTTGATGCCGTCCTCGCGCTGGATGGTGTTGGGGTCGGTCGGCTCACCGGCCAGGAACACCAGATTGCCCTTGCCGCCCATCTTCTCGATGACCAGCTTGGCCTGCTCGTAGGCCGCCTTCTCCACGTCGGTGGCCACGCAGAACAGTGCTGCGGTGGGCTGCTTGGAGCACCCGGTGATGTCGACGATCTTCGTGCCGCTGTCGGCGATGCGCTGGTAGGTGGGTCGGATGGCCTCGGCACCGTCCGGGAACACCGCGAGACCGTTGTACCCCTGGGAGACCAGGCCGTTCAGAGTGGTGATCTGGACGGCGGTCTCGAAGGTCTGGGTGGGCGGCACGACGTAGTCCACCGTCGGGATGCCGAACTCGGACTTGGCCGTCGTCGCACTCTCGCCCCACGGGTCGAAGAACACGTTCGGGCCGCCGGCGACCAGGGCCAGCTTGGCCGGGCCGCCCGCGGTGCCGGCCGCCGACGATGCCGCACCCCCGGAGGAGGCGCCGGTGGCTCCACCGCCGGTGGCCGCAGGGGTACGAGAGCTGCAGGCGGACAACGTGATCGCCACCGCGGCCGAGACGGCGACCGTCCTCACCGCGAGGTTCCGGCGACGGGCGCGTGGGCCGGTCACCCCCGCCGAGGGGGTCGGCGACAGTCGGGCGGCATGGGTCATGACAGTTCTCCCTTGAACCTGTCCGGGTCGCTGACCCGTGAGACAATGAATAAATATGCGGATCGCGACTGGCGAGTCAACACAGTGAATGGTCATTCGGCGGGAATGTCAACACCGTGTGCGGAAGATGGGGAACAGGAACACTTCTCCCCGGTGACGGGTTCCCCTCGCCCGGGTGGAGCCATTACTGTCCGGTGCCACGGCGGCCCGGTGCGGGTCGGTCCCCCTGCGGCGCGCCGTCCATTCCACCCAGTCCTGATTCCGGGAGAGCCGACGATGACCGCACCTGTGTTCGACCTGACCGGCAGGGTTGCCGTGGTGACGGGAGCCAGCAGCGGCATCGGCGAGGCCATCGCCGTCGGTCTCGCCGCGATGGGGGTCAAGGTGGGATGCGTTGCCCGACAGAGTGATCGGCTGACTGCGGTGGTCGCCGGGATCCTCGAGCGGGGCGGCTCCGCCGTGGCCGCGCCGGCCACCGTCGTCGACCGGCAGGCCGTGGTCGGGGCGGTCGACCACATCGCCGCGGAGCTGGGACCGATCACCCTCGCCGTCAACTCGGCCGGCATCGCCGATGCCCATCCGGCCGAGAGCATGCCGGTCGAGCAGTTCACCAGGCTCTACGACACCAACGTGACCGGGGTGTTCCTGTCCTGCCAGGCCGAGGCGCGGCACATGATTGCCAACGGTGGCGGATCCATCGTGAACATCGCCTCCATGTCGGGGTCCATCGCCAACCGGGGGTTGTTCCAGGCCCACTACAACAGCGCGAAGGCCGCGGTCATCCACATGGGCCGCAGCCTGGCCTGGGAGTGGGCCGACCGGGGCGTCCGGGTCAACACCATCAGCCCCGGCTACACCAACACCCCGATGGCCCGCCGCCCCGAGCAGGTGGACCTCATGGCCGGATACGCGCGGGACACCCCGCTCGGCCGCAACGCCGAACCCGAGGAGATCGTCGGGCCGGCCGTCTTCCTGCTCGGCGATGCCGCCGCCTTCGTCACCGGGGTGGACCTGTTGGTCGACGGGGGTCACACCATCTGGTGAGCTCTCCCCGGTCGACGCCGGTTTCGGCAGGTGAGGTTGCGGCTCGGGACACGACACCACGATCAGGCCCCCGAACCGGCTCTCCGTGGGGCAGGATCCAGTGATGAAGCCCGCCCCGTTCCGCTGGCACGGCCCCACCTCGGTGGCGCAGGCCGTCGCGCTGCTGGCCGAGCACGGGTCGGCGGCGAAGGTGCTGGCCGGCGGGCAGTCGCTGGTCCCGGTGATGGCCATGCGCCTGGTCAGCCCGGCCCACCTCGTCGACATCAACGGCATCGCGGGTCTGGATGGCATCACCCACGACGGTCGCGGCACGCGGATCGGGGCACTGGCCCGGCACACCCGGGTGCTGGCCGATGCCGATCTCGCCAGGAACCAACCGCTGGTCGCCCAGGGGCTGTCCCACGTCGCGCACGCCACCATCCGCAACCGCGGCACCACCCTCGGGTCGATCGTGCACGCCGATCCGGCGGGGGAGATGACGGCTGTACTGGCCCTGACCGGCGGCACCGTCACCGCGGTGTCGGCCACCGGCACGCGCGAGATCGCCGCCGCCGACTTCTTCCTCGGTCCGCTGGAATCGGCGCTGCGGCCCGACGAGCTCGCCGTCCAGGCCACCTTCCCGGACCTGCCCACCGGCGCGGGGACGGCGTTCGTCGAGGTCTCCCGGCGCAGCGGCGACTACGCCCTCTGCGGGGTCGGGGCCGTGGTGCAGGCCGACCCCGACCGGCCCGACGGCCCACCCCGGGTGCGCTGCGCCTATCTGTCGGTGGCCGACATCCCGGTGGTGCTCGACCTGACCGGCGCCTGGGCGTCCGGTGAGGCCGACGTCGTCGCGCAGGTGCACGCCACGTTGGACCCGCCCGCCGATCTGCACGCGTCCTCGGCCTACCGCCGCCAGCTGGCCGGCGTGCTCACCGTCCGGGTGATCCGGCAGGCCCGCGCGAGCATGGCGGCGGTGGCAGCATGAGCGACGCCGGGGAGACCCCCGAGCAGGTCCTCGCCGTGGGAGTGGTGGTCAACGGGCACCACCGGTCGGCCACCGTGCCCGCCCGCCGCACCCTGAGCGACTTCCTGCGGCACGACCTCGGCCTCACCGGCACACACGTCGGGTGCGAGCACGGGGTGTGCGGGGCCTGCACCGTCCTGCTCGACGGCGACCCGGTGCGGTCCTGCCTGATCTTCGCCGTCTCGGTGCAGGGTGCCGCGATCACCACCGTCGAAGGGCTCGGCCAGATCGACGAGAGCGGCGACCCGGCCTCGCTCGCCCCGGTGCAGCGGGCCTTCCGCGACTGCCATGCCCTGCAGTGCGGCTTCTGCACCCCCGGCTTCCTCACCACCATCAGCGCCGGCCTGCGCGAGAACCCGTCCCCGACGGTCGAGCAGGCGCGGGAGATGATCGGCGGCAACCTGTGTCGCTGCACCGGCTACCAGAACATCGTGGCCGCCGTGCTGCGGGCGGCCGAGCTCACCGCGGACCCCGACGCACCGCTCGACCCCCACCCCGAGCCCGATACCGACACCGACGCGGCCGGGGGGCGGCACTGATGGCGGGCCGCTACGTCGGCCGATCCGTCCTGCGCACCGAGGACGTCGCCCTCACCACCGGCCACGGCCGGTACACCGACGACATCGGCGCCGGCGGGGCCACCCCGGCCCTGGAGGCGGCGTTCGTCCGATCCCCGCACGCGCACGCTCGCATCCTGGACATCGACGTCACCGACGCCCTCGACGTCCCCGGGGTCGTCGCCGTCTGGACCCACGAGGACCTGCCCGGCCCGGCGGCCCTGCCCCTGCCGGTGCTCATCCCGCACCCGGCGCTGCACGCCCCCCGGACCGGGTACGCGCTCGCCCCGCACACGGTGCACCACGTCGGTGAGGCCGTGGTGATGGTGGTGGCCGAGAACCGTTATCTGGCCGAGGATGCCGCCGCCCGCATCCGCGTCGAGTACGAGATCCTGCCGGTCGTGGTGGGCATCCCCGCCGCCCGGGCCGCAATCGCCGCGGTGCACCAGGACGTCCCGGACAACATCGCCGCGCACCTGGTGCAGGAGGTCGGGGACGTCGACCGGGCCATGGCCGCCGCGCCGCGGGTGCTCGAGCTGGAGCTGGCCATCGAGCGGTCGTGCTCGATGCCGCTGGAGGGCAAGGCGGTGCACGCCCGCTGGGACGCCGACGACGAGAGTCTGCGGATGTACTCGTCGACCCAGACGTCGACCTCGGTACGCGCCGCGGTCGCGGCCAAGCTGGAGCTGCCGCTGTCCAAGGTCGAGGTGATCGCGCCCGATGTCGGCGGCGGCTTCGGGGTGAAGATCATGCACCCGTGGCCCGAGGAGATCCTGGTGCCGCTGGCCGCGCGCCGCCTGGGCCGGGCCGTCAAGTGGACCGAGGACCGGCGCGAGCACTTCATCTCCTCGGCCCACGAGCGCGGCCAGGAACACCGTGTCCGGGTCGGTTTCGACCACACCGGACGCGTTCTCGCGTTGAACGTGCGGTTCTGGCACGACAACGGCGCGTTCACGCCGTACGGCATCATCTGCCCGATCGTCACCTCCACCCAGCTGCTGGGGCCGTACAAGCCGGGCGCCTACCGGGTGGAGTTCACGAGTCTCTACACCAACACGGTGATCGTCACGCCCTACCGCGGCGCCGGTCGGCCGCAGGGTGTGTTCGTCATGGAGCGGACGCTGGACCGGATCGCCGCGGAGCTCGGTCTGGACCGGACGGCGGTGCGGCGGGCCAACTTCATCCAGCCCGACGAGTTCCCGTACGACCAGGGGCTCACGTTCCAGGACGGCCGGCCGCTGATCTACGACTCCGGCAACTACCCGGCACAGCTCGACCAGTTGTGCGAGCTCGTCGGCTGGGACGACTTCCCGCGTCTGCGCGCCGAGGCCGTGGCGCAGGGCCGCATGATCGGCATCGGACTCGGCTGCTACGTCGAGGGCACCGGGCCCGGGCCCTACGAGGGTGCCCACGTGACGGTGCAGACCGACGGCACCGTCGAGGTGTCGGTGGGCCTGACCTCGCAGGGGCAGGGGCACCGGACCGTCTTCGCGCAGATCGCCGCGGACGAGCTCGGCGTGCCCATCGACCGGGTGCGGGTCACCGGTGGGGACACCCGACGCTTCGGACATGCGGTGGGCACCTTCGCCTCCCGGGCCGCGGTGATGTCCGGCAGCGCGGTGGTCCTGGCCGCCCGCGCAGCGAAGGCCAAGGCGCTGACCGTGGCGGCGGACGCCCTGGAGTGCGCCCTGGAGGATCTCGACGTGGTCGACGGTCTGGTGGTGATGGCCGGGAATCCCGCGGTCTCCATGCCGCTGGGGTCGGTCGCGGTGCTGTCCAACCCGCTGCGCTACGCCTTCGACGAGGCCGCCAAGGCCGCCACCCAGTTCGCCCGGCCGGCCGATCCCGACGTCCCGCCGGTGCCGGAGGGCACGCAGCCCGGCCTCGAGGGCAAGGAGTACTACTCCCCGCCCCGCTCGACCTTCGCCTCCGGGATGCATGCGGCCGTGGTCGAGATCGACCGGGACACCAGCGAGATCACGATCCTGCGGTACTGCGTCGTGCACGACTGCGGGACGCTGATCAATCCGATGATCGTCGCCGGACAGGTGCACGGTGGGGTGGCCCAGGGGATCGGCGGGGCGCTCTACGAGACGCTGGCCTACGACGAGCACGGACAGTTGCAGAATGCGTCGCTGATGGATTTCCTCATGCCGTACGTGTCGGAGATCCCCGTCCTCGAGCTGGGCCACACCACCACTCCGTCGCCGCTGAATCCGTTGGGCATCAAGGGCGCCGGGGAGGCCGGGGTCATTCCCGTCCCCGCCGTGCTCGCGTCGGCGGTCGAGGACGCCGTCGGGTTCCCCATCACGGCCATGCCGCTCAACCCGAGCCTGTTGTTCGACCTCCGCACCCGGCATGCCCGGGCCGGGGCCACCGCTGCGCACGGCGTCGCCCGTTCCGACGAGGGAGTCACCCGATGAAGGTCGCCGGATCCGCCGTCCTGCACGCCACCCCGGAACGGGTCTGGGACGCCCTGCTCGACCCGGCGGTGCTGAACCGGGTCATCCCCGGCTGCCAGGATCTGATGTCCCTGGGGGAGAACCACTTCGGGATGACGGTGACGCTGGGCGTGGCGTCCATCAGGGGTTCCTACTCCGGCGAGGTCCGGTTGACCGATCTGGTCGCCCCCACCGCGCTGGTGCTGCACGCGGTCGGTGCCGGCGGGCCCGGCACCATCGACACCACGGTGCAGGTCGGACTGGCCGACGGCGGCGACGGGACGACCACCCTGACCTACGACGCGGACGCCGTGGTCGGCGGGATGGTCGGCGGAGTCGGCCAACGGGTCCTGGTCAGCGTGGCCCGCCGGACCGCGGGCCTGTTCTTCGTCGCGATCGACGGAGTGCTCGCCGCCGACCGTGAGCTCGTGACCGCCGCCGCCGTCGCTGAACCGGCGGCCATCGCCGAGTCGGCCGCCGCCGTCGCCTCCGGGGCTCCGGTCTCCACCGCCGCGCCGGTCACCGCATCCGCCCCGGATCCACGGCCGGTCCCGACGACCCGTCCGGGGGACCCCGCGCCGGCACCGCTCCGGTCCCCCGAGCTGCTCCCGCTCGCCGGGGCCGCCCTGCTCGGCGCCGTCACGACTGCGCTCGGGGTGCTCATCGGTGCCCGGATCGGTCGCCGGAGCCGCTCACCCCATTGAGCGACAGGTCACCCACAGAGACACACAGACTTCGTTCGGCCACCATGACTAAATCGTGATGTGACCTCCTTGACATGGTGCTTTAGCGCTCATAGTTTGTGTGACCACTGACCTGATCGACGCAGACGGCCGGCATGACGCCCCTGCAGAAGCGGTCCGTCGCAGCTGTGCCGCTCGTCCCGCCCCACCGTCATCCCCGTGCCGCCGCTCCCCGCGGACATCGGCCCGTGGTCCGTTCAGAAGGATCTGCATGTCATCGTCGACACGCTCGTCCGGTGTGCGCTCCATCCGCACCGGCCCGCCCACCGCTCTGCCGTCCGGTCGCGTCCCCGCCTCCTGACTCCCGCCTGCTGATCCCGTGTCCTGATCACGGGTCCGCCACGCCGCCTCTTCCTGTCCGGGTCCGTCCCGTCCCCGCCCGACGATCGCCGACGCCTCGGCGTCGTCCGGATCGTGCGTCGGGTTCGTGCCGCCGGCCCGTCTTCCGCTCCGCCCCCGCGTTCCCCTCGCAGAGTCGCCCGGCCGTGGGCGGCGTTGCCGCACCTCCCGCCCCGGTCGCTCGCCCGGGGTGTCCGATGAAAGGAACTCCATGCGTCTCAAGACTTCTGCCGCGTTCTGCGTGCTGGCCGGCGGCTCGCTGCTGCTGGCCGCCTGCGGGGGCAGCACCGGCACCGCCGCCTCGAGCGCCGTGTCCTCCGCGACCTCGGCCGCCTCGTCGGCGGTCTCGTCGGCCTCGTCCGGGATGTCCTCGGCGATGTCCTCGGGTTCGTCGTCGGCATCTTCCTCGGCGGCGTCCTCCGCACCCGCCGCCGGTGGCACCATGTCCGGCAAGATCGGCGTGATCCTGCCGGACACCAAGTCCTCCGTCCGCTGGGAGACCGCGGACCGCCCGGCCCTGGAGACCGCGTTCAAGGCCGCCGGCGTGGAGTACGACATCCAGAACGCCAACGGCGACAAGGCCCAGATGCAGACCATCGCCGACCAGATGATCACCAGCGGCGTCACCGTGCTGGCCATCGTCAACCTGGACAACGAGTCCGGTGCGGCCATCGAGAAGAAGGCCGCCCAGCAGGGTGTCAAGACGATCGACTACGACCGGCTGACCCTCGGTGGCGTGGCCGACTACTACGTCTCGTACAACAACACCAAGGTCGGCGAGCTGCAGGGCCAGGGTCTGGCCGACTGCCTGGGTGAGGGCGACAAGAACATCGTCTTCCTCGACGGGTCGCCCTCGGACTCCAACGCCACCGACTTCGCCGCCGGTGCGCACAACGTCCTGGACAAGATCACCAGCTACAAGCAGGTCGCCGAGCAGGCCGTGCCGGACTGGGACAACCAGCAGGCCGCCACCATCTTCGAGCAGATCTTCACCCAGCAGGGTGGCGCCGTCGACGGCGTCCTGGCCGCCAACGACGGCCTGGGCAACGCGGTCATCTCCATCCTCAAGAAGAACGGTGTCACCCTGCCCGTCACGGGCCAGGACGCCACCGTGCAGGGCCTGCAGAACATCCTCGACGGCACCCAGTGCATGACCGTCTACAAGGACGCCAAGCAGGAGGCCGACGCCTTGTCCAAGCTGGCCATCGCGCTGGCCTCCGGCCAGGAGGGCAGCGCCACCGGCACCGTCACCGACGCCACCGGCGGTCGTGACGTCCCGGCCGTGCTGCTGGATCCCAAGGCCATCACCAAGGAGAACGTCAAGGACGTCATCGACGGCGGCGCCGTGTCCGCCGCCGAGCTGTGCACCGGCGACTACGCCGCCAAGTGCACCGAGGCCGGCATCAGCTGACCCTGGGCTTCCGCCCCGTGTGAACGACCCTCCCGATGGCGACGAGCAGCACGCTCGTCGCCATCGGGCGGTCCGCCCCGTGTCACCCCCGCCGCGCGGCTCCACCCGTTCGGCACCGACTCTCCCGAAGAGGATCCCGCCCGCATGACCCAGACCCAGACGCCGGTGCTCCAGCTCACCGGGGTGAACAAGAGCTTCGGCGCCGTGCAGGTCCTGCACGACGTCGACCTGAAGATCTACCCCGGGCAGGTGACCGCGCTCGTCGGCGACAACGGCGCCGGGAAGTCCACCCTGGTCAAGTGTGTCGCCGGTATCCACGGCATCGACAGCGGTGAGTACCTCTTCGAGGGCAAGCCCGTGTCGGTCGGCAGTCCCCGCGACGCCGCCGCGCTGGGCATCGAGATCGTCTACCAGGACCTCGCGCTGTGCGACAACCTCGACATCGTCCAGAACATGTTCCTGGGCCGCGAGCCCAAGGCCGGTCTGGTCCTCGACGAGGCGCAGATGGAGATCAAGGCCCGGGAGACCCTGGCCTCCCTGTCGGTCCGCACCATCTCCTCGGTCCGCCAGCTGGTCTCCAGCCTCTCCGGCGGGCAGCGGCAGACCGTGGCCATCGCCAAGTCCGTGCTGTGGAACTCCAAGGTCGTCCTGCTCGACGAGCCCACCGCCGCCCTGGGTGTCGCCCAGACCCGCCAGGTCCTGGACCTGGTCCGCCGACTGGCCGACAACGGCCTCGGCGTCCTGCTCATCAGCCACAACATGAACGACGTGCTCGAGGTGAGCGACCGCATCACGCCGCTGTACCTGGGCCGGGTGGCCGCCGACGTCGCCGCCAAGGACGTCACGAACCGCGAGATCGTCGAACTGATCACCACCGGCCGTTCCGGCAACCACGGACTGGCCCCCGCCGTTGCGCAGGAGTCCGCATGAGCACCCCCACCACCACCCCGCCGCCGTCCGGCAAGGGCCGCACCGATGTCGAGGCACGGGCCGGGTTCGCCGCCGACGCCAAGGGCCCGGTCTCGCTGGGCGCCTACGTCCAGGGCTACCGCGACAAGGTCCGCTCCGGTGACGTCGGGTCGCTGCCGGCCATCCTCGGCCTGCTCGCCCTCATCATCGTGTTCACCATCGCCCGGCCGAGCACTTTCCCGACCGCGCTGAACTTCGCCAACCTGATCACCCAGGCCGGGTCGATCTGCGTGCTGGCCATGGGCATCGGCTTCGTGCTGCTGCTCGGCCACATCGACCTGTCCGCCGGTGTCATCGGCGGCGTCGGCGCCGGCTCCATGGGCATGCTCATCCTCAAGGAGGGCTTCCCCTGGTACGTGGCCGTGCTGGCCGCGCTGCTCATCGGCGTGATCATGGGTCTGATCACCGGTTGGCTGGTCTCCACCATCGGTATCCCGAGCTTCGTGGTGACGCTGGCGTTCTTCCTGGCCTGGCAGGGCGTGCTGCTGTGGATCATCGGCACCGGTGGCACCGTCCCGATCAACGAGCCGGTGATCGTCGGCATCGCCAACAACAACGTCCCGGTGGTCGTCGGCTGGGTGCTGGTGGTGCTCTCCATCGCCGCGTACGCCGGGGTCAGCCTGGCGGTCTGGCAGCGCCGTCGGTCCCGCAACCTGGTCAGCCCGCCGCTCGCGGTCATCGTGCTGCGCATCGCGTTCATCGCCGCCCTGCTCATCGCCGCCACCGCCGTGCTGAGCGTCAACCGGGCCCGGGTGGCCACCATCCAGCTCGAGGGCATCCCGTGGGTCGCCCCGCTGGTCGCCGTCCTGCTGATCATCTGGACGTTCGTGCAGAACCGCACCGCCTTCGGTCGGTACGTCTACGCGGTCGGCGGGAATGCCGAGGCGGCCCGCCGCGCCGGCATCCGGGTCGGCCGGATCACCGTGTGGTGCTTCGTCATCAGCTCGGGCATGGCCGTGATCTCCGGCATCATCGCCGCCTCCCGGCTGAACTCGGTCACCCCCGACGCCGGCGCCGGCAACACCCTGCTGTACGCGGTGGCCGCAGCCGTCATCGGTGGCACGTCGCTGTTCGGCGGCAAGGGCAAGGCCCGCGACGCGATCATCGGTGGTCTGGTCATCGCCGTCATCAACAACGGTCTGGGCCTGCTCGGCTTCGAGGCCAAGGTCAACTACCTGGTCACCGGCCTGGTGCTGCTCGTCGCCGCGAGCGTCGACGCCATCAGCCGCCGCCGCCGGTCCAGCGCCGGCCGCTGATCCTCCGCAAGGGGTGAGGGACGGGCCGCCCACGCGGCCCGTCCTTCCGGGCGGCGCAATCCTGCGCCCGGCGCCACCGGGTGGACGGCTCCGTGGTGAACGTTCACCCGGAGGGTCGCGGACCTGGACCCGCCGGCTGTCATGATCGACTTCGGGTGCGACGGCCGGGCATCCGACACAGCAGGAGAGGGGCGTCGGGATGGCATCACCACTGGCGCACCCGGTGCACCTGCGCACCGCCCCGGCCCGCGCCGACCAGGCGACCGTGCGCCGTCTCAACCTCTCCCTGCTCATCGGCACCCTGGCCGGGGGCGGGCCGCGGTCGCGGGCCCGGCTGGCCGAGGACACCGGCCTGACCAAGGCCACGGTGTCCAGCCTGGTCGCCGAGCTGACCGAACTCGGCCTGGTCACCGAGGGCGACGCCGGGGAGCCGCACCGCGGCCTGGGGCGCCCCGGGAGGGTCCTCCACCTCAACGCCGACGCGCTGCGGTGCGTCGGCGTGGAGGTCAACATCGACTTCCTGGCCGCCGTCGTGCTGGACCTGGCCGGCCGCGTGCTGGCCCGCCGCCGCATCGGCCTGTCCGTGGTCGAGCTCGGCCCCGCCCGCACCATGGGCCGGGTGGCCGAGCTGGTCCGTGAGCTCGTGGACGGGTTGGGGGCCGATCCGACGCAGGTGCACAGTGTGGTCGTGTCGTTGCCCGGCCTGGTCGAGGTGTCCGCCGGCATGCTCGCCTTCGCCCCCAACCTGTCCTGGCGGGACGTGGACATCGCCCACACGTTGAGCGGCCGGCTCGGTTGGCCCGACGTGCGGGTCGCCGTCGACAACGACGCCAATCTCGGTGCCATCGCGGAGTACGCGGCCGGGGGCGAGGCCGGCTCCCCCCACCTGGTCTACCTCGCCGGTGAGGCCGGTGTCGGGGCCGGCATCATCGAGGCCGGCCAGATCCTCCGCGGTGCCTCGGGTTTCGCGGGCGAGGTCGGCCACATCCCGGTCGGCCCGGCCGCCGCCCAGTGCGGATGCGGCCGGCGGGGCTGCTGGGAGACCGGGGTGGGGCTGGCCGCGTTGCTGGCCGCGTTCCCGATCGACGACGAGGTGCGCGACCCGACCGTCGACCTGACCGCCCGCCTGGAGGAGGTCGCCCGCCGCGCCGACCGCGGTGACCCCCGGGCGGAGACGGCGCTGGCCGACCAGGGTCGCTGGCTCGGTATCGGCTGTGCCCTGCTGGCCAATGTGCTCGACCCGGAGGTCATCGTCCTGGGCGGTCACTACCCGCCGCTGCGGCGGCACCTCGAGGGCTCGATGCGCGCCGAGATGACCGCCCGCACCCTGGCCGGATCCTGCCGGGTGGAGTTCTCCCGCCTCGGCTTCGACGCCGCCTCGCTCGGCGCCGCCCACGCCGGGATCCGCGCCCTCCTCGACGATCCGACGCAGGCACGCCCGGGCGCGGCCTGAGCCGTCGCCCGTCGCCGACCCGGCCGCAGTGCTCGAGCCGCACATCTGGTCGGCCGACCCCGACAGCGCCGAGCACGCGATCTCGGCGGTCGTGTGATGTCCGGCCCGATCACCCACCGGGGGAAGACCGACGAGAGGTCCGGCGTTCCACCCCGTACGAAGGATTTACCGGCGCCGACCCCGGTCGAGGCCCGCAGCACAGGCACCATCGAGAGCTGGACCCACGGGACGACAGCGCCGCCGCCCGCACCCCCTTCCGTGCACCAGGGAGCGACATGACCGACACCGGCCCGACCACCGGCCTGACCGTGCTGAGCATCTCGGCCAGCCCGTCGGCCAGCTCGAGCACCCATGCCCTGCTGACCCACGTGAACCGGCGGATCACCGGCGCCGGGCACCGGGTGCACACGCTGCAGCTGCGCGACCTGCCGGCCCAGGCCCTGGTGCACGCCGACCTCGCCGACCCCCGGATCGTCGAGGCACTCGCCGCGGTGGCCGCCGCCGACGCGCTCGTCGTGGCCACCCCCGTCTACCAGGGGTCGTACTCCGGTCTGCTGAAGATCTTCCTGGACCTGTTGCCGCAGCGGGCGCTGCGCGGCAAGGCCGTCCTCCCGCTGGCCACCGGCGGTTCCCCGGCCCACGTGCTGGCCGTGGACTACGCCCTGCGTCCGTTGCTGTCCGCGCTGGGCGCCGCCCACGTCGGTCAGGGCTGGTTCGTCCCGTCGGGACACGTCCGCAGCTACCCCGACGGCGGTCTGCTGCTCGACCCGGCCTCGGCGGGCCCGGTCGCCCAGGTCACCGACGAGTTCCTGGCCCATCTCGCCGGTCGGGCCGACGGCCCGGAGCCGGTGGTCGCCCCGCGGGCGCCGGTCCGGGTGGACCCGCGGGCCGGTGCGGCCGACCTCGAGGTGCTGCGGGTGACCGCGGATGATCCGCGCGCCCGCCCGCTGCTCACCGACCTGGTCGTCGAGTACGGCACGCGGTACGGGCGTCCGTCGGCGAACACCCAGTTGACCGAGGTGCCGATCAGCGACTTCGTCCCGCCGCACGGCACGTTCCTGCTGCTGCAGGAGAACGGCGAGATCGTCGCGGGTGGCGCCCTGCGTCGGTACGACGAGCGCACCGCGGAGGTCAAACGGGTGTGGACCGCGGCCCGGCACCGCCGCCGCGGACTCGCCGTGCGGGTGATGGCCGAGCTCGAGGTCGCCGCCGCGTCGCTGGGTTACGACCGCGTCCACCTGACCACCGGCCCGCGGCAGCCCGAGGCCCGGGCGCTGTACCTGGCGACGGGGTACACCCCCCGGTTCGACGTGGACGCCGACCCGGAGTCCATCGGCCCACTGGCGTTCGGGAAGGAACTGGTGCCCGGGGCCGGTCTGCCCGAGTGGCGTCAGCTCAGCTGGGCGGAGATCGAGGCGGCCCACCGGCGGCACGCCGACCCGGCCCGCGAGCCGGTGGGCGCCACTCGATGACGGCGACCGACAGCCCCACGGTGGTCTTCGTCGGCGGCGGACCCCGCACGGTCTCCCTGCTCGACCGGCTGGGTGCCAACGCCCCCGAGCTGCTGGGTGACCGTCCGGTCGACGTGCACGTGGTCGACCCCTATCCGGTCGGCGGCGGCCGCATCTGGCGGGCCGACCAGTCGCCGCTGCTGTGGATGAACTCCCGCACCCGCGACGTCACCATGTTCACCGACGACTCGGTGCGCTGCCGCGGGCCGATCACCCCCGGGCCGTCCCTGGACGGCTGGCTGCGCGGCCCCGGCCGTGCGGTGCTCGCCGCCGCCGGCCTTCCCGACGCGGCGGACAGCTACGGACCCGACGACTTCGCCCCCCGCAAGGTGCAGGCGCAGTACCTGGCGTGGGTGTGGGAGCGGGCGGTGGCCGCGTTGCCGGCCGGCGTCCGCCTGACCACCCACGCCGCGCGGGCGGTCTCCCTGGTCGACCTGCCCGACGGCCGGCAGCGGCTGCACCTGTCCGACGGCGATGTGCTCGACGCCGATGTCGTCGTGCTCGCCCAGGGCTACCTGGACCGCACGCTGACCGCGGACGAGCGGTCCCTGGCCGATGCCGCGGTCGAGCACGGGCTGACCTACGTGCCGCCCGGATACACCGCCGACCTCGACCTGAGCGGCCTGCGCGCCGGCCAGGACGTGATCGTCCGCGGGTTCGGGCTGGCCTTCATCGACCTGATGGTGCTGACCATGGAGCAGCGCGGCGGACGGTTCGTCGAGCGGGACGGTGTGCTGAGCTACCGGCCGAGCGGCGCGGAACCGGTGCTGCACGTGGGTTCCCGTCGCGGTGTGCCCTACCACGCCAAGCTCGGCTACGCGGTGAACACGGGCGGCCCGGTGGCCCCCCGGTACTTCACCCCCGGCGCCCTGGCCGACCTGGCCGGACCGGCCGGCACCCTGGACTTCCGGGAGCAGGTCTGGCCGCTGATCGTCCGCGAGCTCACCGACGCCCACTATCGACGGCTGTTCGCCGCCCACCCCGAGCGCACCCGCGGCTCGTTCGCCGATCTCGAACCGATCATCGCGACGATGGGACCGGACGCCGCCGAGCTGGCCGCGGTCGTCGAGACCGCCGTTCCCGACCCGGTCGACCGGTTCGTCGTCCCGGCGCTGGACCGCCCGCTGGCCGGGCACTCGTTCACCGGCCCGGACACGTTGACCGATGCCCTGGTCGGGCACATCACCGAGGACCTGCGCCGCAGCGCCGATCCGGCGCACTCCGCCGACGGGGCCGTCTTCGACGCGCTGCTCACCGTGTACGGGGTGCTGCTGGGCGCGGTCGCCGCCGGGCGGATCAGCCCGGTCGACCGGGTCCGGTACACCGAGGGGCAGTTCCACGGGTTCTTCTCGTTCGTGGCCAGCGGTCCGCCGCCGCGGCGGCTCGCCGAACTGCTGGCCGTCCATCGTGCCGGTCTGGTGCGCTTCCTCGGGCCGGATCTGCAGGTGTCGGTCGATGCCGCCGGGGACCGGGACGACCCCGCGTTCGTGGCCACCTCGCCGGCCGTCCCCGGTCTGCGCCTGCGGGCCGCCGCGATGATCGACGCCCGGCTGCCCCGTCCCGACGTGCGGGAGGCCACCGACCCGTTGATCCGCGGTCTGCTGGCCGACGGGGAACTGGCCGCCGAGGACCTCCGGGACGCCGACGGCCGATCGCTCGGCGGCGGCCAGCTCCGGGCCGACGTCCGGGCCCGGGCGGTCCGCGCGGACCGCACCCTGCACGAGCGCCGCTTCCTGCTGGGGCCCTCGGTGTCCGGGTCGGCCGGCGCCGCCGGCTTCGCGCGCCCGAACTTCAACGCCCCCGGCTTCCGCCAGAACGACCAGGTCGCCCGGGACATCCTGGGCCTGCTGACCGCCACCGGTATCGACCGGTCCGCACCGTCCCTCGCGGCCTCCGCCGCCCACGCCTGAACCGCTCGTCTGGAGACCTGTCATGCCCGTGGAATTCCTCGGAATCGCCGGTACCAACGCCGCCAGTGAGGTGACGCCGCGCCCCGGCGGCAGCCTGGACCTGGACTACACCCGTCGCCTGGCCCGGGCGCACGAGGACAACGGCTGGGACCGCATCCTGTTCGCCTACCACTCGGGATCACCGGACCCGGCGCAGGTCGCCGCGTACATCGCCGGGCAGACCGAACGGATCAACCTGGTCCTCGCCCAGCGCCCGAACGTCTCGGCCCCGACGTACGCGGCGAAGACGTTCGCGACCCTGGACCACGTCTCGGCCGGCCGCTTCGAGGTGCACGTGATCACCGGCGGGTCGACCGCCGACCAGGCCGCCGAGGGCGACTTCCTGGACAAGGACAGCCGGTACGCCCGGACCCGTGAGTACCTGCAGATCATCAAGCAGGCCTGGACCTCGCACGAACGGTTCGACTACGACGGCGAGCACTACCAGCTGAAGGATTTCGTGGCCGATATCTTTCCGGTGCAGCAGCCGCGCCCGCGGATCTCGTTCGGCGGGTCCTCCCCGGCCGCGTACGCGGTGGGGGCCGCCGAGTCCGACATCTTCGCGCTGTGGGGGGAGCCCCTGGCCGGCACCCGCGAGCAGATCGCCACCATCGACGCCGCGGCCGCCGCCGCCGGGAAGGAGCGGCCGATCCTGCAGGTCGCGTTCCGGCCGATCATCGCCCCCACCGAGGAGTTGGCCTGGGCCAAGGCGGAACGGGTGCTGACCCGCATCGAGGCGGTCAAGGCCTCGGCGGCGACCAGCGGCGTCCCGGCCCGGCTGCGTCCCGCCGTCCCCGAGAACACCGGCTCGCAGCGGCTTCTCGCCGCGGCCGCGGCCGGAGAGCGGCATGACCGCGCACTGTGGACCGCCCCCACCGGGGCGACCGGCGGCGGCGGGAACTCCACCGCCCTGGTCGGCACTCCGGAGACGGTGGCCGCCGCCCTGCTCGACTACTACGGTCTGGGGGTGCGGATCCTGTCCGCCCGCGGGTACGACATCCTCGACGACGCGATCGATTTCGGCCGCTACGTGATCCCGCTCGTGCGTGACGAGGTGGCCAGTCGCGACCGCGAGCTGCTGGACGCCCGCGAGCCCGCGCACGTCTGATCTGCCTGCTCCTGAGAAAGGTTCCCCCCGTGACCGCTGTGACTCCGGCACCGACCCGCACGACCGATCTGCAGTCCGCCTGGGACGCCTGGCACCGGGGGCGGGAGGAGGCCCTGGCCGTCCCGCACGGCTGGCTGTCGCTCACCGGGTTCCACTGGCTGCCGGAGACGGCGGGGGAGCTGGACGGCCTGCCCGGCGTCTGGCGCGCCGACGCCGCCGGTGCCGAACTGACCGGCGGTGACGGCCTCGTGGTCGCGGCCGACGGCCGGCCGGTGGAGGGCACGCTCACCGCCCAGCTCGCCGAGGACGGCTCGCTGATGTGGGTGCGGGACGGCGAGCGGGTCGTCGAGCTCGTCCTGCGCGGCGGCCGGTACGCCGTCCGGGTCCGGGATCCGAAAGCACCGACGCTGCAGGGTTTCCGGGGAATCCCGGCCTTCCCGGTGGATCCGGCCTGGGTGCTGACCGGCACGTACGCCGCCTATCCGGCGCCGGTGCCCACCGAGGTCGACACCGCGCGAGCCGGTCTGCGGCAGCGGGTGCCCGCGGTGGGCGAGGTGACGGTCGAGATCGCCGGCACGTCCCACACGCTGGTCGCCACCGGCTCGGCGGGATCGCCGTCGATCGCCTTCCACGACGCGACCAACGGGGACACCACCGCCCCGTGGCGGGTCGTCCCGGTCGTGCCGGCACCCGGCGGCCGCGCCGGCGAGGTGGTGCTGGACTTCAACCGCGCGGTGAACCAGCCGTTCTCGTTCAGTCCGTTCGGCACCTGCCCGGCCCCGATCGCCGGCAACACCCTGCCCGTCGCCGTGACCGCCGGCGAACGGACCCCGGCGGCCGTGGCATGAGCGAGCCCCGGATCGTCGCCGTGGTCGGTAATCCCAAGGTCGGGTCGCGGACCCTCGGCGCCGCCACTGCGCTCGCTGACCAGCTCGCCGCCGTCCTCGACGTCCCGCCGGGGGACGTCGAGGTGGTGGACCTGGCCACCCTGGCCCCGGGTCTCCTGGCGCCCTGGTCGCTGTCGCCGGAGGCCGCGCAGGCGTCCGCGCACGCCCGGGCGGCGGAGCTGCTGATCATGGCCACCCCCACCTACAAGGCCTCGTTCACCGGCCTGCTCAAGCTGTTCCTCGACACCCTGCCCGCGGACGCGCTGAGCGGCACCGTCGTCGTCCCGCTGACCACCTCGGCCGGGCCGGCGCACCGGCACCTGGCCGATCTGCAGCTCCGGCCCGTGCTGGCCGAGCTGGGTGCCGTCGTCCCCACGCCGTCGGTGCTCGTCGCGGAGTCGGAGATCGACGCGGTCGGCGAGCTCGTCGCGACCTGGGTCGAGCGTCACCGCTCCGTGGTGTCGGCGACGATGGCCGCCCTGCGCTGACCGGGCCGGGGGCGATGTCGACCCCGCAGCAGCGGCACACCCACCAGCAGCAGCGCGCCGATCAGCAGCAGGCCCGCACCTGCCGCGACCCCGGAGAGCACCGGCACCCCCGTGGACGCCAGCGGCGCGCCCGCGATGTACGGCCGCCCGGACGCCGTCGAGTCGGGAACTCCCCGACCGGACCGATCGGTGAACCACGGCACGACGTCCGCCGGATTCGTCCCGGCCGGGTCGAAGACCGGGCCCGGTGCCGTGGTGGACGGGGCGGGTGTCGTGGTGCCGGGTGTGGTGGTGCCGGGCGTGCTGGTGACCGGTGTGCTCGTGTCCGGCGTGCTCGGGTCCGGTGTGGTGCTCGATTCATCGGCAGCGAAGGCGACGGTGACCAGGATGCGGACGTCGCTGTCCGGTCCCAGCGGGCGCAGGCCGTCGGTGGCGACCTGGGGCGGCCCGACGAGGACGTATCCGGCCGGCGGCTGGAACGCGTCGACCGAGACCGTGCAGTCCTCGCCGTCGTAGAAGAGCACCGGAGCTGAGCCCGCGGTCGACGCCCCGGCCGGAACGGTGGCCGACCAGGACACGGCACCTTGTGTGCCACAGATGATCTCACCGGACAGGGGCAGGTCGGTCGAGACACCACCGGCAGGCAGGCCGGTCAGCACGGGGGTGACGCCGATGCGCGACGCGGTGTTGGAGATCTGCAGGTTGACCGTGCTGACGTCGGATCCGGGGTTGATGTCGACGTAGGCGTCGGCCCCGGTGCCCGACACGGCCGAGGCCCGGGTGGCGAACGTGCCGGGTACCGGTCCGGCGGTGCCGGTCAGGGTGAAGGTCACCGAGTCCGCCGCCCCGATGACGGGGATGGTCGAGGACACCTCCCGGGTGACCGGGTTCCAGGTCAGCGGTCCGCAGGTCGACACCGCGGTGGCCGGGACGCAGGAGCCGCCGGAGTACACGAAGCCCACGGGGAGGACGTCGGTGAAGCGGACGGACCGGGCCGGCCCGGTGCCGGAGGCCGCGACCACCACGGTGGAGCGGACGGGGTCACCGGCCCGGACCGCGACGCGGCCAAGTGCGGAGTTCACCGAGACGTCCACGCAGGGTGCGGATCCGCTGGCGCCGACCGTGGAGCCGTTACCGGCGGCGGGGTCGACGACCCCGTCCGGTGCGGACACCTGGGCCGAGGTCGTCCACGCGATGCTCCGGCTGCAGGTACCGGTGGTCGTGGGGTCGACGGTCATCGTGATGACCACCCGACCGCCGGCCGGAAAGGTGGGAAGTGCAGTCTGCAGGGCCGGGTTGCTGCCGGCGCGGTCCGTGGTGACCGGGCAGACGGCGCCGCCGGCGGCCGTGCACGACAGGAAGCGCACCGCCCCGGTGAGGACGCGGCCCGTCCCGTCGGAGGTGGTGCCGGAGGAGAAGACCGACAGGAAGGCCCCGTCAGCGGCCTCGGGTCCGTCGTTGCCGACCGTCAGGGTGATCCGCAGAGGTTCACCGGGGGCGAAGGAGTCCGAGGCCTGACTCTGGCTGACGGTCAGATCGGCGACCGGGCAGGGAACGTCCGGGCCGACGGCGTCGGTGGACCTCTCGTTGTCGCCGGGCTTCGGATCACTGCGCCCGGCCGGGGGTGCGATGCGGCTGGTGGTGTGCCAGGTGATTGTTCCGCAGCCGGACGACGGGACGGGGTCGACGGTCAGGACGATCACGACACTGCCGCCGGCGGGGAACGACGGTACGGCGGTCTGGACGGCCAGTGCGGAGAACTCGGTGTCGGCCAGTTCCGGACAGACCGCGCCCCCGGATGCGGTGCAGGACCGGATGGTGACGGCCGCGGCCTGTTGCGCCGGGATGTCGCGGGTGGAGGTCCCGAATCCGCTGATGCTCAGCAGGGCGCCGTCAGCTGCCTCCGGCCCGTCGTTCCTGGCGGTGACGGTCAGCTCGAAAGGCTCTCCTGGAGCGAAGGTGCCGGCCGCCTGGACCTGCGTCACGCTCAGGTCGGCGGGCGCGCAGGCGGGAGGGAACCCGGTGGCGGTCAGGAACCGCTGGTCGGTGTCGGGATCGGTCGCTCCGGGTGGCCCGGTGATGCGGGCGGCGCTGCTCCACGAGACCGGTGGGGTGCACAGTCCGTCGAGCTGGGGCTCGACGGTGAGCACGACGACGATGCGGGACCCGGCGGGGAACGTGGGGATCGGCGCCATCACGGCGGCGCTGATCGACTCGCGATCCGCCAGATCGGGGCAGACGGCACCACCGGTGGCCGTGCAGGAGACGATGTGGGTCCGAGCGGTCAGTGGGGTCCCGCCTGAACCGGGGATCTCGCCGTAGCTGAAGAGCGCCAGCAGGGCGCCGTCGGCTGCTTCTGGTCCGTCGTTGACGGCACCGAGCGTGAGGCGCAGCGGCTCGCCGGGGGAGAACTCGCCGGAGGCCTGGGTCAGGTCCACCGAGAGGTCGGCCCCGGTGAGCAGGGCCGTGCTCACCGAGCTGGAGTCCGAGGCGGGGTCGGTGTCGACCAGCCCGGCCGGGGGGACGACGGTGGCGGACAGGGTGACCGAGCTGACCGGGGTGGCCGGGAATCGGCCGGTGACGGTCACGGTGATCTCGCCGAGGTGGGGCAGCGTCGGGACGGTCGCCGAGGCGCTCCCGCCGTCCTGGTCCACCGTGTCCGGGCACACCGCTCCGCCGGCGGCGGCGCAGGATGTCGCCACCTCCGTCGCCCCCTCGGGGAGGGCGATGGTAATCACGGCCCCGTCGGCGGACGGCAGGCTGTTGTTGCTCGCCACCACCCGGTAGGTGAAGGCGCCGCCCGGCACCCCGGAGGCCGGTCCGGCCACGGTGACCCGGAGATCCACGTCGGGCGCGGCGGCCGCGGCCGCGGCCGCAGCCGGGGGAGCAGCCGCCGCCGCCGCCACGGGTGGACCGATCAGGAGGCCGCTACCGCCGCCGACGATGAGCACCACCAGCAGGCACGCGAGGGTTCCGGACACAGGGCGACGGGGCATGACCCACCTCGGGACGGCGCGACGGAACGCACCCGGGTCCGCGGCACCCGAGGCATTCATGAGCGGAGAGTGACCAGAGTCCATCAGGCCGTGCGTATGGGCGCGGTGATCATTTTCCGGGGCGCCGGGCGCCGGGCGCCGGGCGCGGGTGCGGTGCTTGGTTGCTATCCCGCCGCGGGCCCACCCCCCAGAGGGCCCGCGGCGGCGCCGGTGCGCCTGTCGGTCCACGACCGTCCGGGCGCCGGCGGTCCGGCCCCGAGGGCCGTCACGACGACATACCTGCGCTCTCCACTTATTCACGCGCCCCCGTGCGCTGTCCATACGACGAAAGTCGTAGCCGCACTACGACCTCCGGCTCGTGGCGACTACGCCCCACGGCTGGGCGACGGGACCCGACGGCCGATGTGATGGCATGCGGCTGCTGCCGATCGTGTTGCGATGCAACCGATCTCGCCCTTCCCGACACTGGTCTCCGTTCCACCCGTCCCGCTGCGGACGGTCGGTGTCGGGCGGGGTGCGCGGGTGGCCGCGACGGCGTGGACGTTGTTCCTCGAGGCGCGGCCGGCCGTCCAGTTGGTGTTCCTGCAACGCATCCTGGTCACCAGCGGGTTCCTCGTCGTGCCGCATCCGGACGCGGGACGCCTCCTCCTGGGCTGGCCGATGCTCGCCGTCGCCGTGTATGTGTTCAACGGGGTGTGCGATCAGGACGAGGATCGCGTCAACGGGTCGGGCCGCCCCCTCGCGCAGGGCCGGATCGGCATCCGCGTGGCCGGGATCAGTTGTGCTGCGACGGGTCTCGGCGGCCTGCTGCTCTGCGGCTGGTCCGGACCAGGTCCGCTTCTCCTGGCGGTGGCGTCCCTGGCGCTCGGCTGGGCGTACTCGGCCGGCCCACGGTGGAAGGACGGTGCCGTGAGCTCGGCGCTGTCCGTGGGCGCCGGTGCCCTGCTGACCTACGCCGCCGGTTGGCTGGTCTACGGCGGGCCGCATCCCGTGCTGATGCTCGGCGCTCTGCTGGCGGTGTGGGTGACGTGCTGCTGTCCCACGAAGGACCTGTCCGACCGGGAGGGCGATGCCCTGGCCGGCCGCCGCACCCTGCCGGTCCTCCTCGGTCCGGTGCGCACCGGGTGGGTGCTGGGTGTCGTCGCCCTCGTCGCCGGCGGCCTCGTCGCCGCGGCGGTGCTGGTCCTCGCACCGGTGTTCCTGCCGGTCGCCGTGGTGGTGGTCGTCGGGTCGGTGCTGGTGGCGGTGGCTCTGCCCGCGGCGTCCCGGGCGACCGATCGGGTCGGGCGTCGCCGTCCGTACCTGATGTTTTTGTCCTGCCAGCTGGCGATCAACGTCGCCGCGGTCGCCGTCATGGTCTGAGCGGGGGCGCCGTGGCGGGGCGGGGTGGGCCGGGCCGCTCTAGGCTGGGCCGAATTGTCCGAGCTGTGGGGAGGCTGTCCTGTCCGTCCCCGTCCCCGCCCCTCGCGAGGTGGTGCTCGCGGAGTACTTCCGGCTGCTGGCGCTCTCCGGGAACCCGCTGATCGACGACCCACGAGCCCGCCCCCAGTTGGCTGCGCAGCTCTACAGCGTGGTGGACGCCGTGCTGGGCGCACCGACGACCGTCGCCGCGCCGCCTGCGGGTGCCCCTCGTCCCGATGTGCTGAGCGAGACCATCGGCCGGACCAGGGCCACCGCAGGTCTGAACCCCAGTGACTCCCTGAAGGCGGCGGGGCTGATCTTCCAGGCGGCACTGCCGACCGTCGCCGAGCACCATCCCGACGGCGTCGCGGCCGCGGCGCTGGCCCTGAACCGGGTCATCATGCAGCGGATGGCGGTGGCGGCCTTCGGCTACGGGCAGCGTCTGCTCACCCAGGCGCACGACTCGAGCCAGGAGGAGCGGCGGCGCATCTCGCGCCAGCTGCACGACGTGGCGGCGCCGACGGTCGCCGTCGCCCTGCAGAGCCTGGAACTGCACGGCATTTACGCGCAGGACGACCCCGAGCGGGCGGGCGGGAAGCTGGACGCGGCCCGCGCGGCGATGGAGACGGTGGGCACCCTGGTGCGCGAGCTGTCGGCCGAGCTGCGCCACCATGTGGACGACGGCGGTCTGGTCGCCGCGGTGCAGGCCGCCCTGGACGCCGTCCCGTCAGCGGTCCGGACGTCCCTGCAGACCGCGGGACCGGTGGACGCCCTGCCCGCGGCGTTCGCCGAGGAGACGTTCCTGGTCGTCCGGGAAGCCGTCCGCAACGCGGTCACCCACGCCGCCCCGACAGCGGTGACGGTCGAGTTGACCGCAGCGGACGGGCTGCTGACCGTGACCGTCACCGACGATGGGGCCGGGTTCGACGTCGAGGCGGTCCGGGCCGGGGAGCGTCACGTGGGCATGGACTCGATGGGGGAACGGGCCCAGCTGCTCAGCGCCACCCTCGACGTGCACAGTGAGCCGGGCATCGGGACCCGGGTGGTGCTGCGGGTGCCGTCCGGGGCCCAGGGTCGATGACCGCACCGGCCGGCGGGATCACCGTCGCGGTCTTCGACGACCACCAGTTGTTCCGGGAGGGGCTGGCCGAGATCCTGGGGACGATCCCGGGGGTGCGGGTGGTCGCCGAAGGGGATTCGGGCACCGCCGCCGTGCGGGTCGCCGAGGAGCTGCGTCCGGCGGTCGTCGTCATCGACGTGCAGATGCCCGGACCGCCCGCCCAGGAGACGGTGCAGCGCATCCGCGCGGCCAGCCCGTCGACCCGGGTGGTGGTGGTGACCATGCACGACGACGCCGAGCTGATGGTCGACCTGATCACCGCCGGGGCCAGCGCGTACCTGGTCAAGAACGCGGACCGGGTCGAGCTGACCGCCGCCGTGCGCAGCGTGGTGCGGCCCGACGACCTGGTGTTCCTGGCCGTCTCCCGGGCCACCATCCACCAGCTGGGCCGACGTCCCCCGCCGACCGCGGAACTGCTCACCGAGCGGGAGGCGCAGGTGCTGCAGGCCCTGTCCCGGGCTCGGAGCACCGCCGAGATGAGCATCGAGTTCCGCATCAGCCAGGGCACCGTCAAGCGGCACCTGACCAACGTCTACCGCAAGCTCGGGGCGGTGTCCCGGATGGACGCCGTTCGGCGGGCCGAGCACCTGGGACTGCTCTCACCGCGGGTCCCACCCGGCCGCCCGCACGCGGGCCTCCCGATGCCGCCGGGGGTCAGTGACCGCCGAGCGTCCCGCTGAGTCGCTCGTGCCGTTCGGCACTGTCCGCGTCCAGCCCGATGATCTCGACGGTGCGCCCGTGCAGCGCGAACTTGTGGCTGATCGCGTCCATGGTGGCGATGGTCGACGCGTCCCAGAGATGTGCCCCGGTGAGGTCGATGACCACGCGCTCCGCGGGGTCGTTGTAGTCGAACTGGCCGTACAGGTCGTTGGACGAGGCGAAGAACAGCTCGCCGGTGACGGTGTACGTGCGCGTCGTGCCGTCCGCGGACAGCGTGCTGTCCAGGTTGACCAGGTGCGCGACGCGTCGGGCGAACAGGGCCAGCGCGAGGAGCACGCCGGCGATGACGCCGTAGGCCAGGTTGTGGGTGGCCACGGTGACCACGACGGTCACCAGCATGACCGCGATCTCGCTCTTGGGCATGCGCTTCAGGGTGCGCGGGGTGATCGAGTACCAGTCGAACGTGGCGATGGAGACCATGATCATGACGGCGACCAGGGCGGCCATCGGGATGCGGCCGACGATGTCGCCGAGGGAGACCACCAGGATCAGCAGGAACACCCCGGCCAGGAACGTGGAGAGCCGGGTGCGGGCGCGGGACTTCACGTTGATCATGGTCTGGCCGATCATCGCGCAGCCGCCCATGCCGCCGAAGAAGCCGGTGATGATGTTGGACGCGCCCTGGCCCCAGGACTCGCGGGTCTTGTTGGACCGCGTGTCGGTGATGTCGTCGACGAGCTTGGCCGTCATGAGCGACTCGAGCAGCCCGACCAGGGCCATGCCGATGGCGAACGGCGCGATGATCCGAAGCGTCTCCCACGTCATCGGCACGTCCGGCAGGAAGGGCAGCGGCAGGCTGTCGGGCAGGGCGCCCTGATCGCCGACGGTGGGCACCGCGATGCCGACCGACAGGGTGAGGATCGTCAGCACGAGGATGGCGATCAGCGGCGACGGGACGACCTTGGTCAGCCGCGGGAGCAGATAGATGATCGCGAGACCGGCGGCGACCAGGACGTAGACCATGACGGGAACGTTCGTCAGGTTCGGCCACTGGGCGACGAAGATCAGGATGGCCAGGGCGTTGACGAAGCCGACCATCACGCTGCGCGGCACGAACCGCATCAGCCGCGCGACCCCGATGAGCCCGAGCACGACCTGGAGAACGCCGGCCAGGATGACGGTGGCGATGAGGTAGTCCAGGCCGTACTGCTGCATGACCGGGGCGATCACCAGCGCGACCGCGGCGGTGGCCGCCGAGATCATCGCCGGCCGGCCGCCCAGGATCGAGATGGAGACGGCCATGGTGAACGACGCGAACAGCCCCACCCGCGGGTCGACCCCGGCGATGATCGAGAACGAGATCGCTTCCGGGATGAGGGCGAGGGCGACGACGAGACCGGCCAGGACCTCGGTCTTCAGGATGTGCGGGGCCAGCCAGGCGGGCCGTCGGCCGGAGACGGGACGGCCGGGCGCGAGTACCTCGGGCACGAGGGTGATCCGTTCTGATGGGGCATGGCGCGCACCGCCGACGAATGCGGGGGAGCGCGGGCGCATCTGTGCGCGGGGGCGGCGCAGCCCGGGGGCCGCGGCGACAGCACGACCATACCCTCACGTTACGGAAGAGATCCAGTGATGCTGTGATTTCTCCGGGCAGCCGGCGTCCGTCGCCGACTCGGGCGGCGGGAGTGGCGGGCCACGGGTGCGCGCAGAACGTCCGGTGAGTCGCGGGGCGTCCGCCGGGGCTGGCACGATGGCGGCACCGTGCGCCGTGAACACCTGGAGTCGTCGTGACCGACCTGATGCAGATCGGTGAACTCGCCGACCGCGCGGGCCTCTCGCTGCGCACCATCCGGCACTGGGAGGAGGAGGGGCTGATCGTCCCGTCCGCCCGCAGCGTCGGAGGTTTCCGCCTGTACAGCGGCGAGGACTTCGAACGGCTGCTGCTGATCCGCCGGATGAAGCCGCTGGGGTTCTCCATCGAGGAGATGCGGGAGCTGCTCGCCACCATCGACGCGCTCGACGCGGACGCCGATCACCCCGACCATCCCGCCCGCGCCCGGCTCGCCGGTTTCGTCGCCCAGGCCCTGGAACGCCGGGAGAAGCTCCGCACCCAGCTCGACATGGCCGACGAGTTCGTGGAGCGCCTGCGCGGCATCTGACGGTGCCCGGCCACCCGGGGCCCGTCCGTCGCTACCGACCGTCGCGCTGGTAGACGTCAGGAATACCGTCCTGGTCCTCGTCCAGCGCCTCGGCCTCGCAGATCCGCCGGTACACCCGGTTCCGCAGGCGGAGCACCACGGCAGCGAGCAGCGCGGCGAGCAACGACCCGAGGAGTACGCCCACCTTGACGTGGTCGTCGCTCGGAGTGCCCGGGCCGAAGGCGAGCTCACCGATCAGCAACGACACCGTGAAGCCGACTCCGGCCAACATGGACACGCCCAGGACGTCGGTCCAGGACAGTTCGTCGTCCAGGTCCGCCCGGGTGAACCGGGCCATGAGCCAGGTCGCCGTGAAGACCCCGACGGTCTTGCCGGCCACCAGGGCGACGATCACGCCCAGGGTGACGCTGGTGCTGAGCGAGGCGCCGAGACCGCTCAGTCCGCCGACGGTGACGCCGGCGGAGAAGAACGCGAAGACCGGCACGGCGAAGCCGGACGAGAGCGGCCGCAGCCGGTGTTCGAAGTGTTCGGCCAGGCCCGGACCGGCGTCGGGCCCGCCGTTGCGGGCGCTGCGGATGACCGGAACGGTGAACGCCAGGAGGACCCCCGCCACGGTGGCGTGGATGCCCGAGGCGTGCACCAGGGCCCAGGTGATCACCGCGAGCGGCACCAGCAGATACCAGGACCGGACCCGGCGCTGGACGAGGACGGCGAACAGGGCGAGCGGGACCAGGGCCAGCAGCAGCGGGACCAGGGCCAGTGAGCTGGTGTACGCGACGGCGATGATGGTGATCGCGATGAGGTCGTCGACGACGGCGAGGGTGAGCAGGAACGTCCGCAGCCCGGTCGGCAGATGGGTGCTGATCACGGCGAGAACAGCCAGTGCGAAAGCGATGTCGGTCGCGGTGGGGATCGCCCACCCCGCCATCGCCGTGCTGTCACCGCGAGTGAAGAGCAGGAAGATCAGGGCGGGAACGAGCACGCCGCCGAACGCCGCCGCGATGGGGATCGACGCGCGCCGGGGGTCGCGGAGGTCACCGGCGACGAACTCCCGCTTGAGCTCGAGCCCGGCCACGAAGAAGAACACCGCGAGCAGACCGTCGGCGGCCCACTGTCCGAGGGTGAGGTCGAGATGCAGTGCGGCCGGACCGATCCGGGTGTCGCGCACGGTGGCGTAGAGGTCGGAGGCGGGGGAGTTGGCCCAGACGAGGGCGATGACGGTGGCGACGAGCAGAAGCGCGCCGCCCACGGTCTCGCGACGCAGGATCGACGCGATGCGGCTGGCTTCCGGCCAGCTGCCGCGACCGAGGGCGCGACCACGGGGGGCGGGGTGCGAGGGGATGGTGTGCTCCTGGTGGCTCGTCGTGCTCGTGGGTCGTTCCAACGACTGCCGACCAGACTTCCCGGCGCACCGCTGACGACCTTACGGCAGCGGAGGTGGCTGTGCGGGGTTGCGGCGCAGGTCACCCGGCCGCCGCCTAGCGTGGCAGCGGTGACCATCGCGCGTTCCCTGCTGCTCTTCCTCGTGGCCGCTGTGTTCGAGATCGGCGGCGCCTGGCTGGTCTGGCAGGGGTTACGTGAGCACCGCGGCTGGCTGTGGATCGGGGCCGGGGTCCTCGCCCTTGGCGCCTACGGATTCGTGGCGACCCTGCAACCGGACGCGAACTTCGGCCGCATCCTGGCGGCGTACGGCGGGGTCTTCGTCGCGGGTTCCCTGGCCTGGGGGATGGTCGCCGACGGTTTCCGACCCGACCGGTGGGATGTCATCGGTGCGCTGGTCTGCCTGGCCGGGGTGGGGCTGATCATGTACGGGCCGCGGGGTGGGTGAGCCGCGGGGGTCGAGGCGGTTCGGGGGCTGGGTGTCCTGGGCCCCGGGGTCGAGTTCCGGGTTCGTCACGCGTCGGAGGCGGGCTCGCGGTTTGCGGCTGGCGGCCGGCGGCCGGGTGTGGCCGGTATCGGCTGGTGGGAAGCGGGCGGGTCGGTGCCCGGCGCTCGTGCGCCCTGCAGTGCAGGCGGTGGCTCCGCGTGCGCGGGGTGGGCCCGCGAAGGGCCGAGACCGCCGTCCCGCTGCGTGGTGGACCGGCGCTGACTGGTGGGGAGCGGGCGGAGCGGCGGTCGGCTGCACCCGTCCGCCTCACCGGCGACCAGCGGTCGCCCTGCGCGCCTTGGGCAGGCCTCAGGCCGGGCCGCCGCCCCACTGCCGCGGTCGTCGTGGCCGGGTTTCTCGAGGACGTCCCCGGCAATGTCTTCGAAGCGAGGGACGTGCCGCGGTTCTGACCGGGGGCATCACCCGGCCAGGGGATCCTCGATGACTGTTTGAAAGGATAGAATCGAACACATGTACGACGACGGGAACGAGCAGGACGGGGCGGCGGTCGACGTCGTCCCGCCCCTTGCCGTGCCTGACCTGTTGCGTGCCGACCCGGGGTCGATGTCCGGTGCTGACCTGGTCGATGCGACCGCGGAGTCCGAGCGGCTGATGTCCGCGGTGGCGGCGTGGCAGATGCGCGCGTTGGCGGCGTTCGCCGTCCCGGGGGTGGCGGGCGATCCGTATGCGTTGGCGGGTCGGTTGGCCGGCCGGGAGCTGACCGGTTCGGCTGACTCGGATCCCGATGTGCTGGGGTCGTTCGTGCTGGACGCAGCGCAGTCGATGGCCGCCGGTGAGGTCGCGGCAGCGTTCCGGATCTCCCCGGTCACCGCCGGGGTCAAGGTCCGGGACGCGATCCGGATGTGCACCGAACTGCCCGCTACCTTGGCGGCGTTGTCGTCCGGGGTGATCGACCGGGGCAAGGCCCGGGTCATCGCCGAGTACACCGCGCCGCTGCCCGCCCACCTCACCGGCATCGTGGAAGGCCGGGTACTGCCGATCGCCTCGGCGCAGTCCACCGCGGCGACCCGTAAGGCCACCGCGGCCGCGGTCATCGCGGTCGACCCCCGCGGCGCGGCCGAACGGCACGAGGCTGCGCGCAGGGAGCGGGGTCTGCTGGTGCAGCCCGGCACCGACGGGATGTCCACGTTGAAGGCGTACCTCGCGGCGGACGGCGCGGTCAGCATCTTCCAGTTGGCTGACCTCCTGGCCACGCACACCGTCGGGTTCGCCGACGACGACCGGTCCATCGGGGCCCGCCGGGTCGATGCGCTGACCGACCTGGCCGGGCAGATCCTCACCCACGGGCAGGTCGACCTCGCCGACTACCTCACCCCCGACACCAGAGTCACGGCCGACACCAATCTCCCGGCCGACGCGACCGGCGCGGCCGGCGCGGCCGACGCGGCCGACGCGACCGGCGCGGCCGGCGCGGCCGACGCGGCCGACGCGACCGGCGCGGCCGGCGCGGCCGACGCGACCGGCGCTGGCGCGGGTGATCACCGGATCGCCGACATGCCTGCCAGCACCGAAACCATTCCCTCAGCACTGCCTTCGCCCGTGAACGGTCGGGCCGTCACCTCCGGTCGCGTTGATCAGCGCGCCACCCGCCGCCTGTCCCGGCAGGGCCGCCGACCCCACCTGCAGATCACCCTCGGCCTGCACACCCTCGCCGGCCTGGACGACCTCCCCGCCGACCTCGCCGGCTACGGCGCCATCACCGCCGGCATGGCCCGCACCATCGCCGCCTCCGCCGCAACCCTGTGCACCCTGCTCGCCGACCCCACCACCGGCGCCGTCACCCACGCCGGCACCCACCACTACCGCCCCCGCCAAGACCTCCGCGACCACCTCACCGCCCTGGCCGACTCCTGCCGCTTCCCCTCCTGCCGCCAACCCGTCTGGCGCTGCGACATCGACCACCGCAACCGCTACGACCACCGCACACCTGGCGCCGGCGGCCAGACCACCACGAGCAATCTCGACCCGCTGTGCCGACGACACCACCTGTTCAAACACCACGCCGGCTGGACCCTGCGCCGCGACGCCCCAAGCCCCACCGACCCTGCCGGCCAAGGTGTCACCTGGCGAAGCCCCACCGGACACACCTACCCCGACCCACCCCGACAGGTCGCCGTCCCCGAGACATGGGTGAAACGCACCCCCGGCCGACCCCGCCCCAGCGTCGAGTTCTACCCCGCGATCGGTTCTTTCACCCTCGGGTGCACCGACCGCTGCCCTCCCCGATGCGACACCCACTCCACCTGGGCCGGCCAGGACGCTGCACCAGTTGCTGATGTGAAGACCGCTCCACCCACTGGCACGAGTACCCCGTCCCCGGCCTCCACGCCGACCGGGGACGGGGACGGGCCTGCCGAGGTCACGGGTGGAGACGACGCGCCCGTGAACGTCCGGCCGCGGGCGTCGACGAAGAAGCAACCCTTTCTCGACTTCCTGGAGTTTCGGCACGTGCAGTACCGCGCGCGGATCTCGGAAGAAGGCGCCGGCGATCAGGATCGCGGCACGAGCCAGGCCGTCGGCAATGGCTCGTACATCAGTGTCGTCGAGGACGACCTGATCACCCTGGTGCTGCACGAACACTTCAGCCGGCGACACCACAGCGACGAACCCGTCGACGGGGAGGCCCCCCCACCGCCAGCAGCAGGAGCAGGTCATGACGACGCTCCGCCCTTCTAGCTTCAGCGTCCTGCCTGACCGAACCCGTGACACGGACCAGTCGGGATGTGGTGTCCGGCCCGTGTCCACCACTCGACGGGTGGTTGTCGGTGTCCGGTCGTACCGTCAGCAAAGGCTCTGCGGGCCGCCGCACTGCCACCTCCGAGTGAGCCAGGGGAGTAGATGATGAGCACCTTCGAGGACCGCACCGGCACGGCGCTCTTGGTGATCGACGTGCAGCAGGGGGTGGTCGACGGGGCGCATCGCCGCGACGAGGTGGTCGCCGCCATCGCCGCCCTGGTCGGGCGTGCCCGGGACGAGTCGATTCCCGTCGTCTGGGTCCAGCACAGCGATGAGGAGCTCGTCCGCGACAGCGTCGAATGGGCCTACGTGCCGGAGCTGGTACCCGCGAAAACCGAGGTGTTGGTGCACAAGTCGTACGGCGACTCGTTCGAGGGCACCGACTTGAGCGACATCCTGGCCGAGGCCGGGGTGGGCCGGTTGATCGTCGCCGGCGCCGAGACCGACGCGTGCATCCGATCGACCATCCACGGCGCCTTCACCCGCGGCTACGACGTGACCCTCGTCGGCGACGCGCACACCGCAGGGGACAAGAGCCCCTGGGGTGCGCCGCCGGTGCCGGCCGTCATCGCCCACACCAACCTGTACTGGAGCTTCCAGGCGGCGCCGGGCCGGACCGCCGCCGTCGTTCCGGCCGCGGAGGTCACCTTCACCGGGTGAGCCGACAACAGACCACGGGATGACCGACGCTCGGGCGCCGGCTGCGCTGATGCGGGCTGCGGTGGTGCCGGCCGCCACGGTGGGCCGGGGCGGCGCCTGCGGGACCTCAGGTGTCGGACCGCCATGGCACCGTGTGGCGATGACCTCCGCCGCCCAGCCCGATCCCGCACCCATCGGCACCCTCGCCTCGGTGTCGCTGAACTGCCCCGAGCCGGCCGTACTCGCCGACTTCTACACCGCCCTGCTCGGCATGCGCCGCGTCTTCGCGACGCCCGACGGCCGGCTCGTCTCCCTCGCCGGAGCGACCGGCCCCAACCTGACGCTCATGCAGGTCGACGACTACGCCGCCTCCACCTGGCCCGACCCCGAACGTCCCCAGCAGATCCACCTCGACATCGCCGTCGCGCAGCTCGATGTCGCCGTCGCTCGAGCCGAGGAGCTCGGAGCCACCCAGGCCGTCCATCAGGCCGGGCCGCAGATGTGGCGGGTGCTCCTCGACCCCGTCGGCCATCCCTTCTGCCTCACCACGGCCACCGGCGGCTGAACCGGCTGGCCTCGGCCCCCTCGGTCGAAGCCGGGCGGAGCCGAGCCCGGCGAGCAGCACCGAGCCGAACCCGGCGAGCCCGGTCCAGCCCAGCCGAGCGGATCCGAGCAGGGTGAGCCCGGTTCAGCCCAGCCGAGCGCAACTGCGCCGAGCCGAGCGGAGCCGAGCAGGGCGAGCCTGGTTCAGCCGAGCCGAGCCGAGCCGAGCCGAGCCGAGCAAGGCGAGCCTGGTTCAGCCCGAGCCGAGCCGAGCCGAGCAGGGCGAGCCTGGTTCAGCCCAGTCGAGCCGCGCCGCGCGAGCCTGGGTTCAGCGCAGCCCAGCCGAGCCGCGCCGAGCCGAGCCGCGCCTGGTTCAGCCCAGCCGCGCCCAGCCGCGCCGAGCCGCGCCGCGCCGCGCTGCGCCGCGCCGCGCCGGCGACACCGGTGCGCCCTGCGGCACCACGCCCCTCGTGTTCCGGGGTCAGGCCAACCGCTCGACCGGGAACTCACCCAGCGGATCGGCGATGGCGCTCTGCGCATGGACCAGTCGGATCTCGCGCGCCCCGGCCCGGTGCGTGGCGGTGAGGATCGCGAACACCGACGAGGCCACGCGGGCCAGGGCGGTGTCGATGCCGGCCGACAGGTGGGCGAGGAACAGCGCGGCGGTGACGTCGCCCGCCCCGTTCACCGACAGCGGCAGCCGCGGCGTCCGCACCCGGTAGGCGCCGGTGGAATCGACCGCCAGCATCGCGATCTCGTCGTCCGTCGCGCCCTGCTCGACCGACGTCACCAACACCGTCGACGGCCCCGACCCTCGCACCACCTCGACGGCGGCGAGCACCTCGTCGAGCGTCGCGGGCATCCGCGCCTCCCGGCCGCCGGCGGTGAACTCCGGGTCGGCGGCCAGGAACGCCAACTCGTAGGCGTTCGGCGTCACCACGTCGGCGACCGGCACCACCCGGTCACGCATCAGCTCCGGGATCCCCGGCAGCACGAACATGCCCCGCCCCACGTCACCGAGGACGGGGTCGCAGCAGTACAGTGCCGCGGCGTTCAGCTCGCGGACACGTTCCACCGTGTCGAGCACGACCTCGGCCACCCCCGGGGACCCCTGGTAGCCGGTCAGCACCGCGTCCACGTCACCGAGCGCACCCCGCTCGTCGATCCCGCGGATCACGTCGCCCACCACCTCCGGCGCCATCACCTCACCCCGCCACGCCCCGTAGCCGGTGTGGTTCGAGAAGTGGACCGTGTTCACCGGCCACACCTCGTGCCCGAGCCGCTGCAGCGGGAACGTCGCCGCACTGTTGCCGACATGTCCGTAGGCCACCGACGACTGGATCGACAGGATGCGCATGACCGTCGAGCGTAGGTGCTGGGACGTCCGGACGACCTCCGTACCCACCCCCGGCACCCGGCTCGGTCCCAACCCCAACCCCACGCCCCACCTGCTGCTCATGCCGCAAACCCCGCCGGCGGTTCCCCGGCGCACCACCCGCCGGAGTGATGTGACCCCGGTCTCGGCGTGCCAGACTGGGGACGGAGCGTGTCACCGCGATCGGCCGGAGCGGCGAACGGGCGAGAGATCGGCCCGCCGAGCCCGGTGGGGGCCTCGACGGTGACGATCGGGAGTCCTCGACCGCGACATGGGGCCGGTCCTCGACGGCAGGGAGTCCGGCACCGGCGCAGGTCGCCCGGGCCGGCCTGACCGGGTCGGGTGGTGGGCACCGCAGCGGTCATCGTGACCGGAACGGTCGGACGAGCAGGGGGAATGTGTCGTGTCGGTGGCCCCAGTGGGTTCCTACCCGGAGCTCTCCGGAGTGCAGCAGGCCCGCCGCGGCCTCCTCCCGGACGAGCACCCGGCGTTGACCTTGCCGCGGGAACAGCTCGCGGGCCGCATCCAGCACACCCTCGTCGGGCAGGGCATCACCGAGCGGGCCGTCCGCCTGCACATCCAGGAGACGCTGACCCACGGTTTCGACGCCGCCGTCGTCCCCGCCGCCTGGGTGGCGGTCGCCCGCGACGAGCTCCGCGGTACCTCGGCCCGCATCGGGTCGATCGTCGACTACCCGCACGGCAGCTCCACCACCGCCGGCCGCCGCGCCGAGGCCGCCTCCCTCGTCGACGAGGGGGTCGACGAGCTCGACGCCACCGTCAACATCGGCTACCTGCTCTCCGGTCGGGTCACCGAGTTCGCCGCCGACCTCAAGGCCGTCGTCGACGCCGCGTCGCCGATCGGGGTCAAGGTCATGCTCGAGCTCCCGCTGTTGGACCGCCGCCAGCGGGAGCAGGCCGTGCAGGCCGCCATCGACGCCGGTGCCGCCTTCGTCAAGCCCGCGTCCCGGGGAGCCGTCGGCATCGCCGATCCCGCCACCATCGCGTATCTGCGCCGGGCCGTCCCCGCCTCCATCGGCGTCAAGGCCTCCGGCGGGGTGAAGACCATCGAGCAGGTCCGGGCCCTGCTCGCGGCCGGCGCCGACCTGATCGGCACCTCGTCCGGCGTCTCCATCGTCACCGGCGGCGGGCTGGCCAAGGGGTCGCTGTACTCGTACTGACCACCCCGTCCCGACCACCCCGACGGCGTCCCGGCGAGCGTCCGGGCGGGCGCCACGGACACCCGGCGACGTGCTCGCCGCCGGTCGGTGTGCGAGCCTGCGACGGTGGCCGGGTGGGTCGTCCGGCGCACCACGGCGTTCGAACCGAGAGGACCACTGTGTCGCAGCTCGTCGCGGGGATCGATTCCTCGTCGCAGTCCACGAAGGTCGTCCTGGTCCGGGCCGAGGACGGGGTGGTGGTCGACCAGGCCAGCAGCCCGCATCCGGTGGGCACCGAGGTCGACCCGCAGGCCTGGTGGGAGGCCCTGCAGCTGGCCGGATCCGGGCTGCTGGACCGCGCGGCGGCCATCGGGGTCGGCGGACAGCAGCACGGCATGGTGGCCCTGGACGCGGACGGCGCGGTGGTCCGACCCGCGCTGCTCTGGAACGACCTCCGCTCCGCCCCGCAGATCGCCGACGTCATCGCCCACTTCGGTGGTGAACAGCAGACCGCGGACGCCATCGGCTCCGTGCCGCCCGCCTCGTTCACCGTCACCAAGCTGCGTTGGATGGCCGAGAACGAACCGGAGAACGCCGAACGCACCTCCGCGGTGATGCTCCCGCACGACTGGCTGACCTGGATGCTCGCCGGTGGACCCGGCTCCGGCGCCGAGATGGTCACCGACCACGGCGACGCCTCCGGGACCGGCTACTACTCGCCCGCCCGCCGTGACTGGCTGCCCGAGGTCGCCGCGTGGGCCCTGGGCCGCGGACCCGGCGGACCGGCCCCCCAGCTGCCCCGCATCGCCGGGCCGGGTGAGGTCGTCGGCACCACCACGGGCGGGGCGCAGCTGTCCGCGGGGACGGGTGACAACATGGCCGCCGCCCTCGGGCTGTGCCTGCGCGACGGGGACGTGGTGGTCTCCATCGGCACCTCCGGGACCGCGTTCTGCGTCACCGACAGTCCCCGCGCCGACCCCACCGGATCGGTGTCCGGGTTCGCCGACGCCAGTGGCCGCTATCTGCCGTTGGTGTGCACCGTCAACGCCTCCCGAATCCTGTCGGTCACCGCGCGGCTGCTCGGGGTCGACCACGACGAGTTCGCCGCCCTGGCCCTGGCCGCCGAGCCCGGCGCCGGCGGGCTGACGTTCCTGCCGTACATGGACGGCGAACGCACCCCCAACCGCCCCACGGCCACCGGTGTGCTGTCCGGGCTCACCTCCGGCGTCCAGCGGGAGGACCTGGCCCGGGCGGCCGTCGAGGCCCTGCTCGGTTCGTTGGGCGACGCCATCGACGCGCTCGGTGTCGTCCCCGGCCGGGTCCTGGTCATCGGCGGGGCCGCCCGGAACCCCGCCGTCCAGCAGCTCGCCCCGGCCGTCTGGGGGTTGCCGGTGGAGTTCCCCGTGCCCGGCGAGTACGTCGCGCTCGGCGCCGCCCGCCAGGCCGCCTGGGCGCTGTCCGGAGCCGACGAACCGCCGGCCTGGGCGCCCCCGGAGACCACCGCGTTCACCGCCGACCCCACGCCGGTGGTCCGCCGGCGGTACGACGTCCTCCGCGACCGGACGGCGGACTGGACCGAGAGCCGGGCCTGACGAGGGGCGGGCGGCGCCGCGGGGTGGCGGTGCCGCCGGGGGACGAGCGGTGGCCGGCCCGGGACGGCCGACACGGCACCGGTCGCCGGTCGCCGGTCGCCGGTGAGCATCTTTTTCCGGCGGGTGTCGATCGGGGCCGGCGTCGATCGTCATGACGGTGTGAGGATCCCGCGGTTCGCCGCCCGACGAGAGGCACCGACATGCGCTACACCCTGCTCCTGCACTACCCGGAGATGACGTCCGACGATCTCGGGCCCGAGGTCGAACAGGCCGGGCGGCAGGCGTTCGCCGCGTACGCCGACGCCTTGACCGCGGCCGGCGTGCTGCTGTCGGCCGAGGTCCTGCAGCCGTCCGCGAGCAGCACCACGGTGCGCCGACGGGACGGCCGCCTGCAGATCCAGGACGGCCCCTTCGCCGACACCAAGGATCAGCTGGGCGGGTCCTTCGTCATCGACGTGCCGGACCTGGACGCCGCGCTCGGCTGGGCGCAACAGGCGCCGCCCGTCGACTGGGGTGCGGTGGAGGTCCGGCCCGGGTCCGTCTTCCACGCCGACGGTGCGTGGCGCCCGAACACGTGAGCTCACCGTCCGACCCGGTGCGTGCGGCCGCCGCCCGGACCGCGCGCACCGCCCACGGGCGCCTCGTCGCCGTTCTCGCCGCCGCCGACGGCGACCTGGAGCAGGCCGAGGACGCCCTGGCGGATGCCTTCGAACAGGCGCTCCGGCGCTGGCCGGAGACCGGCGTGCCGGACAACCCGGAGGGATGGCTGATCACGGTGGCCCGCAACCGGCAACGCGATCGCCGGCGGTCCGCGGCGCACCGCACCTCGGTGGCCCTGCCCACCGAGCAGACCACCCCGTCACCCCCGGGGTGGCCCGGTGCCGCCCTGTCCCCCCGCGACCCGTTCGACGATCTCGACCCCGACGCCCTGCCGGACCGCCGACTGGCCCTGCTGTTCGTCTGCGCCCACCCGGCCATCGACGAGACGATCCGGACCCCGCTCATGCTGCAGACGGTGCTCGGCTTCGACGCCGCCGAGGTCGCGACCGCCTTCGCGGTGGCACCGGCCACCATGGCGCAGCGGCTCGTCCGGGCCAAGCGGCGTATCCGCGACGCCCGGATCCCGTTCACCGTCCCGGCCCGCGAAGCGCTGCCCGGTCGCCTCGGCCCGGTGCTCGAAGCCGTGTACGGGTGCTTCGCCCTGGGTCGGGAGGGGACCGGGCGGGCCGACATGGTCCACGAGGCACACCATCTGGCCGTCACGGTGGCCGCACTGCTCGACGGCGAGCCGGAGGCTTGGGGGCTGGCCGCCCTGATCACCCTGGCCCTCGCCCGCGAACCCGCGCGAGGACCGGGTTACGTGCCCCTGGACGAACAGGACACCGCCCGGTGGGACACCGCGCTCATCGCCGAGGGCGAGGAGTACCTGCGCCGCGCAGGTACCCCTCGGCCGGGGCGTTTCCAGCTGGAGGCCGCCGTCCAGGCCGTCCACTGCGCCCGTGCCGCCACCGGGCACACCGACTGGCCGGCCCTGTGCACCCTGTACCGGGCGTTGCGCCTGCTCGCCCCGACCCTCGGCACCCGCGTGGCCCTGGCCGGCGCGGTGGGGCGCGTCGACGGGCCCTCAGCCGGTCTGCGACTGCTGGACGAAGTCGGTGACGGGGCTGCCTCCTTCCAACCGGCCTGGGCGGTCCGGGCCCACCTGCTGGCCGCCGCCGGTCACGTCCCCGAGGCGCTCGAGGCCTACCGGCGGGCCGGGGAGCTGGCCACCGACCCCGCCGTCCGGGAGTTCCTCACCCGGCGCGCCCGGGCCGTGGAGCATCCGGACAGGGGCTGACCGCTTCCGCGCCTACCCTCCCCGCCATGACGCAGGACGGTGCAGCGCAGGACGGTGCAGCGGGGGGCGGCGCCGGGATCGTCGTCGACGGCCACGGGATCGAGCCGCTCGGCCCGGCGACGTGGCCGGCGTTCGCCGACCTCGCGGAACGGCACAACGGGGTCTGGGGTGGGTGCTGGTGCACCTGGTTCCACCTGTACCCCGATCCCCCGGAGCGGCGGGAGTGCGGCAACCGCGAGTTCAAGCGGCGGCTGGTCGAGGCGGGCCGGACCCACGCCGCCCTGGTGATGGACGGGGACGAGGCGATCGCCTGGGCCCAGTTCGGCACGGTCGGCGAGCTGCGCAACATCCACCACCGCAAGCAGTGGGAGGCCGAATCGGTCCGCGAGCCCGACTTCCGGATCACCTGCCTGTTCGTCGACCGGCGGTTCCGCCGCCAGGGCATGGCCGGGATCGCGGTACGGGGCGCTCTCGCGTTGATCGCGGCCGCCGGCGGCGGCCTGGTCGAGGCCTACCCGCACGACCTCGAGCCCGGGCGGAAGGTGTCGTCGTCGTTCCTCTACAACGCCACGCGCACGATGTACGAGGGCCTCGGGTTCACCTACGAGCGCCCCAAGGGCAAGGGGAACTGCGTGATGACGCTGACCCTGCCGGTGCTCGATCCGACCCGCTGACCGGGGCCGAGCCGGTCAGCCCTCGTCGTCGCCCGTGGGGATGACGATCACCTCGGCGACCTGATCGGCCAACACCTCCGCGGCCTCCGAACTCAACCGGTCGTCGGTGATGATCGTGCTGACCGCGGACAACGGCGCGATGTGCGCGAGAGCGACCTTCCCCCACTTGGTGTGGTCGGCCAGGACGACCAGCCGGCGGGTCGAGTCGACGAACGCCCGGTTGGTCTCGGCCTCCAGCAGGTTCGGGGTGGTCAGCCCCGCCCGCTCGTCCACACCCTGCACGCCCATGAACACCAGGTCGACGTGCAACGAGCGGATCGCCTGCACGGCAATGGGTCCGACGAGACCGTCGGACGGGGTGCGCAGGCCGCCGGTCAGGACGACGGTCAGATCGCGCCGCTGCTGGGCGTGCAGCACCTCGGCGACCTTGAGGGAATTGGTCACCACCGTCAGGTCGGCGACGTCGAACAGGTGCCTGGCCAGGGTCCACGTCGTACTGCCCGCCGTGATGGCCACGGCCATCCCCGGATGCACCAGGGTGGCGGCCCGCGCGGCGATCACCTCCTTCTCGCGCAACTCCCGCTGGCTGGTGATCTCGAACCCGGGCTCGATGGCGCTGGCCGTCTCCATCGCGGTCGCCCCGCCGTGCACCTTGGCCAGCAGGCCCTGCCGGTCCAGCACCTCCAGGTCGCGCCGGACCGTCATGTCCGACACCCCGAGCAGGGTCGTCAGGTGGGTGACCCGGGCCCCGCCGGAGCGGCGGACCTCCTCGAGAATGCGCGCGCGGCGCAGGGCGGCCAGCACGAGGGGCACCTCCGGACGACGGGTTGGCGTCCCCCGACCCTAACCAGCGGACCGCCCCGTGCGGGGATGTGGTCATATCGAACGGCGACCCGCGGCGAGGGGCGTCGCAGGGGAGGGGACAGGATGACCGGCAGCAACACCACCGGCAGGGACACCACCGGGATGACAGCCGGGGACCTGCTGACCGCACTGGGCGCCGGCACGGTGACCGCCGAGCAGGTCGTCGCGGACCTGCACGAACGGTGGGACACCGACGAGGCCGGCCCGATTCCGGTGCACTCCGTGGTGCGCCGCGACCCGACCGCGTCCGCACAGGCGCGGGAGATCGACCGGCGCCGTCGGGACGGGGAGCCGCTCCCGCCGCTCGCCGGGCTGCCGCTGACCGTCAAGGACTGCTTCGACGTGGCCGGCCTGACCACGGGGGACGGCGTGCCCGATCACGAGTACGTCGCCGGGACCGACGCCCCCGCGGTGGCGGCCCTGCGCGCGGCCGGCGTCGTCGTCGTGGGGAAGACCAACGTCCCGCCGTGGCTCGACGACTATCAGTCGGGGTCCGCGCACCTCGGCATCACCCGGCACCCCCAGGACCGGACACGCACCCCCGGCGGGTCCAGCGGGGGCGCGGCGGCGGTCGCGGCAGGACACTCCTGGCTCGACCTGGGCAGCGACATGACCGGCTCGGTACGGCTTCCCGCGGCCTGGTGCGGGGTGACGTCCTGGCGGCCCAGCCACGGTCTGGTCTCCAAACGCGGCCACCTGCCGTGGCCGCCGTCCCGACGACTGGAGCCGCCGGCCTCGACCGTCGGCATCACCGCGCGCACCGTCGCCGATCTGCTGCTGCCCGCCGAGGCGCTGCTCACCGGAGCGCCCGGCGGTGCCGGGGCGGCCGCCCCGCTCGGGTCGGCGGCCGAGGAGATCCGGCTCGGCGTGTGGATGCCGGGTGACTGGCCGGTCACCGGGACCGAGGTGCGGGACGCCCTGTCGGCCTGGTGCGTGCGGGCCCGGGACGCCGGGATCGAGCTGGTGGTGATCCGGCCACCGCTGGCCGGACCGGCCGAGGCCGCGGTCTATCGGCGGCTGATGGCGGCCGAGATCGCCCACGGCGCGGCGGTTCCCGATCTCGCCCCACCGCTGCTGGCCGATCTGGAACGCCAGGCCGAGGTCGTGGACGCCTGGTCGACGGAGGTGTTCGCCACGGTGGCCGCGGTGGTCTGCCCGATCACCCCGGTGGTGGCGCCGCCGCTGTCCGCCGTGCCGCTGGACGACCGGACCGTGCTCGTCGACGGGGCCGAGCTGCCGGCCTCGGTGATCTTCGACTGGGGCGTGATCACCTCGCTCGCCCGCGGACCGGTCGTCACCGTGCCGATCGGCACCGGGACGGGCGGTCTGCCCATCGGCGCCCAGCTGATCGGCGAACACGGCCGCGACCGGGACCTGCTGGCGTTGGCGGTGCGGCTGGAGACGTCGGGTCTGGCCGCGGCCTGAACAGCGGCCGACCCCGGAGCGCAGCCCGAACGGCGATGCGCCGACACCGCCTGGGACAGGCAGTGCCGGCGCGTCCGGGGTGCGGGGGGGAACCCGCGGGGTCAGTCGACGGGGATGGTGCGGGCCTTTCCGTCCCGGTCGGCGGCGGACCGGGCGGCCGCGCCGTCGGCGGGTTCCGTGCGGCCGGCCGCCTCGACGGCGCTGGCCCCGCCCAGGCGGGAGAGCATTTTGCCCAGGTCGACCCCGGTGAGGTCCGAGGACAGCTGCAGACCCTGGGCCACGTTGGCGGCCACCGACTTGGTGACCCCGGCGGCGCCGTCGGTGGAGATGACGGTCATCTTGTCGATGGCCGAGATCGGCGCGGACGCGGCGCTGACGATCTCCGGGAGCACCTTGACCAGCAGGTCCAGCACGGCGGCCTCGCCGTAGGTGGCGAAGGCCTGCGAGCGCTGGTCCATGGCCTTGGCCTCGGCCTGACCGCGGGCCAGGATGGCGCTGGCGTCGGCCGCGCCCTCGCTCTCCACGGCCGCGGCGATGGCCTGCCGGCGCAGGCGCTCGGCCTCGCCCTTCTTCTCGCCCTCGATGGCCTCGGCGTCGGCCAGGGCCGATCGGCGGGCGCGCTCGCCCTCACCGGACAGCCGCGCCTGCTCGGCGGTGGCCTGGGCGGCGGCGATGGTGGACTGGCGCTCGGCCTCGGCCCGGAAGATGGCCGCGTTCTTGTTGGCCTCGGCCTGCTGCTCGATGCGGTACCGGTCGGCATCCGCCGGCTTGCGGACCTCGGTGTCCAGCTGCCGTTCCTTCAGCGCGGCGGTGCGACCGGCGACCTTCTCCTGCTCGAGGAGCACCTGCTGATCCTGCGCGGCCTGGGCGAGCGGGCCGGCCGCGGCTGCCTGGGCCTTGGCCGCGTCGATCTCGGCGCTGATCTCGGCCTGCTTGAGGTTCAGCTGGCGGTTGGCGATGGCGATGGCCTCCTGGGCCAGCAGCTGCTCCTGCTCGGCGGCCTGCTTGGCGCGGGCCTCGGCGATCGCCGCCTCCTTGAGCACCCGGGCCGCTTCGGGGCGACCCAGATCGGCCAGGTAGCTGCCCTCGGCCTGGATGTCCTGCAGCTGGAAGGTGTCCAGGATCAGGCCCTGGCCGGTGAGGGCGGACTCGGCCTCCTCGGCGACCGCGGAGGCGAACGCGGCCCGGTCGCGGATTATCTCCTCGATGGTCAACCGGCCGACGATGGACCGCAGCGCACCGGCGAGCACCTCGGAGGTGAACACCTCGATACCGGCCTGCTGGTTCAGGAACCGTTGCGCCGCAGCGCGGATGGATCCCTCGTTGCCGCCGACCTTGACGATGGCGACGCCCTCGAGATCGCACTTGATGCCCTGCTTGGACACCGCACCGCGGATGCCGACGGGGATGCGACGGCTGGACAGGTCGATGGTGTGCAGCTTCTGCACGACGGGGATGACGAAGACGCTCGCCCCCATCACCACCTTCTGGCCGGACAGATCGGTGGAGCGCTCGCCGGACGCCGAGGTCACGGACTTGCCGCGCTGCCCGGTGACCAGGAACGCCTGGTTCGGGCCGGCCACCTTGATGCGGGACAGGATCAGCAGCACCAGCAGCACGACGAGCACGACGATGCCGGCGATGGCGATCAGGGTCGGGGAGAAGGTCATGGGCAGGGCCCTCCTGGACGGGTGGTGCACGGGGTGGTGCTCGGGTGGAACGGAACGGGGCCCGGCACTCGGGCGGTGCGGGTCAGCGGTCGAACGCGGTGGACACGACCTCGACGGCGGTGGCGCTCAACGCATCGGTGACGAAGACGGGCGTGCCGGCGGGCAACGGCTCCGGTGCCCGCGCGGAGTACTTGAGCTGGTGACCACCGACGGTCAGGCGCACCTCGCCGTAGCCCGTCCCGGGGATGGCGGTGATGACCGTGCCCTGGGCCCCCAGCAGATCGGTGTCGGTCAGGGTGCCGTCGGTGCGCATGCCCATCAACCCGCGGGTCAACCGGATGGCGCCGTAGGCCAACGGGGTCGCCCCGACCAGGCCGATGCCCACCGAGGCGACGACCCGGCCGCCGCCGGTGATCCCGTCGGGCAGCAGGGACGCGGCCAGGGCACCGATGAACCCGGCGCCACCGACGAAGGCGGCGATGGCCGGCAGGGAGAACGGGCCGTCCGCGTCGACGTGGCCGAGATTGAGGATCTCGCCGAGGACCAGGGCGATCACCAGCAGCGCCACACCGACGCCGCCGGTGATCAGCAGCGCCCAGGTCAGGCTGTCCATGCAGCGGCCCCCTCGCCTCGGCCCGAACCCTATCGGCCGCGAGCTGACGGGGTAAGGCTGTGGTCCCGCTACCCGCCGATCGAGTCCCGGGTGGTTAGTGATAACAGAACTATATTCGCCACGACGGCGAGGTCGTACCGCCGATGGGGTGACGCGTGGCGCCCGTCACCCGGGAGGAGGGTCGGAGCGGACCGGTGGTCGGGGACCGGGTGGCAGGATCGGACGGTGTCCGTTCCTCCCGTGCCGCCGATGACACCCCCGCCTGCCCTGCGGGCTGCGGCGATCGACGAGGCCGCCCGGCGGATCGACCGGGTCGTCGTGCGCACACCGCTGGAACCCGCGCCCCGGCTCAGTGCGCTGACCGGTGCCCGGGTGCTGCTCAAGCGCGAGGACCTGCAGGTCGTCCGGTCGTACAAGGTGCGCGGCGCCTACAACCTGATGAGCCAACTGGACGAGGCACAGCGGGCGTCCGGGGTGGTGTGCGCGAGTGCCGGCAACCACGCGCAGGGTGTCGCCTACGCCTGTCGGGCGCTGGCCGTGGACGGGCGGATCTACCTGCCGCGCACCACACCTCGGCAGAAGCGCGACCGGATCCGCGCCCACGGCGGCGACCGGGTCGAGCTCATCGTCGTCGGCGACTCCTTCGACGACGCGGCCGAGCACGCGGCCGCGGATGCGCTGGCCACCGGTGCGGTGCTGGTCCCGCCGTTCGACGATCTGCGCACCATGGCCGGGCAGGGCACGGTGGCCCGGGAGATCCTGCAGCAGCTGGGTCGGCCGCCGGACCAGCTGATCGTCCCGGTGGGTGGCGGCGGTCTGCTCGGTGGGATGGCCGCGTACCTGGCCGAACGCGCCCCTGCGGTGGCCCTCGTGGCCGTCGAGCCCGCCGGCGCCCCGTCGCTGGCCGCCGCCCTGGCCGCGGGCCGGCCGGTGCCGTTGGAGACCACCGATCCGTTCGTCGACGGCGCGTCCGTCCGGACGGTCGGCGCCCTGCCGTTCGCGGCGATCCGGGCGTACGGCGTCACCCTGCGCACGGTGGGCGAGGGGGCGGTGTGCACGGGGATGCTCGGGCTGTACCAGAACGAGGGCATCATCGCCGAGCCCGCCGGCGCGCTGGCGGTCACCGCGCTGCTGGAGAACGAGGTGGTGCCGGGCAGCACGGTGGTCTGCGTGGTGTCCGGGGGCAACAACGACGTGTCGCGGTACGGGGAGATCCTCGAGCGCTCGCTGGTGCACCAGGGGCTCAAGCACTACTTCCTGGTCGACTTCCCCCAGGAACCCGGGGCGCTCCGCCGCTTCCTGGACGAGGTGCTCGGACCGGACGACGACGTCACCCTGTTCGAGTACGTCAAGCGCAACAACCGGGAGACCGGGCCCGCTCTGGTGGGCATCGAACTCGGTGCGGCGGAGGGACTTCCGGCGCTGCTCGAGCGGATGTCCGCGTCCCCCATGGGGTGCGAGCGCATCGCGCCGGGATCGGCGGCGTTCCGCTACCTGACCTGACCTGACCTGACCGGTCGACCCCCCGTGCCGTCGGCCGGTCAGGCCGTGCCGTCAGCGGGACGAGACGCTGCGTCGGCCGCCGACCTTGAGCCAGATCAGCAGCACGATGACGGCGCCGATGATCGAACCGATGATGCCGGCGGGCTGGAAGAAGCCGTCCGCGGCGTCCTTGTGGAAGATCAGGTAGCCGAGGAAGCCGCCGACGAACGAGCCGATGATGCCGAGCAGGATCGTCATCGGGATCGAGATGTTCTGCTTCCCGGGGACGAGCAGGCGGGCGACGGCACCGGCGATCAGGCCGACGACGATGAAGCTGATGATGAGTCCGATCCAGGACATGGGTGCCTCCGTGCGATGGGGGTGGTGGATGCCGCATCCCGACCCGAGGGGCGGGGCGCGGCTTCCTGTGAGGACGACACAACCACCCCCAGGGAGGGTGCGGCACACCCCTAGGGAGGTTTACCGTCAGTGACGTGAGCACACCTGGCGAGCGTCGACCGATCACCGTGGCCCTGGTCGACGACTACGACGTCGTCCTCATCGGGGTGGCGAGCATCCTGGACCAGTACCGGGACCGGGTGCTCATCGCCGAGATCGACACCAACAGCGCGCTGAGCGACTCGGTGGACATCGTGCTCTACGACTCGTTCGCCCAGCCCGAATCCGATCACGACGAGATCGGTGTGCTGGTCGCCAATCCGCGGGCCCGGCGGGTGGTGGTCTACACCTGGAACTTCCATCCCGATCTGGTCCGCAGCGCCCGCGAGCAGGGGGCGCACGGCTACCTCTCCAAGGCGTTGCCGGCCCGGGAGCTGGTCTCCTCGTTGGAGGCCGTGCACGCCGGCGAGATGGTGATCAGCGACCCGCCCCGGCGGGCCCGCAGCGTGAACGGGCTGGACTGGCCGGGCCGCGGGGAGGGCCTGACCGACCGGGAGGCCGAGATCCTCGCGCTGATCACCCAGGGCAAGAGCAACGCCGAGGTCGCCGCGTTGACCTTCCTCAGCCCGAACACGGTGAAGTCCTACATCCGCATCATCTACCGCAAGATCGACGTGGCCAGTCGGACCCAGGCCGTGCTGTGGGGCATCGACAACGGGTTCGCCCCCGACCACCACCGGATCGACCACTGGCGCGGCGGGCCGTGACGGCGGCCCCGACCGGACCGCCGGCGATCATCGGCCGATGACCGGCACGCCCGCCTTGTAGACGGCGAGAACCCGCTGCAGCGCGGTGATGTCGCCGGCCACGTCGCCGTCGGCGACGAGCATGTCGGCGTCGAACCCGGGGGCCAGGCGGCCCTTGCGGTCGCCCAGGCCGCAGACTCCGGCGCCCACCGAGGTCGCGGCGGCGGCGGCGTCCCGGGTGTCCCCGCCGATGCGCAGCACGGTGGCGGCGTCGGCGGCGGCACCGCCGTGCGGCCGGCCGGAGGTCACCCCACCGTCGGTGCCCACGCCGATGGTGATCCCGGCGAGGAACACCCGACGCAGCATCGCCGCGCGGCCCTCGTCGAAGTCGCGGGGGCCGACGCCGGCCCGCCGCATCATGGCCAGCACGGTGGGGGGCGCCATGGTCAGCACGTCGGCGGAGGAGTGGGCCAGGCAGCCGCCGAGGACCACGTCCTGTGCCACCAGCGCGGCCAGGGTGTCGTCCGGCAGGTCGAACCCCGTCTCGGTCAGCGCCCCGCAGTGCTCCAGGCCGTCCACGCCCGCCCGCAGTGCCTGGCGGACCGAGGCCAGGGAGTGCGCGTGCACGGTGACCGGCAGGCCGGCGCCGTGGGCGGTGGAGACGATCAACCCGAGCTCGTCGTCGGAGAACTGGCAACCGGCGACGTCACTGCCCCAGGTGGTGAGGCCGCCGCTGCCCATCACCTTGATGACGTCCACCCGGCGGTCCACCCGGGCCTGCACCGCGGCCAGGATCTCCGCCCGCCCGCTGACCACCCCGCCGAGTGCCGCCGCATGGCCGCCGGGGCTGGTCAGGGCGGGTCCGGCCGCCACCACCGTCGGCTCGTCCGGCTCGTGCCGGCGCTGCCGGTCCCGCCGGTCGACCACCGCGAACCGGGTGTCGCCGAGGTCGCGGACCGTGGTCACCCCGGCGGCCAGCTGGACACCCAGGCTGCGGGTGATGATCGCGTCCAGCTCGGTGGGATCGGCCCGGGCGGCCCGGTCCATCGCCTTCAGCCGCCCGTCGCCGCACAGGTGCACGTGGGTGTCCACGAGGCCGGGCAGGACGGTCGCCCCCGGTAAGTCGTGCACCTCGACTCCGGCCGGTACCGCCTCGGGGTCCACCACGTCGACGAGCAGGGGACCGTCCAGCAGTACGGCGGCCGGCCCGCGGAACGCGGTGCCGTCGAAGACCTGGCCGGCCCGGATCGCCAGTGTCATGCCGGCCGCGCCTCCGTCCTGCAGCTGTCGTCGCACATCCAGTGTCTCGCAGTGATCGTCTGATCACGCATCCGGCTCAGTCTGGTCGCTCGAGCTCGATTCCCCAACCTGAGGGCCACCCCGTTCGGGTGATAGTCCTCAGCCGTCCGGGCGGCCGGGGCCGCCCGGCGGCCATCCAGCGTTCGCCCGTGCGTCATCTCCGGCCCCCCTGCCGGGTGATCGACCGCCCTACGGTCACCTCACCCCTGACGCCGAACACAGGAGTCCGCCGTGTCCGCATGCCACGAATCGCCCGAGTCCGACCCCGCCGCGCCGATCCCGCCCGCACGCCGCCTGTCCCTGCTGATGGACGGGCACACCCGGGGCAAGCGCAGCCCCGTCACCTGCCACCTCAAGTGCGCCGACGCCTGCGCCCACCCGGTGCCGAACCCCACGGCCAACCCGACCTTCCGCAGCATCGCCGACACCGTGCTGAACCGGCGCAAGGCCCTCGGCCTGGCCGGTGCCGGTGCCGCCGCGCTCACCCTGGGTCCCGCTCTCCTGGGCGGCATGCCCGCCGCGGCCGCGGCCCCCGCGGCTCCGGACGCCTCCGGCCAGGCCGCCGGGGTCGCCCGAGGTGGCGCCCGCCCGGCCGGCGGTCTGCTGCGTTTCAGCCCCATCGCGCCCGTGCCGGCCGATGTCGACGCGGTGACGGTGCCCGAGGGGTACTCCTGGTCGCCGATCATCCGTTGGGGTGACCCGATCCTGCCCGGCGGCGTCGCCTTCGACGCGCTCGCCCAGACGCCGGAGAAGCAGGCGCTGCAGTTCGGCTACAACAACGACTACCTCGACATCATCGTCAACGGGGCCAAGGGTCTGAGCGGGCTGCTGGTGGCCAACCACGAGTACGTCAATCCGGCCATCATGTTCCCGCCGACCGTCGACACGGTGACCGCCAAGAAGATCGCCAAGGCCGCGCACGGCATGTCGGTGGTCGGTCTCAAGCGGTCCACCTACGGCACCCCGTGGACCTACGACCCCGCCGGACGCAAGAACCGCCGGATCACCGCGGACACCCCGTTCACCCTGACGGGACCGGCCGCCGGGTGCGAGCTGCTGCGCACCACCGCCGACCCGGCCGGTCGCACCGTGCTGGGCACGTTCGGCAACTGCTCGGGCGGCACCACCCCGTGGGGCACCGTGCTCTCCGGCGAGGAGAACTTCAACGGGTACTTCCGCACCACCGGTGTCTCCGCCGCCGAGAAGCGGTACGGCCTGAAGGACGCCCCCAGCACCTACGGCTGGGAGGAGATCGACCCGCGGTTCGACGCCCGCAGCAGCGGAGACGTCCACGAGCCCAACCGGTTCGGCTGGATCGTCGAGATCGATCCCGAGGACCCGACGGCCACGCCGCTCAAGCACACCGCGATGGGCCGGTTCAAGCACGAGGGCGCCAACGTCACGCTGTCCGGCGGCCGCCCGGTGGCCTACATGGGTGACGACGAGCGCTTCGACTACCTGTACAAGTTCGTCTCCGCACGGAGCATGCGCACGGGCACCGCCAAGGCCGACCGCGAGTACAACCGGACCCTGCTGACCGAGGGCGACCTGTACGTCGCGCGGTTCTCCGGCGACTCCCCGGTCGCCGAGATCGACGGCACCGGGAAGCTCCCGTCCGACGGCGCCTTCGACGGCACCGGCACGTGGATCGCGCTCACCCGGGGCGGGAAGAGCGCGGTGCCGGGATTCACCGTGCAGGAGGTGCTGGTCAACACCCGACTCGCCGCGGACACCGTCGGCGCCACCAAGATGGACCGCTGCGAGGACGTGCAGCCGCACCGCTCCATCGCCGGGCGCGTGTACGTGGCCTGCACCAACAACACCGACCGCGGCAAGGCCGGCAAGGAGGGCGCCACCGAGGTGGCGCCGCGCCTGGCCAACCGCGACGGGCACATCGTGGAGATCAACGAGGACAAGGGGAACGCCTGCGGCACCACGTTCACCTGGAACCTGCTGCTGGTGTGCGGTGATCCGGCGACCAACGACTCGACGTACTTCGCCGGCTACCCGAAGGACAAGGTCTCGCCGATCTCCTGCCCGGACAACGTCGCCTTCGACGCGTCGGGCAACCTGTGGATCTCCACCGACGGCGCCCCCAGCACCATCGGGTACAACGACGGGCTGTTCAAGGTCGGGCTGTCCGGCAGGGAGCGGGGCCGGGTGCAGCAGTTCCTGGCCGTGCCGACCGGCGCGGAGACCTGCGGACCGGTCGTCCACGAGCGCGACGGCAGGGGCATGGCCTACGTCGCGGTGCAGCACCCCGGCGAGGACGGCACGTGGGACGCGCAGCTCTCGCGCTTCCCGGACTACGTGCCGGTCGGACAGGCCGCGAAGCCGGGCCAGTTCGCCGGCCCGCGTCCCTCGGTCATCCAGGTCTGGTGACCCTCCGGCGCTGACGGCGTGGTCCTGCGGGGCGGTCCGGGGACACCCGGGCCGCCCCGTAGGTTCTCCCGACGGGAGGACACCGATGACCGTGCGGCGCAGTGACCATGCCGAGCGGCGGCGCGCCATCGTCGAGGCCGTCCGCGGGGCGGGTCGGATGAGCGTGCTCGACCTGGTCGGGGTCATCGGGGTGTCCGCGGAGACGATCCGGCGGGACCTGGCCGTGCTCGACCGCACCGGGCTGATCAGCCGGGTGCACGGCGGGGCGGTGCCGTTCGAGGGCGCCGGGTACGAGACGACCCTGTCCTACCGGTCCGCCCACCTGGTCGCCGAGAAGCGGCGCATCGCCCGGGCCGTCGTCGAGGAACTGGGCGTGGTGCAGTCGCTGTTCCTGGACGACGGGTACACCCCGCTGCTGGTGGCGCAGGCCCTGGCCGAGGCGGACTGGCCGGTCACCGTGGTCACCCCGTCCCTGCCCGCCGCGGCCGCCCTCGCCGCGAACGAGCGGCACACGGTGATCGTGCTGGGCGGTCTCGTCCGCGAGAAGATCCTCAGCACGTCCGGGCACTGGGTGCGGGAGATCCTGGCCGATCTGGTCTTCGAGGCCGCCGTGCTGGGCAGCAACGGCATCACCGTGGAACACGGACTGACCACCCCGGACCCGGCGGTGTCCACGGTCAAGGCCATGGTGATGGCCCGGTCACGCCGGCGGCTGTTCGTCGGGGTGCACACCAAGTTCGGGGTGAACAGCTTCGCGCGGTTCGCCGGCGTCGCCGACTTCGACGCGTTGATCACCGACCGCGGGCTCGCGCCGTTCGCCGCGCGGCGGTTCGAGAGCCTGGGACCGAGGGTCCTGCGGGTCTGAGCCCGGTTCGCGCCGTCGGTGACCAGATCGGTGCCGCCCGCTGACCACTGTGTGCCCGAGCGGGCTCGCGTCCCCCGACGGCCGGGCGGGGATCTACCGTGACCCCATGCCGACCGCGTCCACCGTGCCCACCGTCGCCGATCTCCCCACCACGATGCGCGGGGTCTACCTGCCGGGGAACTCCACCACCGTCCTGCGGGACGACATCCCTGTTCCCACACCCGGTGTCGGTCAGGTGCTGCTGGCCGTGGGTGCGTCCACCATCTGCGGCAGCGACGTGCGGGCCATCTACCGCGAGCACCTGGGCTCCGGCCCGGAGGGCTACAACGACGTCATCGCCGGGCACGAACCGGCCGGCACCGTCGTCGCGGTCGGCCCGGGCTGCCGGCGTCTGTCGGTCGGCGACCGGGTCGCGGTCTACCACATCACCGGCTGCGGGCAGTGTGCCGAGTGCCGCCGCGGCTACTTCATCAGCTGCACCTCTCCGTTGCGCAGCGCCTACGGCTGGCAGCGCGACGGCGGTCACGGCGACTACCTGCTCGCCGAGGAGGTCACCTGCGTGACGCTGCCGGACGCGCTGAGCTTCGTCGACGGCGCGTGCATCGCCTGCGGGTTCAGCACCGCCTACGAGGCGCTGACCCGACTGCACATCTCCGGCGAGGACAGCGTCCTGGTCACCGGTCTGGGCCCCGTGGGCCTGGCCGCCGGTCTGCTCGCCCGCAAGTTGGGCGGCCGACCGGTGCTGGGCACCGATCCGTCCCCGGAGCGCTCCCAGCTGGCGCTGGACCTGGGCGCGGTCGACGAGGTGGTCAGCCCCGAGGACCTGGCCGGGTCGCGCGCCGGCTCGGTGACCGCCGCGGTCGACTGTTCGGGTTCCGGCGCCGGCCGGCGCACCGCTCTGCTCGCCCTGGCCCGGTGGGGCCGGATGGCGTTCGTGGGCGAAGGGGGCCGGATGGACTTCGACGTCAGCCACGAGGTCATCCACCGGCAGATCACCCTGATCGGTTCGTGGGTCAGCAGCGTCGGTCGGATGGCCGAGCTGATGGACCGCCTGGTGGTGTGGGACCTGCACCCCGAGGTGGTGGTCAGCCACCGTTTCGACCTGGCCGACTCCGCCACCGCCTACCAGCTCGTCGACCAGGGGCGCTCCGGCAAGGTCGCGCTGGTCCCGGGTCACCACGCGTGAGGGCGGTCGTCTTCGACACCGTCGGCGGCCCGCTGAGCGTCCGTGAGATCCCCGACCCGGTCTGCCCTGACGACGGCGCGGTCATCGAGGTGCGGGCCACCGGTGTGTGCCGGTCGGACTGGCACGCCTGGCGCGGCCACGACCCCGTCTCCCTCCCGCACGTGCCCGGGCACGAGTTGGCCGGGATCCTCGTCGAGTTGGGTTCCGGGGTGGGCGATCTCGGCCCGGGGCGTCGGCTCGGCGACACGGTCACCGTGCCGTTCGTGCTGGGCTGTGGTCGGTGCGCGCTGTGCCGGGCCGGCGAGGCCCAGGTGTGCCCCGACCAGACCCAACCCGGGTTCACCGGGCCGGGCTCGTTCGCCGAACGGGTCGTCGTCCGCCCCGCCGCGTTCAACCTCGTCGCCGTTCCCGACGGGGTGGACGTGCTGGCCGCCGCGGCCCTGGGCTGCCGCTTCGCCACCGCGTGGCGGGCGTTGACCGTGCACGGGCGGGTCGCCCCGGGGCAGTGGGTGGCCGTGTTCGGCTGCGGCGGCCTCGGGCTGTCCGCGGTGATGATCGCCGTCGCGCTGGGCGCCCGGGTGGTCGCGGTGGACACCTCGGCCGACGCGCTGGACCGGGCCCGGGAGCTGGGTGCGGAGCAGGTGGTCGCCGCCGGGCCGGACACCGCCGAGCGGATCCGCGAGATCACCGCCGGCGGCGCCCATGTCGGCCTGGACGCGGTGGGCAGCACGCCGACCGCGGTGGGTTCCGTGCTCTCCCTGCGCCGCCGCGGCCGGCACGTCCAGGCCGGGTTGCTGCTGGGGGCGGGGTCCACCCCGCCGCTGCCGATGGACCGGGTCATCGCGCACGAGCTGGAGATCTACGGCAGCCACGGCATGCCCGCGGTGGACTACCCGGGCATGCTCGAGCTGGTCGCCGCGGGACGACTCCGACCCCAGGACCTCATCGGCCAGGTGGTCGGGTTGAACGGCGCCGGTCCCGCGCTGGCCGCACTGGACGGACCGGCCGCGCCGGGCATCACCGTCGTCGACCCGCGGAGCTGACCGGTCAGGCCGTCAGTCGCGGGCGGGTCAGGTCGACCCGGGGGCGCCGCTCTCCCGGTCGACCCAGGTGGTAGCCCTGGGCCAGCGGGATCCGCAGTTCCAGGGCCTTGGCCAGCTCGCTGGCCGTCTCCACGCCCTCGGCGACGAGGCCGGAGCCGATCTCCCGGGCGAATGCCGCGAGGGCGGTGGCCATGGCGAACCGGGCCGGGTCGGCGTCCAGGCCACGGGTGATCGACCGGTCGAGCTTGATCATCTCCGGGCGCAGCTCGATCAGCTGCCGCATCCCCGAGTACCCGGCCCCGGCATCGTCGACGGCGAAACGGACACCCCGGGTGCGCCAGCGGTCCATCGCCTCCCGCAGGCCCAGGTAGTCGTCGACCTTCTCGTGTTCGGTGATCTCCAGGATCAGCTGGTGCAGCCCCCGTCGACCCAGCACCGCGACCAGGCCCGGATGGGACACCACGTCGGGTGAGACGTTCACGGTGAGGAACTGCTCGTCGGTGAGCTGGTCGAGGTGCTCCAGGGCGTTGGCCACCGCGGCGAGTTCCAGCTCGACCCCGAGGCCGACTTCGCGGGCCCGGGCGAACCAGACGTCCGGGGTTCCGGCGGCGAACCGGGCCAGCGACTCGTAGCCGATGATGCGCAGGTCCGGGAGGGCGTGGATGCTCTGCAACACCATGTCCGGCCCGCCGTCGGCGATGAGGGCGCGAACCCCGTCACGCGTGGCCTCGTCCTCCCGGAGCTGCATGGTGCGGTCCTCCCCGCGATCGAGCAGGTCCATCAGCAGGTCGGCGAGGAGCTGGAGGAACTGGGCGTCCCGCAGGCGCAGATGGGGATCGGGATCGCGGTTCAGGCAGCACAGCGTCCCGTAGACCGCCCCGGAGGACCGCTGCAGGGGAACCCCCACGTAGGACCCGATACCCATCTCGGCCGTCGCCGGCAGGTTTGCGGTGAGCGGGTCGAGAGCCGCGTCCTGGACGACGAGCGGTGCGGCACCGTCCAGCACGCGGACGCAGTACGAGTCACCGAGGGGGGATGTGTAGCCGGCGGCCAACGGGACATCGGGGACCGCGCCGCTGACGGCCTCGACCACGACCGTGTCGTCCTCCACCCGGGACACCCACGAGAGCTCCATACCCAGGCGCACCCGGGCGAGCTGGAGCAGATGCTGCACCCAGTCCGTGTCGTCGCCCGAACGGAGCAGCCCGTCGGCTCCGGCGGGGTGGGCCGGATCCACGGGCCGGGCTGCGGTCACTGTCGCTCTCCTCGGGGGCGGAGTCCGGGCGTGCGCCCGGGACGAAACGGACGGCGCAAGATCACTTCCAGTAGTCCCTTGACGACGGCGCGTGTCAAGACTCTCCGGGAACGCGGCTGACATGATCGCCCGTCACGGTGATTCCCGGTCACCCGTGGTCACCGTGCCGGTGCGGTTCCACCATGGCTGCCACCCGGACGGCGTGATCCGTCGGGCGCGAATCGTCGGTAGAACGTCCCGCTGACGCCGCCGGGTCGGGGTCGGTCCTCCGGACGGGCGGCCACGGGGAGTGAGGAGTGATCCACTCCTGACCGGCGGACGGGTCACCCGGGCGTGATCTGTCGTGCTCTTGCCACGGTGTGTGACCAGCTTTACGCTGTCCGCACCCGATCGACCAGGGGACAGCAGCATCGAGCGGCCAGGAGCACCGGTGGTGGACGTGCACGGTGATCGCCGCCCGTCCGATCCGGTGGAGCCCCTGCCGGCGGTGTCGTCCACCGATCTGCAGATCACCGGCGATCTCGCCGTGGTCGGTCTGCGGGGGCCGCTGGCGGACACCGAACTGGACCGGTTCAACGCTGTCATGCGGGAGGCGCTGACCCCGCCCGTGCGCCGCATCGTGGTCGATGCCCGCGCCGTGACCGCCTGGGCGGACGGCGGGCTGGAGCTGCTGGCCGCGGCCTCGGCGCAGGCCCGGCTGGACGGCATCGACGTCGTCATCAGCGGCCTGGGCGCCGCCCAACGGAGCACCCTGCGCGCCCTGGGCCGCCGCGACTGATCCCCGGCACCGGTGGGGGAGGATCGGGACGGCGTCGCGCCCGCCCCGCGCCGACCCGACCCGATCCCGGGAGGACCGTCATCGCCGAACACCCGCCCGCCGCCCGCACCCTGCGCATCGGGGTCGACACCGGCGGCACCTTCACCGACGTCGTCGCCGTCGACACGCGCACCGGACTGGTGGTGACGTCGAAGACCCCGTCCACCCCGGCCGACCCCGCCGTCGGCTTCCTCACCGCCGTGCACGCCATCCTCGACGTCCTGGGGGTCGGCCCGTCGGCCATCGCGTCCATCGCCCACGGCACCACCGTGGCCACCAACCAGCTGCTCGAGGGGGCGGTGGGTGAGCTCGGTTTCCTGACCACGCAGGGGTACGAGTTCCTGCTGGAGATCGCCCGCCAGTCCGTGCCCGACGGCTACGGCAACAGCTACTTCTGGGTGAAGCCGGACCGCATCGTGCCGGTCGACCGGGTCCGCACCGTCGGCGGGCGGATGGACCACCGGGGTCGGGAGATCCGGCCCTTCGACCGCGCCGGCGCCGTCGCCGCCGTCCGGGAGTTCCGGGACCGCGGGATCGACACCCTGGGTGTCTGCCTCCTGCACTCCTACGCCGACGACAGCCACGAGCAGGCCCTGCTCGACGTCATCCGCGCCGAGCACCCGGCCGCGGTGGTCTCGCTGTCCAGCCAGGTGCTCCCCGAGTACCGCGAGTACGAGCGGGCGATGACGACCCTGGTCGACGCGGCCGTCAAACCCCGGGTGGCGGCCTACGTGCGCGCGATCGCCGAGCGGCTCGCCGAACTCGACCCGGGCCGGGACATCCCGTTCTCGATCATGCGGTCCAACGGCGGGGTGCTGTCGGCGGGCGAGGTCGTCCACCAGCCGATCACCACCGTGCTGTCCGGTCCCGCCGCGGGCGCGCTGGGTGCCGCCGTCATCGCGGCGAACGCCGGCCACCCGTCCGTGGTCACCTGCGACGGCGGCGGCACGTCCACCGACGTCACGGTGATCACCGACGGTCGGGCGCCCCTGACGACCGAGGGCACCATCGGGGTGTTCCCGGCCAAGATCCCGATGATCGACGTGGTGACCGTCGGTGCGGGCGGCGGGTCGATCGCGGCGGTCTCGCCGCAGGGCTCGCTGTCGGTGGGCCCGCGGTCGGCCGGCGCCGACCCCGGTCCGATCTGCTACGCCCGCGGCGGGGTCGAACCGACCGTCACCGATGCCCAGCTGGTTCTCGGACGGATCCCGCCGCACCTGCTCGGCGGCCGCATCCCGCTGGACACCGAGGCTGCTCGTGCCGGGATCGCCGTCCTGGCGGCCGATCTCGGGCTGAGCGTCCCGGCCTGCGCGGCCGGGGTGCTGGAGATCTCGGCGTGGAACCAGGCCAACGCCCTGCGCCAGGTCACCGTCAAGCGGGGGCTGGACATCCGCGACCACCCGATGGTCGCCTTCGGCGGATCCGGCTCGCTGCTGGCCTGCCGGTTGATGGACATCCTCGGCCTGCCCGCCGTTCTCGTCCCCCCGGACCCGGGCACCGTCTCGGCCTACGGGCTGCTCACCGTGGACGTCCGTCACGACACGGTGCGCACCATGGTGTTCCGCGACGACGAGCTCGACCCGGCCCGTGTCCGCGCCGTGCTGGCCGAACTGACCGCCCGGGCCCACGAGGCGCTGGACCGGGAGGGGTTCGAGCCGGCCGCGCGGCGCATCGAGGTGTCCGCCGATCTGCGGTACTTCGGTCAGGCCTTCGAGGTGCGGGTGCCCGCGCCCGATCTCGATGCCGCCGGGACGGTGGGCCGGGGGTGGGCCGATGCCGTGGTGTCCGCGTTCCACGACGCGCACCGGGCGCTGTACGGGTACGACTTCCGCGGCCGGGCCAGCCAACCGGTCGAGTGGGTCAACCTCCGCGTCACCGGGGTCGGCCCGCAGGCCCGACCGGTCATCCCCCGGGTGGCCCCGGGCACCGGTGACACCCGCCCCGCGGTGCTCGAGCAGCGTCCCGTGTACTTCGACGACTGGACCGACGCCATCGTCTACGACCGGGCACGCCTGGGCGCCGGCGACCAGGTGAGGGGCCCGGCCGTGCTGCAGGAGTTCGGTTCCACGGTGCCCCTGCCCCCCGGGTTCACCGCGCGGGTGGACGACTTCGGGAATCTGGTGCTCACCCGGGGGTGAGTGCGGCGGGGTGCGGACGTGCGGCTCGGGGCTGGGAGGCCGGGGCGAGCGCTCGCCTCGCGCGACGTTCGCTCGGCTCTCGTCCGGACGCGAGGGAAGCGTCTGTCGCGTGAGGGCGCGGGTGGGTGTGGGTGCACGGGGCTGGGGCGCCGGCCGGCCAGGGCGAGCGCTCGCCTCGTGTGGCGTCTGCTCGGCTCTCGTCCGGACGCGAGGGAAGCGTCGGTCGCATGAGGGGAGCGGGTGGGCGGGACCGTCCGGGGCCCGTCGCTCGAGCCGAGTCGCGTTGCTCGTGCGAGGGCGCGTTGCTCGCGGCCGGTCGCGAGCAACGCGGGTCGGTGTGAGCAGCGGGTCCGCGCGGGCAGTGGTTCGGAGTGGGCAGCGGGGCAGCCGGTATCCCGGGTGCGGCGTTTCGCGGGACGGACGCCGGTCGGGCTCTCCTCCGGCTGCTGTCGGGCTGCTGCCGGTGTTCACCGCTCGTCCACCGGTCGGTGATGTCCGGCCCGACAACACCCTGTTCGGGGGGGCGAACGGGGGTGGACCGTCGACGGACTGTGGCCAGCGGGTCGACGGCCGCGGCGACTTTCCCCGATCGGGTAACGCCGGAGCCCGCTGTGACGAGAAGGTCACTGTGCGGCCCGGACACCCGGGCCACAGGGGTGGGGGAAGGCATGAGTGCACCGGCAGCCGGACCGGCGGGACACCCGCCACCATCCGGGAGGCCCACGCCTGGTCGTCGAGGGGTCGGCCCGGTGTGGTGGGTGGTGGCGGGTGCTGTGCTGGTGCTCGCGCTGATCGGTGCGATCAGCGGGGGCGGCGGACTGGTCATGCTGGGGTTGCTGGTGATGATCGCGGGGATCGTCGCCGTGGTCATCGCGCGGCCGTCGTGGGGGCCGCTGGCATCGCGCAAGGTCGGCGGGGGAGTCGCCGGCGTGGGGCTGGTGCTCGCCCTGGTGGGTGGCGGCAGCCCGGCAGTGTCTGCTCCGGTCGCCCAGCAGCCGGCAGCTGTCTCGACCATCACGACCCTGTCGGTGCCGACCACCGTCACCGTCCCGACGACCGTGGTGGTGACGACGACCGTGGTGTCGACGGCGCCCGCACCGCCGCCGGTCACCGTGACGCAGACCGAGACGGTCACCCTGCCGGCCCCGGCTGCGGCTGCCGTCGAGGAGCCCGCGGCGGTCGCAGCTGCCCCCGAAGCGGCGGCAGTGGTGCCGCAGACGCAGGCCGCCCCGCGGACCCAGGCCGCGCCGCAGCCGTTGGTGGCTCCGGCACCGCAGACGCAGGAGCAGCAGCAGTCGGCGTACTACGCGAACTGTTCCGCGGCCGAGGCTGCGGGAGCGGCGCCGGTGTATCGCGGCGACCCTGGGTACTCCAGCAAGCTCGACCGTGACGGGGACGGGGTCGGCTGCGAGTCCTGAGCCGCCGGCTTCCGGCACTCTGGCTGGGGTGACCTCCCCCTCTCCGTTCCCCGACGGCTTCTTCGACCGCAGCGACCCGTCACCGGACGGCGAGTTCTACACCCCGACGCGGCTGGTCACCCACATCGACGACGGCGCCATCGCCGCGGTGGGCGACCTGTACGCCGAGCTCGGTCTGGACGGCGCGTCCGGTGAGCCGCGGCGGGTGCTGGACCTGATGTCGTCGTGGATCTCCCACCTGCACAGCGCGCCGGCGGAGCTGATCGTCCTGGGCATGAACGCGGCCGAGCTCGACGCCAACCCGATGGCCACCGAGCGGATCGTGCAGGACCTCAACCTCGACCCGCGGCTGCCGCTGCCCGACGCCTCGGTCGACGGGGTGGTGTGCTGCGTGTCGGTGGACTACCTGGTGCGGCCGGTGGAGGTGCTGGCCGAGGCGGCGCGGGTGCTGCGGCCGGGCGCGCCCGTCGCCCTGACGTTCTCCAACCGCTGCTTCCCGTCCAAGGCGATCCGCGGCTGGCTGGCCACCGACGACGAGCAGCACTGCGCCATCGTCAGCGAATATCTCCGGCAGGCCGGCGGTTTTACCGAAGCGGAGGCCTCCTTGCGGACCCCCGGCGGGCGGTACCGCGGGGATCCGCTGTACGCGGTGGTGGCGCGGCGGCTCGGGGGCTGACCCGCGGGGTGGCTACGGTCGGCCGATGATCACCGCCGCACGGCGTCGCGACGCGACCACGGCACTGCTCATCGTCGCCCTGGGTGCGCTGACCATCGCGGCGGTGTTCGTCGGATCGCTGCCCTGGCCGCAGCGCGTGTGGGTGCCCGGCACTCGATCGTCGATGGTCGGCCGGTTGCTGGACGAGCCGCTACCCGTCTGGCTGCTGCTCATCGCCACGGCCGCAGTGACCATCGCGACGGCGCTGGTGTTGTTCCGCCGGTTGCCCGAGCCGGCCCCACCGCGGTGGTTCCCCTGGGTGCTCGCGGTGCTGCTCGTCGTCACGGCGGCGGTGGGCAGCCTGAACGCCCTGTTCTTCGCGGGGCCGGCCGGCCCCTCCGTCGGGCCGATCATCCCGATCTTCCACTGGATGTTCACCTTCGTGCCGTCGCTGGTGATCGGGTCGCTCGGCGCGGTGGCGACGGGCCGACACGGGCTGCCGGCGGCGTTGGCCGCGGCAGTGGTGGCCGTCCCCATGCAGGCGCTGAGCTGGTCACTGCTGGTGCGGTTCAACAAAAGCTCACCGGCCGTGCTGAACGCTCTGTGGCCGACGGCCATCCTGGTCGTGATCCCGTTCCTCATCTCGCTGGCCATCGTGATGAGCGTGCAGGCCGGGCGGGCCCGCGACCGCGCCCACCCCCAGCCGTGACGCCGATGGCCCCCGGCGGCAGAATCGCCGGATGACCACGCCGGTGACACAGCAGGTCGATCCCATCCTGGTCGAGATCGTCGCCGGGACGCTGGCGTCGGTGGAGGCCGAGGTGGAGACGGCCATCGGGCGCACGTCGCGGTCGCCGATGATCCGCGACGCGCACGACTTCCGCGCCGGCATCCACGACGCCCGGATGCGCAAGCTCACCGGCCGGTCGTACTCGGCGCTGGTCCAGCCGGTGGTGCGGGACTTCCCGTTGGAGACCATGAACCCCGGCGACGTGTACTTCCACAACGACGTCTACCTGTCCGAGGGCGGCATCGGGCACCTGCCCGATCTGTGCGTCACCGTGCCCGTGTTCTCCGGCGGGCGGGTCGTGGCGTTCGTGCAGGCGTTCGGTCACCACGACGACATCGGTGGCTCCGTCCCGGGTTCCATGCCCTCGCACGCCCGCAGCGTGTTCGAGGAGGGCCTGATGGTGCCGCCCATCAGGTTGTGGGACCGCGGCGTGCCCAACCAGGCGGCGCTGGCCATCATGACCCGCAACTCCCGCATGCCGGAGTCGCTCGCCGCCGACCTGGACGCCGAGTGCTCGGCCTGCCTGATGGGCGCCGCCCGGATGACCGAGCTGTTCGACCGGTACGGGGCACAGCAGGTGCAGGCCGCGTTCGACACCATCCTGGACCGTTCGACGCAGACGTACCGGACCGAGATCCTGTCGCGCATCCCGGACGGCGAGTACGTCTGGGAGGACTACGCCGAGCACGACGGCGTGGACGAGCCCCGGCTGCACGCCCAGCGGATCACCCTGACCAAGCTGTCCGACGGGGACGGCGTCACCGGCGGCCGGCTGATCCTGGATTTCACCGGCACGTCCCCGCAGGCCAAGGGCCCCATCAACCACGCCGCCGACTACTCCGACGGGGTGTTCCTGGCCAAGTGGCTGGCACCGATCCTGCGGAACCTGGCCGCGAGCCCGGAGCGGATGGCCGAGCTCGACGTCAACGAGGGCGTCGTCCCGCTCATCGAGATGCGTTTCCCGTCACCGGGAACGCTGCTCACACCGATCTTCCCCGCCCCCACCAACGCGCGGACGTTCGTCATCCTGCGGTTGCTCGGCGTGCTCGCCGGGGTGCTGGCCAAGGCGGTGGACGGCCGGATGCCGGCGGACCAGGAGACCATCCGCTACACCGGGGTCTACGGCCGCGACGAGGCCGGCCGGGAGTACCTGATGCGCGAGGTGCTGGGCGGCGGATCGGGCGGTCGCTACTACGCCGACGGCGAGGACACCATCCACGTGGTGCCCGACTCGCGGAACCTGCCCACCGAGTTCACCGAGGCGCGGTTCCCGTTCCTCGTCGAACGGCTCGGGCTGGCCGTCGACTCCGGCGGGCCGGGGCTGTACCGGGGCGGACTCGGCTACGACAAGCAGATCCGCATGCTGGTGGACGCCTCGTTCATGTCCATCGCCGACCGGTCGATCCTGGCGTGCTGGGGAGTGCGCGGCGGGAGAGCCGGGCAGTCGTTCAGCGTCACCATCGACCCGGGCGGACCGCACGAGCGCGAGGTCGACGCCCTGGCCGACGACGAGCCGGTGCGTGCGGGGGAACTCATCCGCATCCGCACCACCGGCGGCGGCGGGTGGGGTGACCCGCTGGAGCGTCCCGTCGCGGCCGTGGAGCGGGACGTGTTGTGGGGCAAGGTCTCGACCGCCGGTGCGGCTCGGGACTACGGCGTCGTGCTCACCGGCGGACCCGGCGGTGTGCAGGTCGACCTGGCCGCCACCGAGGCGTTGCGGGCGTCCCGCCGTGCGCAGGCGCCCGCCGACCCGCCGTTCTTCGATCGTGGCCCCGGCTACGCGCGGTTGTCCGGTGGACGGGAGTTCGCGGAGGTCGACCACCGCTGATCAGCGGGTTTGAATCGGTCTCCGGTGCGGTACTGGCCGGAGGATCGCAGTCCCCCAGTGCGCCCGGACAGGAAGGATGCCGATGCCCGACCGTCTCGCCACCGCTCTCGCGGTGGTGCGTGCGGTCGCCGACCGGCCGGATCCCCTCCTCCCGGTGGCGGTGGGTGCCCTCGCCCAGGAGCTGGGCCTCACCACCTCGTCGGCCTCGCGGGTGTCCGCCGCGCTGGCCGGCGTCGGCCTGCTCGACCACGCCGAGGGGTACGGCGCGTACCGGCTGGGCCGGCGTGCGGCGACCATGTCCGGCCGGGCCGGAGCGGCCGTCGCCTCGGCGGTCGACTTCGCCCTGACCCGCCTGTCGGCTGCCACCGGGGAGACGGTGTGCCTGGTCGCGCCCGCCCCGGGCGGACCGCGGGTCATCGCCGTCGTCCCGTCCGGCTGGACCCTGCACGTGCGGGTCCGGGTCGGTGACCTGTGCGCCGGGCCCGGCGATGCCGCCGTGCGCGTGCTGCAGGACGAGAGCTGCCGGGACGTCGAACGGTCCGCGGCCGACGAACGCGACCAGATCGCCGTCGGGGTCCGCGACCAGGGTGGGGAGGTGGTCGCCGCCCTCGTCGTGCACGTCCCCGCCATCCGGACCGAGCGGGTGCTGCCGGTCGCCGGCCGCGTGCTGCTCGCCGCCCGGTCGAACCTGGAGGCAGCCATCGTGCGCGCACCCGCGCAGCACGCACCGAGTGACGGCCGGGCGGTCCGGGTCGCCGCCGGGCGCGCGTCGCTGAGCCTGGCCGCGGCCGTCCTGGAGGACGTGTGCGAGGGAGGCAGTGAGGTGCCGGAGATCGCCCGCCGGCTCGGGGTCCGTCCCGAACGGGTGGAGCGGGTGCTCGGCGACGCCGAGAACGCCGGGCTGGTCCGCCTCGCCGGCGGGGGCGGGACGGTGACGCCGCGCTGGTACCTGCACGGCTGGCACCGGGCGGTGACCGCCGCCGTGCTGACCCAGCAGGTGGCGCCGCTGGTCACCGCGGCCGCCCAGGAGTCCCGCACCACCGCCTACGTCACCGTCCGCCGCGGGATCCGCAGCGTCACGGTGGCGGAGGCGTTCGCCGAGGGGCCGCTGAGCACCCAGAGCTGGCTCGGCCGGCCCGCCCAGATGGTCGGCGCGGACGGCGGGGCGTTGCTGATCATGGACCTCGACGACGACCAGATCGTCGCGGTGCTACCGGCCCGCACGTCGCTCACCGCCCAGCGCACCCCCCGCGACCTGGACAGCTTCCTCCAGCAGGTGCGGCGGGCCCGGCTCGACGACCGCCTTGTCCTCGACGGGTACGCCGAGGACGGCCTGACCTCGGTCGCCGCGCCGGTCCGCGACGCCTCCGGCGCGGTCGTCGCGGCGGCCTGCCTGGTCGGACCGACCCATCTCATCGGCCGGGAGCTGACCTCCACCCGGGCCGTGGCCGACCGGCTGGCCCGCGGCGTCTCCGACCTGCTGGCCGCACCCACCGGCTGACCCGCGCCGGGCTGCTCACCGCGCGCGGGGCCCGCGCCCTTCCCGCACCGTCACGCCGAGATTCCGGAGTGCGTCGACGGTCTCGTGCGGTCGTCCGTCGGTGACGACCCCGGACACCTCGGCCAGCGGGAGCACCGTGTACCGCGATGCGGCGCCCAGCTTCTCGGCGCTGGCCAGCACCCAGGTCTCCGCCGAGCGGCTCGCGAGCAACCGTTTCATCGCCGCCTCGTCGACGTCACCGGTGGTCAGGCCGTGCACCGGGTGGACCCCGGTGACCCCGAGCAGGAACAGGTCGGCGGTGACACCGGCGGCGGCCTCCGCGGCCACCGCCCCGCAGGTGACCATGGAGTGCTTGAACAGCCGGCCGCCGAGCAGGACCACCTCGACCCCCGGGTGGTCCAGCAGGGCGACCGCCACCGTGGGGCTGTGGGTGACGACGGTGCACTCCAGGTCGGTCGGCAGGGCGCGGGTGACCGCGAGCGTGGTGGTCCCGCCGTCCAGGATCACCACGCTGCCCGGCCGGATCAGCGCAGCCGCGGTGACCGCGACCGCGGTCTTGCCGGCGGGCTCGACACCGGCCCGGGTGGTGTAGTCGGCCAGGGCCGGCGAGGCGGGAACCGCTCCGCCGTAGACCTTCTGGCACAGGCCGGCCGCGGCGAGCTCGCGGAGATCCCGCCGGATGCTGTCCTCGGACAGCCCCAGTTCGGCGGCCAGTTCCTTGGCCACCACTTTCCCGTCGACACGCAGTCGGGTCAGCAGCAGGTCGCGGCGTTCGGCAGCCAGCATTCGCACTCCTTCATGGTGTTGCACGCTTCTGCATGTACGGTACCCGGATGAGCACCCCTCTCCCGACCGGGACGCCCGGCCTCGACATCCCCGATCACCGCGGGCGCACCGGGCTCGACCGGGTCGGCCGCGACCTCACCGGCAATCCCGACGTGGTCGTCCGCGACGTCGAGCTGACCTCCCACGGCGGCTGGCACGTGTTGCGACGCACCACCTTCGACCACCGCCGTCGCGACGGGCAGTGGACCACCGAGCAGCGGGAGACCTACGACCGCGGCAACGGGGCCACCGTGCTGCCCTACGACACCGATCGCCGCACCGTCCTGCTCACCCGGCAGTTCCGTTACCCCGTCTACGTCAACGGGCACCCCGACGGCATGCTCGTCGAGGCCGCCGCCGGACTGGTGGACGACGACGACCCGGAGACCGCCATCCGCCGGGAGGCGGAGGAGGAGCTGGGGGTCGAGCTCGGGACGATCACCCACGTGTTCGACGTGTTCATGAGCCCGGGGTCGGTCACCGAACGCGTGCACTTCTTCGCCGCGCCCTACCGGCCGACCGACAGGACCGGCAGCGGCGGCGGTCTCGCCGAGGACGGCGAGGACATCGAGGTGCTCGAAGTGGACATCGACGAGGCGCTGGCCATGATCGGCGACGGCCGCATCGCGGACGGCAAGACGATCATGCTGCTGCAGTGGGCGGTGCTGAGCGGTCCGTTCACGCGTCCTGCGCAGCGGCGTGCCGGACAGAACTAGTCCGGCAGTGCCCCTGCCGTCACCCGACCCGCCAGCACCGTCGCGGACACCGGCATCGTCCGGAGTTCGTCGCCGGAACTGGCGAGCGGATCGCGCTCCAGCACGACGAGATCGGCCGGCTCGCCCGGCGCGATGCGGCCGTGGCGGGTGGACGCCGCCAGCGCGTCGGCGACGGAGATGGCCTGCTCGGGATGCCACGGGTCCCGGCCGTCCCGGCTGCGGGTGACCGCGGTGGCGACGCCGAGCCAGGGATCCAGCGGGGAGACCGGGGCATCGGATCCGAGGGCCAGCCGGGCCCCGGCGTCGAGCAGCGAGCGGGCCGGGAACGCCCACGCGGTCCGGCCGGCCCAGTGCCGGTCGGCGACATCGCGGTCGTCCATCGCGTGCTCGGGTTGGATGCTGGCGGTGATGCCGAGCTCGGCGAAGCGGGCCAGATCCTCCGGGGCGACCAGCTGGGCGTGCTCCATCCGGCCACCCACCCCGAGCTGGGCGAAGGTGTCCAGGGCGATGCGGGCGGCCTCGTCCCCGATGGCGTGCACGGCCGGGGTCAGGCCGCCACCGACGGCCCGGCGCAGCAGGTCGAGCAGGTCGGCGGGTTCGACGGTCAGGAACCCGCTCGTCCCGTCCGGGTACGGCTGCCGGCAGCAGGCGGTCCGGGTGTTCAGCGAGCCGTCGATGAGGATCTTGAACGGGCCCATCCGCACCAGGCCGCCGCCGCCGGGCACGGGATCGCCGGTGCGCAGGCCGCTGTCCAGGGCGCGATCCAGATGGCGGGTGTAGACCCCGGTGTCCACCCGCAGGGCCCGGTGCCCGGCCGCCACCCGGCGTGCCCAGACGCCCGGGTTCCACGCCATCTCCAGATCCACGACGCCCACCACCCCCCGGGCGGCCGCCGCCTCCGCCGCATCGGCGACCCAGCCGTCGACCACCGTGTCCGGCACCTCGTCGAGCCGGCGGGTGATGAGGAACGCGTCGTCCTCGACGAGCAGGCCGTCCTGCCCGTCGAGCACGCCGAAGAGTCGGGCGGCGGCACTGTTCGGCCAGACGCAGTGCAGGTCCGCGGAGACCAGCACGACGGCGTGGTCCGGTCCGGCGGCGTCCAGCAGGGCCCGGCTCGGTGCGTCCGGCCAGAGCCCGTCCCGGAAGCCGTAGCCGACCACCGGGTGCTCGTCCGCCGCGGGTGCGTGCGGCCCGGTCAGGTGCGCGCGGACCAGGTCCGCGGCGTGGGCCGCGCTGCTGGCCGGGGAGACGTCGAGCCGGCGGCGGGTCATCGCCCACTGGGTCAGGTGGACGTGCTCGTCCCACAGGCCGGGGACGATCCAGCGGCCGGCCAGGTCGACCCGGCGGCCCCGCGTCCCCGCCCCCGACCCCACGGCGGAGATGAGCCCGTCGGTGAGCAGGACGTCGACCGGCTCGGCCGCGCCCGGCAGGCGGGCGCCGGTGAGCAGCAGCGGCTCGGTCATCCGGTCCCCCCGTGCACGCGGCGCATCTCGGCCGCCAACGCCGGATTGCCGTACGGGCCGGGCGACCCGAGCGCGTCGATGACGCGCTCGACGACGGCCGGCGGCTTGTCCTGGCTGAGCTTGGCCTTGGTGACGATGCGGGTGGGGGTGAGCCGGATGCCCACCGTGCCGGCGACGATCCGTTGCGCGTAGGCGACGTTCGCCGGATCGGTGAGCAGGCGGCGGGGCTCGGGCACCGCGTCCTCGAAGTGGTCCACGAGCGCGTCCAGCACCCGCAGGTTCTCCTGCCCGCTGAGGATCTCCGGGACCCCGGACAGGTGCGCGACGACGAAGTTCCACGTCGGGACGGCCGGCGACGTGTGGTACCAGCTGGGCGAGATGTACCCGTGCGGGCCCTGTACGAGCACCAGCAGCTCCCGGTCACCCAGCTCGAGGACGTCCTCGTCGGGCCGGCCGAGATGGGTCAGCAGCGACAGTTCGTCCCGGGTCTCGTCCACCAGCACGGGATAGTGCGAGGCCGCCAGACCGCCCGAGGTGTGACTGACCAGGGTGGCCCAGGGGTTCTCCCGCACCAGCCGCTTCAGGTCGGCCGGATCCATGGCGTAGTCGGGGTTCTCGCGCATGACCGCCTATCGGTGGGCGCCGCAGCGGCGGACGGCCAGCAGCACGATAGCCCTGGCCACGGCCAGGGTCTCGGCCACGGACACCTGCTCGCGCGGGGCGTGGGCCATCCGGACGTCGCCCGGACCGAAGAGCAGGGTGGGGATTCCCCCGACCCCGGTGTACAGGCGCAGGTCGCTCCCGTAGGGCACGGCCTGCTCCCCGTCCCGGTGACCGACACCGACGTCACCGGCGGCGCGGGTCACCTCGGCGATGACCGGATGCCCGGTCGGGGTGGCGCCGCTGGCGAACTGGCCGCCGGACCAGACTAGTGCGACCGGATGGTCGGCCAGCCACGGATCGGCCCGGCACGCCGCGTCCACGGCCCGGGCGAACGACGCGCGGGCATCCGCCGGGTCCTCGCCCAGCCGCACCCCGAGGCGCCCCTCCGCGGTCAACAGGTCGGGGACGCTGCTGGCCCAGTCGCCGGCCGCGATCCGGCCGATCGAGATCGGGTAGGGCAGCAGGTTCGCCCCGAAGCGGGGGTCGTGGTCGGCGTTCCGTTCGCGTTCCAGCTCGAGGATCGCCCGGTGCACCGGGAGGAAGGCGTCGAACGCGCTGACCCCGGACGCGCGGGCACTGCCGTGCGCGGCCAGCCCGGGCACGGTCAGGGTGAAGGTGAGGGCACCGGCATGGGCGGTGACCACCCGCCCGCTGGTGGGTTCGGTGATCACGGCGGCCGCGCCGCCGTGCCCGCGCACCATGGTCGCGAACGCGCCCAGGCCACCGTCCTCCTCGCTGACCACGCAGTGCACGGCCAGCGGCCGTTCCAGGACGAGCCCGGAGTCGTGCAGGGTGCGGGCCACCGCGGTGTTGACCGCGACCCCGGCCTTCATGTCGCAGGCGCCCCGGCCGTGCAGCACGTCGCCGCGGATGACCCCGCCGAACGGCTCCGTCCCGGCCCACCGGGCACGGTCGCCCAGCGGGACGACGTCGACGTGGCTCTGCAGGATCAGCGCCGGTTCGCCCGGGCCGGAGGTGCCGACCACGCCGTACCCCTCGGTGCGGTCGGCCTCGGTGCCCGGGAAGCGCGGGTCGGCCCGCAGCGCGGGCAGATCCAGCGCCCAGGTGTCGACGTCCAGGTCGAGCTCTTCCAGGCCCGCGGCCTGGCGGTGCTGCAGATCGGATTCGGCGTCGCTGCCGGTGATGCTGGGGATCCGGACCAGCTCGACGAGATCACCGACCAGGGCGGTCTCGTCCAGATGGGCCAGGGCGTGGGCCTCGACGTCGGTGAGCATGTCAGGCGGCCCCGACGGGCATCGGATCGCGCAGGGCGGGCCGGTCGGCGCGGAACAGCGACAGGTCCTCCGTGCTCGAGCCGGTGGTGGCCAGGTCGGCCAGCACCCGGCCCATGGTCGGGGTGAACTTGAACGCGTGGCCCGCGCCCAGCCCCAGGTGCAGCCGGGGATGACCGGGCACGGAGTCCAGCACGAAGTGCCGGTCCGGGGTGAGGGCGTACTGGCAGGTCACCGTGCGCAGCGGGACGCCGCTACCGGGGAGGGTGGTGGCCATGAACGCGCGCAGCTCGTCGAACCGGGTGGGCGACGGGACGAACGTCCGCTCGTCCGTCCCCATCAGCACCTCCGAGACGTCCCGGGCCGCCTTGATCGTCGGCTCGCCGAAACACGGGAAGCCGTAGTAGCAGACCTGGTCCTCCCAGATCCAGATCGGGAACCGGCCGATCTCGAACTCCGCCGGCCGGTCCGGCTTGAAGTAGGTGACCTGCTCCTGCATGACCCGCATCGGCACCTGCGCGCCCAGCGGCGCGAGCAACCGGTTGGTCCAGGCATCCGTGCACAGCACCACCAACCCGGCGTGGACCGGTCCCTGTGCGGTCTGCAGCACCACCCCGTCGGCGTCCTCCTGAAGGGACGTCACCGGGCAGCGGTCCCGCAGCCGGGCCCCGAACATCCGCGCGTGCATCTGCAGGGCGGCGACCGAGCGGTTGGCGTGCACGATCCCGGAGTCGGCCGTCCACACCGCGCCCACCCCCTCGGGTACCGCGAACTGCGGCACGAGCTCGCGCATCGCGGCCGCGTCCAGCTCCTCGTGCTCGACCCCGCACACCCGCAGGCTGTGCAGGTAGTCGGCAAGCGGCGCCGGGGCCGTCGGCGGGCAGAACGTCACCCCGCCGGTCCGGGTGACCAGGTGCTCGCCGGACACCTCCTCGAACTCGGCCCAGTCGCGGTAGGCCGCGTCGGCCAACCGGACGTACTCCGGGCGCTCGTAGGCACGCCGGATGATCCGCGACGTGTCGTGCGAGGCACCGCGCACGTGACCCAGTTCGAACTGCTCCAGGCCCAGCACGTCCGCGCCGCGGCGGGCCAGCTGGTAGGCCGTGGCACTGCCCAGGGCACCCAGGCCCACCACGACGTGATCGACGTGCTCCATGATCGGAACTCCCCTGTCTGGAAGTGATGCGGAGTGGATCTCCCTGCGGCGCTGCAGGTCCGTGCGTTCCCGAGAACCGGGTCTCAGAGCACCCGGGCCAGGAAGGACCGGGTGCGGGGGTGGGCGGCGTCGGAGAACACCCGCTCCGGTGGGCCGTGCTCGACGACCACCCCGCCGTCCAGGAAGGCGACGCTGTCGGCGACCTCGCGGGCGAAGCCGATCTCGTGCGTCACCACGATCATGGTCATGCCGTCGGCGGCCAGATCCTTCATGACGTCCAGGACGTCGCCGACCAGTTCGGGGTCCAGCGCGGACGTCGGCTCGTCGAACAGCATGAGCTTGGGCTGCATGGCCAGGGCACGGGCGATGGCCACCCGCTGCTGCTGGCCGCCGGAGAGCTGGCGGGGGAAGGCGTCGGCCTTGTCCGCCAGGCCGACCCGGTCCAGCAGGGCCAGCGCCCGGTGCCGCACGGGCCCCGGCTTCTCCCGGCGGACCCGCAGCGGGGCTTCCATGAGGTTGCCCAGCACCGACAGGTGCGGGAACAGGTTGAACGACTGGAAGACCATGCCGATCTCGCTGCGCCGCCGGGCGATCTCGGCGTCCTTGAGCTCGTACAGCTTGTCGCCCTGACGTCGGTAGCCGACGAGTTCGCCGTCGACGCTGATCCACCCGGCGTCGATCTTCTCCAGGTGGTTGATGCAGCGCAGGAACGTGCTCTTGCCGGATCCGGACGCACCCAGCAGGCACAGCACCTCGCCGGCCCGGACCTCCAGATCGATGCCCTTGACGACCTCGTTGCTGCCGTAGGACTTCCGGACGCCCCGGGCCAGCAGCAGCGGGGCGTCGGCGGCGGTCATCGCGTTCCTCCGTGCTGGATGTCGGCGGGCTCGAGGTGCTCTTCCTCGGGTGGCGCGGGGTCGGTCGGGGCCCTGCCCTTGCGCACCCGACCGCCACCCTGGCTGTCGCCACGACGCAGGCGGCGCTCCAGGAACGTCTGCCCGATGGTCAGCACGGTGGTCAGCAGCAGGTACCACAGGCTGGCCGTGATGAGCAGCGGGATGACCTCGTACGTCCGGCTGTAGATGATCTGCGAGGCGTAGAGCAGTTCGGGCAGGGCGATCACGCTCACCAGCGAGGTGGTCTTCAGCATCGAGATGGTCTCGTTGCCGGTGGGTGGGATGATCACCCGCAGAGCCTGGGGGAGCACGATCCGGCGGAACACCTGGCGGCCCGTCATGCCCAGGGCCTGTGCGGCCTGCGTCTGACCACTGTCCACAGACTGCAGTCCGGCCCGGACGATCTCGGCCATGTAGGCGGCCTCGTTCAGACCGAGCCCGAGGATCGCCGCGACCAGCGGGGTGATCAGGGCGTTGGCGCTGCCGGAGACGAAGGTCGGCCCGAACGGGATCCCCAGCGACAGCGTCGGGTACAGCGCGGAGAGGTTGAACCAGAAGATCAACTGCACGAGCAGCGGGGTGCCGCGGAAGAACCCGATGTAGAGCAGCGAGGCTCCGGACACGATCGGGTTCTTCGAGTCCCGCCCGACCGCGAGCACCACCCCGAGCACGAGCCCGACCACCATCGCGACGACGGTGAGCAGCACCGTCGTGCGCAGGCCCTCCAGGATGGCGGTGCTGGTGAAGTACTTCGCGACCACGTCCCATTGGTAGTTCTCGTTGCGGATCAGCGAGTTGACCAGCATCGCGGCGAGCACCACGACGACGGCCATGGCCACCCAGCGTCCGGGATGCCGCAGTGCCACGACCTGCCCGGGCAGGGTGGCCGGCGGTTGCCCGGCCCGCCCCGCTCCGCCCACCTCAGCCACGGGAGACCGTCGGGTCGGTGATGGCCCCCGTCGCGACGTCCCACTTGTCGAGGATCTCCCCGTACGTGCCGTCGGCGACGATGGCGTCCAGGGCGGCCTCGATGGCCGGGGCCAACTCGGAGCCGTTGGGCACCGCGAAGCCGTAGGGGGCGGGGTCGTAACTGGCGTCCAGGACGAAGAACTGGCCGTTCGCCTGCTGGGCGGCGTAGGCCAGCGGGCCGAAGTCGGAGACGACGGCGTCGGCCCGGCCGTTGCCCACGGCCAGGTTCGTCTGCGCCGCGTCCGGGTAGATGTCGACGGTGATCTCGCTCTGGCCGGCGTCCAGACAGGTCTGGTTGAACAGCGGCAGGTAGTTGTCGGCGTAGATCGTGCCCTTCTGGGCCGCGATGCGGTGGCCGCACAGGTTGTCCAGGGTCAGGCCCAGGGGGTTGTCGGCCGCGGTCATGATCGAGGTGCCGCCCTCGAAGTAGGTCACGAAGTCGACGACCTTGTTCCGCTCGTCGGTCACCCCCATGGCGGCGGCGGCCATGTCGTACCGCCCGCCCTGCAGGCCGGGGATGATGCCGTCGAACTTGAGGACCTGCAGGTCGGGCTGCAGGCCCAGCGCACCGGCGACCGCGGCGACCAGGTCCGGGTCGACCCCGGTCAGCGTGGTGTTGTCCTCGGCGTAGAACTCGAACGGCGGGTAGCCCTCGCCGGTGGCCACGACCAGCGTCCCGCGCTCCCTGATCTCGGCCGGGACCAGATCGGCGGCCGCCTGGACGACGCCGCCGGCCGCCACGGACCCGGCCCCGCCGGTGACACCGCCGGATTCCGACGAGGTGGATCCGGCCGCTCCCGGTGAGGTCGCCCCGGAGGACGACGGGCCGGACGAGGGCACGGCGCCGACGGATCCGACACCGTCCGACCCGGAGCCGGAGGAGGTGTCGGTGGCGCCACAGGAGATGAGCGAGAAGGTGAGTGCGGCCGCGGCGAGGGCGGCGAGCGGGCGGGTGCGGGTGATCACGGGATTCCTCCGTCAGGGGCGGTGGGTGGCGTGGGCACATGGGCTGAACCGCTCGCCGTATGGGCGCCCGACGCTAGGAGGCCGACCTCACGGGGTTGTTACGCATCGGGCATCGTGCAATCCCGGGAGCTCGGGATTGCACGTCGGTGCAACGGTGCGGCCGATCTCCCGCGTGGTACCCGGGCCTGGACGTCCCCGGACGTCAGCGCAGCCGGGTGGCCCGGACCACCACGTCCTGCAGGGTCCGTCCGTGCCCGGGGAGGACGCGGTCGACCTCGCGGGCGGTGTCGATGCGCCACTGCCCGCCGGCCAGCAGGGCGGTGATCCCGTCCGTGGTCGCGGTGGCCTCGGCCGGCGGGTGGTCACCGTGGTGCTCCTGACCGTGGCCGCCCGGACCGTGCCGGTGGCCGACGATCAGCAGGGTGCCGCCGGGGGCGACCCAGCCGGCCAGCCGGCGGTGGAAGTCGAGCTGCGGGATCGCCGGGTGGGCGTAGTGGCTGACGACCAGGTCCCACCGCTCCCGCGGCTCCCAGATGCCCAGGTCGACCTCGATCCAGGTGGGCCGATCGCCGGGGTCGTCGGCCCCCGCGTGGTCGCGCGCGGCGGCCAGGGCGGCGCCGGAGATGTCCGCGCCGGTCACCTGCCAGCCCTGCCCGGCCAGCCAGCGGGCCTCGGTCCCCACCCCGCATCCCGCGTCCAGGGCGGTGCCGGGGGTCAGCGTCGCCGTCTCCCGGACGAGGTGGGGATTGACCGGCGCCTGCCCGGCGGTGGCCGGTCGGTCCCAGTGCTCCTCCCAGTACGGCTTGTCGAAGACGGGCGCAGGTCGCCCGCTGTCCTGGGTGCTGCCGTGGTGATGGGTCATGGGGTGCCCCTCGTCGAGCCCGGGTGGGGGTCGCAGCCTGCCGGGAGACGCCCGTCTTGGCAAGCATCTTTGCCGGTGCGGCAAAAGCGCGGGCGGGGCCTACGGTGCGGGAGAAGGCTCTGTCATCTTCCCGGGAGGTCGCGACATGTCCGACGACACCATCCACGAGCAGATCACCCATCTCGTCGACCAGGAGCACGCGCTGCGCGAGCGCCGCCGCCGTGGGGAGATCAGCGACGAGAAGGAGCACGAGCAGCTGCGCGGGCTGGAGGAGGCGTTGGACCAGGCCTGGGACCTGCTGCGCCAGCGCGACGCCCGCCGGCACGCCGGACAGGACCCGGACGGCGCGGCCGTCCGTCCTGCGGACACCGTCGAGGGCTATCTGAGCTGAGGGACCGCCGGCGTCAGTCCGGGACGACCCGGTGGGCGTGAGAGGTGCGCCGGGCGTACCAGCCGACGGGTCGGTAGGGCCGGATGCGCACCCCGGCCGGGATCGAGCTGCGCTCGGCGTCCAGCAGTCCGCTGCTGCCCGAGTCCAGCACCAGGGGGGTCGTCCCGGGTCCGACTCCGCAGTCGCCGAGCCACAGCACCGCGTGCGAGACGACCCCCGCTTCGGACCGGATGTACACGATGTCGGCGGGTTGCAGCGAGGCGACGAACGCGTCGTGGTCGGTGGCCGGGAGCACCTGGATCGGGTGGGTGAAGCACGAACCCTCGGTGGTGCTGCGGTGCATCTCGGACTGGGTGACCACCTGGGTGGGCAGCGTGATGCCCAGGGCGTAGGAGTGGACGAACCCGATGAAGTTGCTGCAGTCCAGGCCGGGCCCGCGCCGGCCGGAACGCACCGGGTGGTGGGGCCAGTCGGCGGGTGGGGACCAGGACGGGACGTGGTGGTGCTGGTAGTCCAGCCCGATCAGCGCCGCGGCCACCGCCACCACCCGCTCCCGGGCCACGCGCCCGCGGAACCGCCCGGCGGGTGCCGGATACCGATAGGCCCGCGGACCCCAGGGCCCCCACTGCGCCGCCGTCTCCGGGGTGTACCACCGGTCGAACGGGATGCAGGCCTGCATCTGCGGGTCGTTCCACGGCGCCCCGTCCAGCCCGGCCATCCGTTCGACCTCCGGCGTGCTGAATCGGACGGAGTACGGGGAGCGGTAGCCGGGTTCGGCGTCCACCACGGGAAGTGCGGGGCCGGGAACGGTGACGGTCACGGGGTGTCCTCGGGGTGGGGCTCGGGGCGGCCGGCTGTGGGTGGGGCGGAGTCTGCCGGGCACCGGGTGGGTCGCCGGTGTGGCGGCGGAGCGGTGCGCTCGGAGGCCGGATCCGAGCGAGGGAGAGTCTCACTTACCGACGTAACTCGGACTAGTCTGACCAACGGTCCGAGTTTCCGATCGGGGTGGGGGGACATGACACGGCCGAGGGGCGCATCGACGAGCCCGTGGCCGGTGCACCGCCATGAGCGGCGTCCCTGGCGGCAGACGGTGCGCGGCGGCACCCGCGAGGACCGAACCACCTCCGAGGTGACCGTGTCGATCCCCCCGTTCATCGCCGAGGGGCGCCTAGAGGTGGACGCCGGGACGAGTACCGCCATGGACCTGGCCATCCGTGAGATCACCCTGCTCGACGGCGCCCATGGCCAGGTCCTCGGCGCTCTGAAGGGTCTGCTCCTGCGGACGGAGTCGATCGCCTCGTCGAAGATCGAGGAAGTCGAGGCCGGGATCGACGACTATGCCCGCGCACTGCACGGGTCCAGGGCCAACGATTCGGCGGTCGCCATGGTCGCGGCGACCAGGGCACTGGACCTCCTGGTCGACAGCGTCGGAACGGGTGCCCCTCTCCGCCGGGAAGCGATCACCGATGCCCATCGGGCCTTGATGCGGAACGACCCGACCGAAGCGCGATGTGCCGGTCGGATCCGTGACGTGCAGAACTGGATCGGCGGGAGCGACTGGTCGCCCCGGAACGCGTTGTTCGTCCCGCCCCCGCCGGACATGGTCGACGTGCTGATGGACGACCTCATGGCGTTCATCCAGCGCGACGATCTCCCGGCCCTGTTCCAGGCGGCGGTGGCCCACGCCCAGTTCGAGTCCATCCACCCCTTCACCGATGGCAACGGGCGGATCGGTCGTGCGCTGATCAACACGGTATTCCGGCGGCGTGGAGTCACTCGGGCCGTGGTGGTGCCGCTGGCGTCTGCACTGGTGGCGGACCGGGAGCGCTACTTCGGATTGCTGGAGGAGTACCGCCGTGGAGAGGTGCAACCCCTTGTACTGGCGTTCACCCACGGGGCACGGACTGCCGCGGCCGAGTCCCGCGTCACCGCGGAACGGTTGGTCACCTTGCCCGGTGAATGGCGCGAGATGACCGGCCCGGTCCGCACCGGAAGTGCTGCCGCCCGTCTGCTCGAGCTGCTCCCCCTCCGGCCCGTGCTGGCCGCCGAGGATGCGTGCGCGGCAGTGGGGGGTGCGCGGAGCAGCGTCTTCGCCGCCCTGGACCGGCTGCACCGGCAGGGGGTGCTCCGGCCGCTCACCGACCGCCGCCGGGACCAGGTCTGGGGGGCCGCTGCCGTGTTGGACGAACTGCAGGACCTGGGTGCCCGGATCGAGCAGGCGAGCCGCTGAGGGGGTGAGCCGCTCAGTGCTCGGCGCCGGCCGGAGCCGTGCCCGCGGCGACGACCCGGTCGAGCCATTCCGCGAGCAGTGCCCGCTCGGCGCCGCTCAGCGCGTCCAGATCGGGCGCGGCGGCCCGCAGGGCGACGGCGGCCGGGATCCGGCCGTCCGCCGCGGGAGCCGGTGCCTCGTCCAGGATCCGGGCGAGGACCGCGTCCAGCATGGCCGGGGCGAGGCCGGGGTCACGGTCGGCGGGTGGTGCCGCCAGCAGGGTCTGCACCACCCCGAGGCCGGCGGCGTGGATGAGCTCGACCGCCCGGTGTTCGCCCACCCGCAACCGCCCGGCCACCGCCACCCGGTGGACGCGGGAGGCCAACACCTGCATCCCCAGCGCCGCGGCGGGTGACGGGGCGGTCCGGCCGCTGTCCGCGAGCAGCCGGAAGATCGCCGGGTTGGCCAGGCCGAACGCGATCTGCATCTCCCAGCCGGCCCGCAGATCGGCCACCGGGTCGACATCGGATGCGGACGCGGCCCGCACCGTCTCCGCCTTGGCCGAGACCCATTCCGCCAGCACGTGTTCGGCCACCGCGTCGAGCAGGCCGTCCTTGTCGCCGAACAGGCGGTAGATGGTCGGCGCCTGCACGCCGGCCCGCTCGGCCACCCCGCGGGTGGTCACCGCGGCCGGACCCTGCTCGCCGAGCAGCTGGGCGGCCCGCTCCACGATCCTCGACCGCGTGCCGGCCCGGCCGCTCTCCACCTCGTTCATGTTGCCAACGATAACGGCTCCTTGCTACCAGAGTGTTTCCACGAGTACGGTGAGGTTGATTCCGCTGTTAACACCCCACCCCTGAGGACTCTCCATGATCGTCATCACCGGAGCCACCGGCGCCCTCAACGGCGCCACCGTGGACCACCTGCTCGATCGCCACCCGGCGGTCGACATCGCCGTCTGCGTCCGGGATCCCGCCCGGGCCCGGCACTTCGCCGATCGCGGCGTGCAGGTCCGTCGCGGCGACTACGCCGACCCGGCCTCGTTACCCGCGGCGTTCGACGGCGCGGATCAGCTCCTCCTGGTCTCCTCCAACGACCCCGGTGCCGACGCCGTGAGCCTGCATCGCGCCGCGATCGACGCCGCCGACCAGGTGGGTGTGGGGCGGGTCCTCTACACCAGCCACCAGGGGGCGGCGCCGGACAGCCCGTTCGCCCCCGCGCGCGTGCACGCGGCCACCGAGCAGCTCCTGGCCGAGTCGGGTGTGCCGTGGACGGCGCTGCGCAACGGCTTCTACGCGCACAGCCTGGGCTGGCTCACCGGGCCCTGGACGGAGACCGGTCGGATCACCGTCCCGGCCGACGGGCCGGTGTCCTGGACCGCCCGCGAGGACGCCGCCGAGGCGGCCGCGATCATCCTGGACTCCGACGGGGAATACGAGGGCCCGACCACGCTGACCGCGCCGGACGCCCCCACCTTCACCGACATCGCCGCCCTGGCATCGGATCTCACCGGTCGGTCCATCGCCGTGGAGGTGATCGACCCGCAGGAATGGGTCGCCGCGCGGGTGGCCGGTGGGCAGCCCGAGTTCGTCGCCCGCTTCACCCTGGGCATGTTCCAGGCCGCGGAACAGGGCTTCTTCGCCGGTACGGACCCCCTGCTCGGCACCCTGCTGGGCCGCGCGCCCCGGACGGCGCGGCAGGCGCTGACCGAGGCCGCCGCGCACTGAGCGGCCGGCGCCGGTCAGGCCGGCACCAAAGCCCGGTCCAGCCGCAGCTCGTGGTCACCGGGGGCGGCCACGTCGTCGTCGTGGGTCACGCACACGACGACCCGGCCGGCGAGTGCCGTCCGCAGGTCGCGGATCAGCGCCCGGGCCGTCGGTGGGTCGAGGTGGGCGGTGGGCTCGTCCAGCAGGACGACGCCCCGGTCGGCCAGCAGCGCCCGGGCGGCGGCCAGCCGCCGCCGTTCGCCGCCGGACAGGGCCGCCCCGCCGGACCCGACGGGGGTGTCCAGCCCGGCGGGCATGGTGGCGACCAGTGCGGTGAGGCCGACCGCGGCCAACGCCGTGTGCATCCGGTCGTCGTCGATCTCGCCGCGGGGTCGGGCCACGGCCAGATTGGCCCGCAACGACGACGCGAACACGTGGGACTCCTGCGGCAACCAGGCCATCGCGGCCCGGATGTCGTCGCCCAGCACATCGGCGGACCGGACCGCAGTGGCCGCAACACCCGTGCCGGCCAGTTCGTACTGACCGTCACGCGGACGCAGACCGGCCAGCAGCACGGCCAGCAGGGTCGACTTGCCGCTCCCGGACGGTCCGCGGACGACCAGCCAGCCGTCGCGGGCGGCGGTGAAGTCGATGTGCTGCAGCACATCCGGGCCGCCCGGCCACCCGGCGACCAGGTCGGCGGCCGCCAGCGCGGTCACCGGGTGCGGGGCCGCCACCGGCAGGGCCGGGTCGGGCGCGACCGGCGCGGCCAGCACCCCGTCCACCCGCGACCGGACGTCGACCCACGCCCCGCGCCGCTGCCGGGCCGCGACCAGGCCGGTCAACGGCTCGGCCAGCGCCAGCGGCGTCAACGCCAGCAACGCGACCACCGGACCGGTCAGCCCGCCCGCCCAGGCCAGGAAGGCCGCCGCCACCGCGGCCGCCCCGGTGACCCCGGAGACGACCCCGGCGCTCCACGCTCCGGCCCGCACCCCGACGCGGGCCGCCGCACCCTGGCGGTCGACCACCGTGCGGACCCGTCCCAGGGCGGCGCCGGTCATCCCGTGCACGCGAAGGTCCACGGCCCCGTCCAGCACGGTCGTGCACTCCCGCAGGGCGGCGACCCGCAGGGTGGCCTCGTCCCGCGCGGCGCCCGCGTCGACCCGCCGGTGCAGCAGGGCGACCACGCCGACACCGAGCAGCACCAGCAGCAGCACCGCGCCGGCGACCGAGGGGGACACCACGGCCAGTACGCCCACGCTGACCAGCACGGTGATCGCGGCGACCAGCGGTGGGGTCAGCACCCGCACCGAGAGGTCCTGCAGCAGCGCGATGTCGCCGACCACCCGGCCCAGGGCGGCGCCCGGGGCGCGCTCGGCGGTGATGCCCTGGCGGGCCAGCGCGGTCCACACCCGGACCCGGGTGTCCGCGGCCAGCCGCAGGGCCGCATCGTGCACCGTCAACCGCTCCCACCAGCGCAGCACCGCCCGGCCCAGGCCGCAGGCCCGGACCCCGACGATGACGGTCAGCAGGGTGAGCACCGGCGGCAGCTCGGCCGCCCGGACCACCAACCAGCCGGACAGCGCGGTCAGCGCCACCCCGGCCAGGCTGGTCAGGGTGCCCGCCGCGACCGCCCGGACCAGGGCCCGGCGCGGCCAGGCCAGGCCGGCGGGGGGACGGGCGGACACGAACGGACCGGGAACCACGGGCAGCGCGGCGATCTCGTGATCGGGGGATCCCGCCCCGGCGGCGGGAGCCGCTCCGGTGGTCGGTTCGGCGCTCGGCGACCGCCCGTCCAGGGTGACCACCCGGTCGGCCAGGCGCAGCAGGCGGGTGTCGTGGGTGACCAGGACGACGGTGATGCGGCCGCGCAGCTCGTCGATCACCGCGGCGACGCGGGCGGCCGAGCGGGCGTCGAGATGGGCGGTCGGCTCGTCGAGCAGCAGCAGCTCGGCGCCGAGCTCCACCCGGACCAGGGCCCGGGCCAGCGCGACGCGCTGCAGCTCACCCGGGGACAGCGACAGGCACCGCCGGTCGGCCAGGTCCGACGCGCCGACCCGGGCCAGGGCGGCCGCGACCACGGCCCGGCCGGTCGACGTCGCCGCGGACCCGGCGTGGACCAGCAGTTCGGCGGTGACCGTGTCGGCCGTGGTCCGGGGATGCTGCAGGGCCACCGCCGCCCGGGCGGGCACGCCGGCGAGCGTGCCGCCCACCACGGCGTCCAGCGGCACGGCGCCGGCCAGCGCGGCCAGCAGGGTGGACTTCCCGCAGCCGGACGGCCCGGCCAACGCGAGCACCTCCCCGGAGCGGATGAGGAGTGAGGTCGGGGGGAGCGCCGGCGTGCTGCGTTCCGGGTAGCCGACCGTGAGGTCGGTGAGGACGACGGGCCCGCTGCCGGCCTCGGTGGCCGCAGGCACCGGGGCGGCGAGCACCGCCCGGGCCTGCGCGGCGGCCAGGGCGGCGTCGGCGTTGGCGTGGAACGCCGCCCCCAGGGCGCGGAGCGGCGCGAACGCCTCGGGAGCGAGCAGGATCGCGGTCAGCCCGACGGCCAGCGTCAGATGCCCCTCGAGCAGGCGCAGCCCGACCGTCACCGCGACCAGGGCGACGGCCAGGGTGGCGATGAGCTCCAGCACCAGGGCGGACAGGAACGCCAGCCGCAGCGTGGCCGTCGTCGTCCGGCGGTACCGCTCGCCCAGACCGGCCAGGGCCGCGGTCTGCTCGGCCGCCCGGCCCAGCCCGGTCAGCACCGGCAGGCCGCGGACCAGCTCGGTCACGTACCCGGCGATCCGGTCCAGGGTCCGCGCCGCGGCCGAGGTGCGGTCCGCGGTGTACTTCCCGACCAGCACCATGAACACCGGCACCAGCGGCAGGGTGACCGCCACCAGCACGGCCGACAGCGGATCGGTCCACCCCAGGACGACGAGCAGGACCGGGGGGACGACGAGGGTCTGGGCCAGCGCGGGCAGATACCCGGCCAGCGACGGGCCCAGGTCGAACAACCGGGTGGTGAGCAGCACGGCGGCCGGCCCGGGACCGCCGGCGGCGGCGACCGCGGCGGGGGACACGGCGAACCGGTCGGTCACCGCCGCGCGCAGGGCGTCCTCGGCGCGGCGGGCGTCCCGGGCCGCGAGCATCTCGCCGACCGCGCCGGCCACCGCCCGCACCACGACACCCGCGCCGGCCAGCAGCAGCGGGACCAGGGGTGGCGCGCCGTCCACGATGCGGGCGATGGCCGTGGCGAGACCGGCGGCCAGCAGGACGATCCCGGCCGTGCGGACGAGGGCGACCACCCCGGCCCGGGCCAGGGCGGCCCGCACCCCGGGCATCCCGTCGAGCGGGGCCAGCGGCCCCCGCCCGGTCGGCCCGCCGGATCGCCTCATGCGTGCGCCTCCTCCGGGGAGTGCACCGGCTCGGCCACCAGGCGGCGGCGGAAGACCCAGTACGTCCAGGCCTGGTAGCCGAGCACCACCGGCAGGCCGAACCCGGCCACCCACGTCATCACCGTCAACGTGTAGTCGCTGACCGAGGCCTGCGCGGCGAGCACGTCGAACGCCGGGTCGATCGTGGAGGGCAGCACCACCGGGAAGGCCGCGGCGAAGACGGTCGCGGCGGACGCCAGCAGCACGGTGGCCCAGGCGGCGAACGCCTGGCCCTCCCGGCCGACCCGCAGTCGCGTCCAGGTCACCACCGCGGCACCGGCCGCCACCACCCACAGGGCGCCGGTGATCGGCCCGCCGGACCGCAGCTGGACCAGACCCGCCCAGGCCAGCAGCGGCACCGCGGCGGGGCCCACCCAGCGGGCGGCGAAGGCCCGTGCGCGGACCCGCAGCCCGCCGTCGGTCTTCAGGGCCAGGAAGATCGCGCCGTGCAGCGTCGAGTAGGCCAGCACGGCGACCGCGCCGAGCAGTGCGGGCCAGGACCAGCCGGCGAAGGCGCCGCCGACCCGGACGCCGTCCGGCCCGATGGGCAGCCCGAGGGTGGTCGCGCCCAGCGCGGCGCCGATACCCCCCGCGGCGACCAACGACCCGATGGTGATGACCCGGGTCCACGCGGCGTCCCAGCGCTCGTCGTGGCTGGAGTGCCGCCACTCGAAGGCGACCGCCCGCACGATCAGGCCGAGCAGCACCACCACGAACGGCAGGTACATCGCGGGCAGCCAGGTGGCGTACCAACCGGGGAAGGCCGCGAACACCGCGCCGACCGCCGTCACCAGCCACACCTCGTTGCCGTCCCACACCGGGCCGATGGTGCGCAGCATCAGCTGCCGGTCGGCCCGGTCCCGGCCGAGCACCGGCAACAGGGCGGCCACGCCGAAGTCGAACCCCTCCAGCAGCAGGAACCCCGTCCACAGCACGGCGACGGCGACGAACCAGACGGTCGTCAGGTCCATGGTGAGCTCCTCGGTCGAGAGCGGTGCTGCGGGCGGGGTTCTGGGCGGGCGTGGTGCGGTCGGTCAGTAGGCGAACTGCAGGACGTCATCGGTGGTGTCCGAGCTGTCGGTGTCGTCCGGGCCGGCGCCGTCCGGACCGTCGTTGCCGTCCTTCCGGCGGCCGCCACCGATGCCCGGGGTGGGGGTGGTGTCTCCGTCGGTCACACCGCGGCGGACGAACCGGGCGATGAGCCCGACCTCGACCACCGCCAGCACCCCGTAGACCAGGGCGAGGGAGATCAACGAGGTCCACACCTCGCCGGCGGTGATCCCGGGGGAGACGGCCTGGGCGGTGAAGAAGTACACCTGGTCGGCCACCGGGACGTCGGGGTTCGGGTACACGACGAACGGCTGCCGGCCCATCTCGGTGAAGATCCAGCCCGCGGCGTTGCCGAGGAACGGCGCGCCGACGGCGAGAAGTGCTCCGTACACACCGATCCGGGACGTCGGGACGCGTCCGCGCCGGGTGGCCCACAGGGCGTACGCGGCGACCCCGGCGGACAGCATGCCCATGCCGATCATCAATCGGAAGCCCCAGTAGGTGACGGCCAGGACGGGGGTGTAGTCGATCTCCTGGCCGGCGCGGTCGCCGAACGACGGGTCGTCCGGGTAGGTCGTGCCGTACGTCGCCGCGTACTCCTCCTGCAGCTGGTTGACCCCGGGGACGGCGCTGGAGAAGTCGCCGTGGGCCAGGAACGACAGCACGTACGGGATCGTGTACGAGTGCACGTCGTCGCACTCGTTGCTGCCCAGCTTGGAGAAGGCGAACAGCGAGAACGAGGCGGGAGCCTCTGTCTCGCACAGGGCTTCGGCCGAGCTCATCTTGAGCGGCTGCTGCTGGTACATCAGCTTTCCCTGCCAGTCACCGGTCAGCGAGACCAGGGCGAAGGCGGCGAGGGAGACGTAGCCACCGAGGCGGACGGAGCGTCGCCACACCTGGTGGTCGACCTCGGTGACGGGCTCCCCGGCCAGCTTCCGCCGGCGCAGGTGCCACAGGCCGACTCCGACGAGCAGCCCGCCGGCGACCATCAGCGAGGCGACGATCGCGTGGCTGAACGCGGCCAGCGCGGTGTTGTTGGTGAGCACGGCGAGGAAGTCGACCTGGCGGGCGCGGGCCTCGCCGCTGCTGGTGTCCAGCACGACGCCGACCGGGTGCTGCATCCAGGAGTTGGCGGCGATGATGAAGTACGCGCTGACCACCGAGCCGAGCACGGCGGCCCAGAGGGCGGCCAGGTGCAGCTTCTTGCCGATGCGGCCCCAGCCGAAGATCCACAGCCCGAGGAACGTGGACTCCAGGAAGAACGCGAGCAGCGCCTCGAGGGCGAGCACCGAGCCGAAGACGTCGCCGACGAAGCGCGAGTAGGCGCTCCAGGCCAGCCCGAACTGGAACTCCTGGACCAGACCGGTGGCCACGCCGAGGACGAAGTTGATCAGGTAGATGCGGCCCCAGAAGCGGGTCATCCGCAGCCATTCCGCCCGCCCGGTCCGCACCCAGGCCGTGTGCATGACGGCGACGAGCAGACCCAGCCCGATCGTCAGCGGGACCATGAGGAAGTGGTAGACGGTCGTGATGCCGAACTGCCACCGAGCGATGTCGAGCACGTCCACCGTGCGCCCCTGAGTGTTGACGGACTGAAGCGGTCCACTCATTTCTACGCCGTGTAGAAGATGATTTCTACAGAACGTAGAAGGTCTGGCTGTGAGGGTGCCGACACGCCGACCGGGTCCGCCGCCGGAGCGACAGGGGGAGGCGGGGGACTGCCGGGACCGCCCGGCCCGGCGGGTCAGCGGGCGGAGAACTCCGCGAGGAAGGAGGTGACCGTCTCCACCGGAGCCGGCCGGACACCGCGCGCCACCGCACCCTTCACCCGGTACATCGCCGCGTCCGCACGCTGCAGCGCCGCGTCCGCCTCCTCGCCGGGATCGGCCAGGTGCATGCCGGCACTGCCGGCGACCACGATCTGGCGGCCGCGGATCAGGTGGGGCCGCAGCAGGACGGCCTCCACGTCCTGGGTCAGCCGGGCCAGCGCCCCGCGGTCGATGCGCGGCGCGAGCACGACGAACTCGTCCCCGCCGACCCGCGCGGCGGTCTGCTCGACGGTCAGCACGCTCTCCAGCCGTCGCCCCACCGTCACCAGGACGTCGTCACCCGCCGCGTGCCCGTAGGTGTCGTTGACGGTCTTGAACCCGTCCAGATCGATGAACACCAGGCCGACGTGCGCGTCCGCGGTGCGATCGCGCAACTGGCCGAGGGCGGCCTGCAGTCGGGCGGTCAGCACCGAGCGGTTGGGCAGATCGGTGAGCGGGTCGTGCGCCGCGGCATGCAGGAGTTCGAGCTCGGCCTTCTTCCGGCGGGTGATGTCCACATGGGTGATGACGGCGCCCGGGCGGGCGCCGCCGAGCGGCGTGATGCGGGCCAGGAACCAGCGGTTGCGGGCCGGCGTCGGACAGGGGTACTCGATCTCGGCCTGCTGGACGCTGCCCCGCAGCACCGCCTGCAGCTCCCGGGCCACCTCACCGGCCTCGGTCGCACCGCGATCCGCCGACGCTCGGCACTCGGCGAGGTAATCGCTCCCCACGCTCTCCGTCCGGCCCGCGCTCTCCAGCGCGAACTCGCGCCATCCGCGGTTGACGGCCACGATCACCCCGGCGGTGTCCAGGACGGCGGTCGCGTCCGGGAACGCGTCCAGCACCGAACCGGCCAGCGTGCCGGCGATGGCCGGCCGCAACGCGGGTGGCGGCTCCGGCGCGGGGGTGGGCGGGCGCTCCCGGGTCTCGGCCAACCGCAGCTCCACGACGGCGGCCGGCGCGGGTGCCGCCCAGTGGTAGCCCTGCCCGCGGTCGCAGCCCAGGGTGCGTGCCCGGGCGGCCTGGTCGGCACCCTCGATGCCGGCGAGGTTGGTGAGCAGACCCAGCTGCGCGGCCATGCCGGTGACGGACCGGGTGACCGCGTCCCCCACGTCGGTACCCAGGGACAGGGCGATGGCCCGGTTGATCTTCACGCCGTCCACCGGCAGCCGCATCAGGTGCTCGAGGGGCGACCAGCCGGAGCCGAAGTCGTCGAGCCAGACGGTGAAGCCGTGGCCGCGCAGGTGTTCCACGAACACCGCGTCCTGCAGGGCGGCGTCCGGGCCGCCCACGTCGGTCAGTTCGATGTCCACCGTCGCCGGGTCCGCACCCACCTCACGGGTCAGCTGGATCAGCGCCGCGGCGCCGTCCGCGTGGGTGACGTGCCGGCCGGACAGGTTCACCGCCATCCGCAACCGGGGGGAGCCGACCTGCCACCGGCGCAGATCGGTCAGGGCCTGCCGGATGACGGTCAGGTCGAGATCCAGGGCCAGATCGGTGCCCTGGGCGAGCGGGACGAACTGGTCCGGGTCCTCCACCTCGCCGCCGGGATGCACCCAGCGGGCCAGGGCCTCGAAGCCGATCACGCAGCCGGAGGTCAGGTCGACGATCGGCTGGTACCAGGGCACGATGCGGTGCTCGTCGACGGCGCGGCGGAGTTCGGCGGTGGCCACGGACCCGGCCCGGCGCTGCCGCTCCAGGCGGCGGGCGAGATCGATCTGGCTCCCGAGGTGGGCGGCGAAGTCGATCAGCCGGGTCACCTCGGCGGCGGTGATGACGTGGGCCTGCGCGTCCAGGACGCAGAGGACCCCGACCGGCTCGGCGCCCCGGGCCCGGACGGGGACGCCGAGATAGCTGCCCAGACCGCCCGACCGCACACCCGGGTGGCGGGCGAACCGGGGGTCGACGCGGGCGTCCGGGACGACCAGCGGCGCACCCAGCTTGAGCACGGTGGTCCGCAGGACGGTGAGCGCCGCGGTCACGGCCGGATCCGCGGACGGGGTGGACGGGAGCGACTCCCAGACCCCGTCCTGCACGATGTGCAGGACCGCCGAGGGGAAGTGCGACGACCACGCGGCCAGCCGGACGAGGGGCCGCAGCCGCGCCGTTCCCGCCGCATCCAGGACGATCGGATGGGGGGTGGACGACGGGGCGGGCATGATCACATTGTGCACACGCTCCGCGATAATGGCTATACGGAGAGTGTTGGGTTTGCCTGAGGGTTCGCGGCGCGACCCCGGCCGGGCGGGTGGCGCCTCCGCGCCGTTCCCGGTCGAGAACCACTGTCGCGGAGACGATCCGGGCCGGCCCAGACCTCAGAGCTCGCTCTTCGAGTTCGCCTCGTAGGTCCGGCTGGTCAGCTCCGAGTGCAGGAAGTCGTCGTCCAGCAGCTTGAGCAGGGCCCAGCGGTGCTGGGCGTCGGTCTCGAACACCAGGCTGGGCGCCGGCCCCGTCCGGTCGACCTTGACGGCGATCTTGGGATTGCGGCCGAGGAACGTCAGCAGGTTGGGCATTGTGAGCGCGGAGCGGAACGCCGGCTCGGCCAGCTTGCGTTCGATGCTCAGCATCTTGCGCATCATCGTCGGGTCGGTGGTGCAGGCCTCCCGCAGCTCCTGCGCCCCGGTGATGGACAGGGTGCCGAAGGTCGACGCGAAGGTCTGCGCCGCCTGTTCCCGGAGCCCCGGCGGCGGCCCGAAGAGCGACTCGTAGGCCGAGGACGCCGGCATCAGGGCTGTCCCGCCGGTGACGAGCACCCGGAACGCCCGGTCGATGACCAGCGGGGCCTCGGTGAGCCCCTCGAACCGCTCCCCACCCCAGAACGCCACGATGCCGGTGCGGCGGCCCAGCGCCTTCTCCGGCGAGAACCCCTGGTACAGGCGGGCGATCTGGGTGCCGTCGGCCGCCTTGACCCGGACGACCAGCAGATTGCGTCGGCCGAAATCGGTGGACCTGTCGTACTGCTCGTGGCTGGGCCGGCGCACGGCGTGGTCCAGCTCGGCCAGCTGCTCGTCGACCTCCACGAAGACCCACTGGGCCCTGCCCGGCGTGAAGCCGGGCACGGCCGGCACCAGCTCGGCCGCCACCGCGGACCGGGCCGTCGCCACGCACTCGGCCAACAGCTCGGCGGCGAGCGCGGCGTCGACCGGCGCGTCGAGCACCCGGGGGCGTTCGGTGCGGTGGTCCAGTACGAGGGTCAGGGTCACCGAGAGGTCACCCCCGCCGGCCAGCGGGCCGATCGCCCGGCGCAGCGCCTCGGCCTCGGCCGGCACCGCGATCTCGGCCGAGCCGTCGTCGGTCCTGTTCAGGTCCTCCGCGTGCCCGGCGACCGTCGGGCCCGGCCCGTCCACCGGCTGCGGGGGCGGACCGGCGGTGGTCCCCGGCGGGCGCGGCGGTGCCGCCGCGGCCGTCGTGGTGTCGGTGCGCAGATCGGTGCTCATCGTTCCCCCTGTGGTGCATCCGGACGTGCCCGCGCGCGGCGGTGCACGAAGACGTAACCCCCCAGCGGCACCAGCGCCACGCGCTGGCCGGGGGCCAGGTGCCAGGACCGGGACAGCACGACGAGATAACCGCCGTCCGGTCGCCGCAACTCGAAGACCCGGTAACCGAAGAGGCCGAGAAGTGGGTTGGCGAAATACATGTCGCCCTGCAGGTACAGCACCGCGATGACCAGCACGTAGAGCCCGAGGGCGACCTGGTGGGTGGGCGCCGCGGACTGGGTGACGAAGAACGGCACCACGTAGCTGGCGAAGAACCGCAGGGCCTCGCCCTCGCGGGGCCGGGCCTCCACGACCGTCTCGGACTCGGCGTTGCGCCCCCGCAGGCCGACGGTGAAGAACAATGCGGTGGCCAGGACGGCGAGGGCGGCGGTACCGCCGAGCACCCACCGCAGGGCCGGGATGCCGAACGAATCCAGCACGGCCATCAGCACGAGCAGCGGGGCGTAGGCGGCCAGCAGCATCAGCACCCGGATCCCCGGGGCGGGTGCGAAACGGCCGGTGGACATGGGCAGGACGCTAGTGAGCCCCACCGACAGTCACCCGTCGGTCGGCGGGGCGTCCGTCGCCCGGACCTCACGCGGATTTGCCGAGCACTTAGGTTTGCCTTACCTTCCAGTGGTGATCGAATCCCGAGGTGCCGCCGGCGCCGCCGCAGGTCCGGCCCCGGACGTCGCGTCCGCCGTCGCTCTCGGCGGCTCCGGGCTCCGCCTGGGCTACGGGCGGAACACGGTGGTCGAGGACCTGTCCGTCGTCCTGCCGACCGGTCGGGTCACCGCCCTCATCGGCCCCAACGGCAGCGGGAAGTCCACCGTCCTGCGCGCCCTCGCCCGCCTGCACCCGCTGCAGTCCGGACGGGTCGACCTGGACGGCGACACCGACGTCGCCGAACTGCCCAGCCGGGTGCTGGCCACCCGGCTCACCCTGCTGTCGCAGTCGAAGGTGGCGCCCGGCGGGGTGACCGTCGGGGAGGTGGTGGCCTACGGCCGCTACCCGCACCGGTCCCGGTGGGGCGGCGGCGACACCGACGGTGCCGCCGTCGTCGCACGGGTGCTGGCGATGACCGGGGTGCAGGACCTGGCCGACCGACCGGTCGACCAGCTCTCCGGCGGGCAGATGCAGCGGGTCTGGCTGGCCAGCTGCCTGGCCCAGGACACCGCCGTCCTGCTGCTCGACGAACCGACCACGTTCCTCGACATCCGTTATCAGGTCGAGCTTCTCGACATCATCCGGGACCTCGCCGACGAGCACGGCATCACCGTCGGGGTCGTCCTGCACGACCTGGACCAGGCGGCCGCGCTGGCCGACGGGATCGTCCTGCTCGACGGCGGCCGCGTCGTCGCCGCCGGCACCCCGGAGGACGTGCTCACCGCCGAGCTGCTCACCCGCACCTACGGCATCGACATCGACGTCGAGACCGACGCACTGACCGGGTCCCTGCGCACCCGGGCCCGGGGTCGGCACCACCGGCGGCGCGCCGTCGTGGTGTCCACCTGATGTCCCGCTGATCCCTGCCCGACGGCGGGTCGGCCGCGCCGTGCCGGCGTCCCTGCCCGACCCGAGCCGTCCCTTCACCCGTCCTGACCCATCCCGTCCCGTCCCGAACCCGTCCCTGACCCAACCCGTGAGGACACCCCGATGCGACGCTCCACCTTCCTGACCGGCCTGACCGGCGCCGCCGTCCTGCTGCTGACCGGCTGCGGCACCACCGAACCGGCCGCGAGCGGCGGCTCCACCACGACGGCCGCCACCGCCTCCTCGGCCTCCTCGGCCGCCGGCTCCGGTGTCGCCAGCAGCTCCGGGAACACCGCCGAGGCCGGCGGACCGGTGACGCTGACCGACAGCCGCGGCAAGGAGATCACCCTGGACGCACCCGCCACCCGCATCGCCGCCACCGAGTGGAACGCCGCGGAGTACCTCGTCACCCTGGGCGTGCAGCCGGTCGGCGTGGCCGACATCGCCGGCTACGAGACCTGGGTGAGCTCGGCCCCGCTGGCCGAGGGCACCACCGACATCGGCACCCGCGGTGAGCCCAGCCTGGACACCCTGGGCACCCTCGACCTCGACCTGGTCATCGTCACCGACTCGCTCGCCGACGGGGCCCTGGAGCAGATCGAGGCCCAGGTTCCGGTCATGGTGATGGCCGGCGGTAACGCCACCGATCCCATCGGCGCCATGTGGGAGAACGTCGACCTGGTCGCCACCGCGACCGGCACCACCGACGCGGCCGCCGAGCTGAGGACCGCGTTCGCCACCACCCTCACCGACGGCGCCGCCGCGATCACCGCGGCCGGCCTGGCCGGGACGCCGGTCGCGTTCTCCGACGCCTACGACACCGGTTCGGCCATCTCCATCCGGCCGTACACGGCCGGGTCCCTGGTCGGCGCCGTCTTCGGCGAGCTCGGGCTGGGGAACGCCTGGCAGGGCGTCGAGGGCGACCCGGCCTACGGGCTCGGCGCCACCGACGTCGAGGGCCTGACCACCCTGGGCGACGTGCCGTTCTGGTACATGGCCAGCGACTCCACGCCCGACCCGTACGCCGACGGTCTCGCCGGCAACGCCATCTGGCAGTCGCTGCCCTTCGTCACCGGCGGCAAGGTCCAGCGCTTCCCGGACGCCATCTGGATGTTCGGCGGGCCCGCCTCGATGACGCAGATGGTGCAGGCCGCGGTGACCGCCGCGCAGGCCGCCCCGACCGCCGCCCCGACCTCCGCGGCCGGCTGAGCGTCACCCGATGGCCCTGCACAGCCCGCCGGCTCCCGCCGTCACCGCAGCCCCCGCCGGGACCCCGCCCCGGGGTGCCCGGTGGGGCCCGGCGGCGGTCGTGGTCGCCCTGGTCGCGGCGATCGTCGTGCTGGGCTCGGTGCAGCTGGTGCAGGGCACGGCGGCCGTCGGGCTGACCCAGCTGTGGTCGTGGCTGCTCGGACTGTCCGCCGACTCCGCCGATCCCACCGTGGCGCGGACCACCGCGGTGCTCGTCGACTCCCGCCTGCCCCGGTTGGCCGCCGGTCTGCTCGTGGGCCTGGCCCTCGGGGCGGCGGGGGCCGTCCTGCAGTCGCTGAGCCGCAACCCGCTGGCCTCGCCGGACACCCTGGCCGTCAGCGCCGGGGCCACCCTCGCCGTGGCGATCGGCGGCGTGGTCGGGCTGCAGGGTTCGGTGGTCGGTTCCCTGCTCGGCACGGCCGGTCTCGCCTTCGCCGGCGGGCTCGGCGCGGCCCTGCTCGTCCTGGCGTTGACCGGCTCGCGCTGGGGGACCGTCCGGCTCGTGCTGGCCGGGACGGCCACCGCCCTGGTGCTGGTCTCGCTGGCCACCTCGGTGATGATCCTGTTCCCCGAGGAGACCCAGGGGCTGCGGGCCTGGACGGCCGGCTCGCTGGGCCAGAAGGGCACCACGGCGGTGACGACGTTCGCGCCGGTCGTCGTGGTCGGGGTGGTGCTGCTGATCGCCCACGGGCGCAAGCTCGACCTGCTCGGCCTGGGTGACGACCAGGCGCGCGCCCTGGGCGTCCCCGTCCGGCGCACCCAGCTCGTCGTGCTGCTCCTCGCCGTCGGGCTGACCGCGGCCGCCGTGACCGTCACCGGACCCATCGGGTTCCTCGGCCTGGTCGCGCCGGCCCTGGTCCGGCTGGCCGCCACCCGGGTGCCCGGCCTGCACCGTCACCACCTGCTCATCCCGGTCTCCGGCCTGACGGGCGTGGTCGTGGTGCTCGCCGCCGACGTGGTGCTGCGGGCGGCCATCGGCGCGCAGGCCGCCGTGGAGGTGCCCACCGGCATCATCACCTCGGTCATCGGCGCGGTCGTCCTGGTCGCCTCGGCCTACCGGCTGCGCTCCTCGATCTCCGGTCGGGTCGCCGTCCCCCTCGAGGTGCTGACCGCCGGTCGGACGAGCGTGCCCGGTCGGGCCGGCCGCATCCGCACCGGCATCCTCGTCGCCCTGCTGGTCGCCCTGGCCCTCGGGGTGTGCCTGGCCGGCGCGCTCATCGGGGACAGCCTGCTGCTGACCGGTGACCTGACCAACTACCTGGCCGGCACGGCCGGACCGCGGGTGTCCTTCGTCCTGGACAACCGGCTGCCCCGGGTGTGCGCGGCCCTGCTCGCCGGGGTCGCCCTGGCCGCGGCAGGGTGCGCGATCCAGGCGGTCAGCCGCAACGCCCTGGCCGAGCCGGCCCTGATCGGCGTCTCCGGCGGTGCCTCCGTGGCCGCCGTCCTGGTCGTCACGCTGGCCCCGGGGGCCGGCTTCTGGCTGCTGGCCGGCGGTGCCGGCATCGGCGCGATCCTGGCCGCGGGACTGGTCTTCGGCCTGGCCGCCCGCACCGGGTTCGCCAGCGACCGGCTCGTGCTCATCGGCATCGGGGTCTCCGCCGGCACCACCGCCGTGGTCACCCTGCTCATCGTGCTGACCGACCCGTGGAACGCGGCCAAGGCGCTGACCTGGCTCTCCGGGTCGACCTACGGCCGCACGTTCGCGCACCTGGTCCCGCTGGTCCTGGGGGCCGCCGTGGTCGTCCCGCTGCTGATGGCCCGGGCCCGCACGATGGACCTGTTGTCGGTGGACGAGGACACCCCCCGGGTGCTCGGCGTCCGTCCCCCCTCCCAGCGGCTGCTCCTGCTCGGCGGGGCGGTCGTGCTGACCGGGCTCGCCGTCGCCGCCATCGGGGTGGTCGCCTTCGTCGGACTGGTCGCCCCGCACGCGGCCCGCACCCTGGTCGGCCGGCGGCACATCCGGGTGCTGCCGGTGGCCATGCTGCTGGGGGGGATCCTCGTCGTGCTCGCCGACCTGCTCGGCCGGTCCGTGATCGCCCCCGCGCAGCTTCCGGCCGGGCTGCTCACCGCCATCGTCGGCGCGCCCTACTTCTTCTGGTTGATGCACCGCAGCCGCTGACCCGGCGGTGCCGGCCCTGTTCCCCCGGCGGACGGGGCGATGTCGGACCGGGCGGTGTCGGACCGGGCGATGTCGGGCTGCCGTGCGACCGTGTGTTCCCCTCGACCCGCACCGGCCCCGCCGGGCGGAAAGGACCTTCCCGTGCCCCCCGGCCGTTCGCTCCTCCGGCAGATCTTCCGCCGCCGTGCCCGGCCGGCCGCCGTCGGATGCGCCGCCGCGACCGTGCACCAGGTCTGCGAGGCGCTGGTGCCGCTGGCCATCGGACTGGCCGTCGACCGGGCCGTGGACCAACCGTTCCTGTCCGCCGTCGTCGTCGCCGTGGTCGGGGTTCTCCTCCTGTTCGCGGTACTCGCCGGGTCCGCCGCCTACGGGTACTGGCTCCTGGACGTGACCTGTCTGCGCGAGGCCCACCACCTGCGCGTCACCAGCGCGGAAACCCTGATGCGGGTGGACGACGCCCGGCCGGGGCGGGCCACCGGTGAGTGGATGGCCGTGCTGACCTCCGACGCGCGGGCCGCGTCCGAGGTGATCCGGGTGGTCGGCCTCGTGGTGTCGGCGTCGGTGGGTCTGCTGGTCTCGGCCGTCGTCCTGCTCGGGATCGACGTCCTGCTCGGGGTCGGCGTGCTGGTGGTGCTGCCGTTCCTGGTCGTGGGGATGGACCGGCTCGGCCCGTGGATCGAGCGGCGCAGTCACGCCCGGCAGCAGACCGGGGGGTTGGCCGCCGGGGCCGCCGCCGAGTTCGTCGCCGGCATGCGTCCGCTGCGCGGCTTCGGCGGCGTGCCCGAGGCGGTGCGCCGCTACCGGGGGGTGAGCCGTCAGTCCCTGGACGCCTCGGTCGGTGCGGCCTCGGCCGGGTCCGTGGCCACCGCCGCCGGGCTGCTCGCGACCGGGGTGCTGCTCGTCGGCACGGCCGCGGCGGGTGCGGCCATGGCCGTGAACGGAAGGATCAGCATCGGCGAGCTGATCACCGTGGTCGCCATGGCCTCCTTCCTGGCCGACCCGGTCCGCAACATCGCCGCCGCCGTGCAGCAGGCCGCGGTGTCCCGGGCCAGCGCGGCCCGCATCGAGGGGATCGGCGGGGCATCGGGCGCCGGCCCCGCATCCGACGCCGCTCCGGCGGACGCCGACCTCGTGCTGATCGGCGCGGGCGCCGGCACAGGATCCGGCACCGTCGGGCCGATCGATCTCACGGTGGGGGCGGGGGAGATGGTCGGGGTCACCGCGGTGGACCCGCGGCAGTCCGACGCCGTGGCCGGCCTGCTCGACGGCTCGGTGACGCCGGTCGCCGGTGCCGTCCGGTGGGGTGGCACCGAGCTCGCGGACCTGGACCGGGCCGCCGTCCGGTCCCGCATCCTCGCCGAGCCGCACGCGGTGCACCTGCTCGGCGGCACGCTGACCGAGGTGCTCGACACCGGGCGCGGGACCGATCCGGGGACCCTGGCCGCCGCCCTGCGCGCGGCGCAGACCGCCGACGTGGTCGCGCTTCCCGGTGCCGGGGCCGGTGCGGATGTCGGCCGGCTGCTGGACGACGCGGTGCAGGACCACGGCACGGACCTCTCCGGAGGGCAGCGTCAACGGGTCGCCCTGGCCCGGGCGTTGGCCGCCGAACCGCCGGTTCTCGTCCTGCGGGATCCGCTCAGCGCCGTCGACGCCGTCACCGAGGACGCGGCCGCCCAGGGCATCCGCACCCTGCGGGCCCACCCCTGGTTCCGCACCGTCGTGGTGACCTCCTCGCCCCTGGTGCTGGCCCGTTGCGACCGGGTGGTGTTCGTCGCCGCCGACGGTGCCGCGACGGTGGGCACGCACGCCGACCTGCGCGATCGCCCCGACTACGCCGCGGCGGTGCTCCGATGACCGGCCCCGGGGGAACGGGTGACGAGATGACCGGGGACGCGGGGAGTCCGGTGCGGGCGACCCTGCCGGTGGCATCGGGCCGGGCGACGTGGCGGGCCCTGGTCCGGGCGGCCGCCGCGCACGGGGGGCTGACCCTGGGCACGGTGCTGCTGACCTGCGTGGCCGGCATCGGGGTGGTCGCCGGGCCGGTGCTGCTCGGACAGGTGGTCGACACCGTCCGGGCGGGGAGCACCTCGGCGCTCGTCCCCCTGCTGGTCGGGCTGGGCGCCGCCGTGGTGCTGACCGCCGTCTTCACCGGCTGGTCGCTCCGGGAGGCCCAGCGCCTCGGGGCGACCATCTCGGCCGACCTGCGCGAGGAGGTGCTGGCCGCCGCGTTGACCCTGCCCGCCCCGGTCCTGGAGGAGGTCGGGCACGGCGACGTCGCGTCCCGCGTCACCGAGGACGTCGAGTACTTCGTCGAATCTGTCCCGGTGGGCGCAGCCGTCTTCACCTCGGCCATCACCGTGCTGTGGTCGGCCACCGGGTTCGCCGTCCTGGACTGGCGGCTGGCCCTGGCCTTCCTGACCGTGTTGCCGGTCTACGCCGTCGGCCTGCGCTGGTACCTGCCCCGTGCGGCACCGATCTACGCGCGGGAGCGGCGGCTCGCCGCGGACCGGTCAGGGGTGATCCTGCAGACCCTGCACGGGCTGAGCACCGTGCGCGCCTACGGGACCGGGCCGTTGCAGACCGGGCGCATCGAGCGGGCCGGGGCGGACAACCTCGCCGCGGCCGTCGCCGCCCGCGGGTTGTTCTCCCGGTTCGGCCTGTTCACCAACGGGGCCGAGGCCGTCGGCCTGTGTGCGCTGATCGTCGTCGGGCACCTGCTGGTCGGGGCGCAGGCCACCACGGTCGGTGCGGTGACGGCGGCGGCCCTGCTCTTCCACCGGCTCTTCGGGCCGTTGGGCATCCTGCTCATGTCGTTCGACGACGTGCAGCGGGCCGGGGCGGCGCTGGCCCGCATGGTCGGCGTGACCGCCACCCCGCGGGCGGACCTGCCCGCGCACCCCGGTCCGGACGGGCCGGTGACCGTGCGCGTGCGCGGGCTGGGCCACTCCTACGACGGGGTGCGGCCGGTGCTGACCGATGTCGAGCTGGTCGTGCCGGCGGGGACCTCCCTGGCCGTGGTCGGCGCGAGCGGTGCGGGGAAGACCACCCTGGCCGCCCTGATCGGCGGGGCGTTCCCCGCCGCCACCGGCCACACCGACCTGGTCACCGACGCGGGCACGGTCACCGTCGGCCGGCTCGGCGAGGACGAGCTCCGCTCGTGGGTGGGCATCGTCACGCAGGAGACCCACGTCTTCTCCGGGTCGGTGCGGGCCGACGTGACGCTCGCGGCGCCCGACCGGTCCGAGGCGCAGCTGCGAGCCGCGCTGGCCCTGGTCGGGGCCGACACCTGGGTGGACGCGTTGCCCGAGGGGCTCGACACGCTCATCGGCGGCGGCGGACACGCGCTCACCGCCGTGCAGGTGCAGCAGCTGGCCCTGGCCCGGATCGCGCTGCGCGATCCCCCCGTGGTCATCCTCGACGAGGCCACGGCGGAGGCCGGTAGCGCCGGGGCGCGACAGCTGGAATCGGCGGCCGGGGCGGTGCTGCGCGGACGGACCGCGGTGGTCGTCGCCCACCGACTGACCCAGGCCCGGGCGTGCGACGCGATCGCCGTCCTCGCCCACGGCCGGGTCGTGGAGCTCGGGTCGCACGACGACCTCGTCGCCCGGGGCGGGCGGTACGCCACCCTGTGGTCCACCTGGTCCCGGGGGTGAGCGGCCTCAGTTCGCCGTGTACGGGGCGCGCCCCAGTTCGACGGCCGGGCGGGAGGCGCTGTGGGCCAGCAGACCGAGCTCGCGGCGGAGCAGCCGGACCTCCTCCCGCAGCCGGGCGGCGATACCGGGTGCGGCGAGCAGGGTCTGCTTGTCGGTCACGTCGGCCACCATCGAGGCGGCGATGAGCGAGGCGACCTCGGCCGGATCGGCCGGGAGGTCCGGCATCGGGTCGGCCGACGTCCCCTGGGCAGTGAGGAGAGCCTCCCGGTAGCGGACGAACAGCCGGCCGGCCGTGGCGGCCAGGGCGGCGTCCTGCGGGCCCACCGGGTCGGCGAGCAGCTCGACCTCCGAGCGGAGCAGCTCGTCACCGGTGACCTCACCGAGGCGGAACCGCTCCAGGCCGACGGCGACGATGTCGAAGCGGCCGTCCGGGTATTGCTCGACCCGGCGCAGATCGGCCGTGCAGCCGATGTCGTGCAGGGCGGTGACGCCGTCCACGCCGACCTCGTGACCGGCCTTGATGGCCACCACCCCGAACCGGCGCGGCGGGTCGGGCAGGGCGACCAGTTCCTGGACGAGGGCGCGGTACCGGGCCTCGAAGACGTGCAGCGGAAGCACGACACCGGGGAACAACACGGTGCCGAGCGGGAAGAGCGGCAGGGACAGGGCCACCGGCCCAGGCTACGTGCGCCGGCCGAGCGGGGCCCGGACGTGCGACCCCGGACAGCACGAGACCCGGCACTCCGAGCGGAGTACCGGGTCCGGGGTGGCGCTGGGGGTCAGCGACGAGCCTTGCTGCCGAACTTGATCCACAGCAGCAGGACGATGATCGCGCCGATGATCGAGCCGATCAGCCCGGAGGTCTGGAAGAACCCGTTCGCGGCGTCCTTGTTGAAGATGAGCTTGCCGAGGAACCCACCGACGATCGAACCGATGACGCCGAGCAGGATCGTCATCGGGATCGAGATGTTCTGCTTGCCGGGGACGACGAGCCGGGCGATCGCGCCGGCCACCAGGCCGATGAGGATCATGCCGAGGATGAAGCCGATCATGTGAAACCTCCATGGCCTGACGGCCGGACAACACTTCAGCCGATCGGTCGATCGGACCCGCCGACCTTACGCCGTCAGTGCGTGGTGCAGACGGGGTGTCGATCACGAATGCATCACGGATTCGCCACCGAATGGGGCGGCGAGCGCAAGACGTGGTGACACAACGCACATGCCCCTCCTCGTTCGTGGAGGGTGGCCCAGGATCCGGCTCCACGATCGGCCCGCGGGCACCAACGGCCGGATGGCCGGCCCCCGGGAGGGGACCGGCCATCCGGCGGTGCTGGCGGAGCGGGGTCAGTTGCTGTTGACCTCGACGCCCGCGGACTCGTTGCTCATCGTGGAGCCGGCATCGGCGGCCTGCACCTCGGTCGTCGAGTCGTCGGTGATCAGGCTGCCGCTGGCGGACTCGAGGTGCGCGCGGATGAACCAGTGGAAGAGCTCCAGCTGGCCGAGCTGGCCGACCAGCAGATCGTTGGTCACCGTGTCGATCTCCTCGGTGTCCGCGGCGGCCTTGCGGTGGCTGCCGATGACGCCCTGGTACACCAGGTCGAGCGCGCCCAGGTGGGCGATGGTGTCGGCCCGGTCGATCGAGTAGTCGTCCCAGGTGCGTCCCTCGACGATGGCGCCGGGGGTGCCCTTGGGCGACAGGCCCAGGGTGGCCACGCGCTCGGCGACCTCGTCGGCGAACTCGCGGACCACGGTGACCTGCGGGTCGATCATCTCGTGGACGGAGATGAAGTGCGGGCCGACGACGTTCCAGTGGACGTGCTTGAGGGTCAGCGCCAGGTCGTTCAGGGCGTTGAGCCGGTCCTGCAGGATGGTCGCGACCTGGCTACCGACCTCGGGGGTCAGCGACGGGACGGTGTAGCGGGGAAGCGGGCTTCGACGTGCCATGGATGTTCCTCCTCGTGAACCACCCGCGAGGGTGGGCTGTCCGGCATGCGTGGGTCTCGGGCCCGGCCTCGGCCCGGGGATCGACCGGACGTCCGGCGATCATCGCGAGGCCGTGGGCGACGGGTCTCGAGCCCGTTCCCATAGTGCCCTGGGTCCATCCGGTGAAACGTGCGGGGGTCCCGGCTCATTCCTCGGGCCCGGACCGGCGGGGGCTGTCCGCCGCCCACGCCGACGGGCCACCCCGGTCCGCTTCCCGACCCGACGGGGCCCGGCCGTCGTCGGGTCGACCTCCGTCGCCGTACACCGCGACGCGGTCGCGGCCCGAGTGCTTGGCGTCGTACATGGCCAGGTCGGCGGCGCTGAGCAGGTGATCGGCGGTCACCGTGGCCCGGTCGACCAGGGCGACCCCGACACTCGCCGTGACCGCGGGCAGGCGGGCGTCGCGGCTGTGTTCGCGGATCAGCTGGACCAGGTCGGCGGCCACGGTGACCGCCCCGTCCCGGTCGGACCGGGGCAGCAGGACCGCGAACTCGTCGCCACCCTGCCGTGCGACCACGTCGGTGCCGCGGATCCGGGTGGACAGGATCTCGGCGACGGCGATGATGAGCTCGTCACCGGCCTGGTGGCCGAGGGTGTCGTTGACCCGTTTGAAGCGGTCCAGGTCGAGCAGCAGAAGGGCACCCCGGGGTCCGGTCGTGGCGCAGCGGCGCAGGTGGGCGGCCAACTCGGCGTCGAACTTGCGCCGGTTGGCCAGGCCGGTCAGGGGGTCGTGCTCGGCGAAGTGCAGCAGCTGGAGTTCGTGCCGGGTCGCCTCCGTCACGTCCACCGCGGTGACCAGGAGGGACTCGACGCGGTCGTCGACCATCAGCGGCACCGCGGTGATGGCCAGATGCACGGCCTCGCCCCGGCCCACCCGGATCGTCCGCTGGACGGTGATCTCCCGCAGGCGGCCGGCCAGCATGTCCGCCAGTCGGGGAGGCTCGGGGTGGGTGGCGGCGAACGGGGTGTCGTGGGCGTGCCGGCCGAGCAGTTCCTCCCGTTCCCAACCGATCAGCCGGGCCATCGCCGCGTTGACCTGGGAGATGCACCCGTCGGTGCCGATCAGGAGCATGCCGTGCGGGGTGTCGTCGAACAGCTGCCCGAACCGGTCCCGGGCCCGACGCAGTTCGGCCTCGCGGGCCCTGATCTGGGTGACGTCCCGGGTGACGACCAGGACCTCCCGCCGCCCGTCGCGGACGGGCAGCGGCACGGCGGTGACCTCGTGGGTGAGTCCGGTGCGGCTGGAGTGCAGTTCGTCGCTCCCCGGTTCCCCGTCCAACGCCGCCCGGACCATGGGTTCCAGCGGCAGCAGATGGGAGGGCAGCAGCGATGCCCCGTCGGCGGCGGTCACGGCGGCATCGGCCGCGCTCGGACCGTCCGGGTCCGGCTCGTCCGTCGGGCCGGTGGCGCCGCGACCGGTCAGCGCGCTGTGGTACCCCAGGTCGGCGCCCACCACGGCCACCGCGGTGTCGGGCAGGTGGCCGAGCAGCTCCCGCCAGCGCCGTTCGGCGGCGGCGAGTTCGTGGCGCGCCGCTTCCTGGTCGGTGACGTCGCTGGCCACCCCGGTCCACCCCGTCGCGCTGCCGTCCGAGCTGGTCATCCGGGTCACGGTGACGTGGGCCCGCAGGGTGCTGCCGTCCCGGCGCGCCAGCCGCAGCACCGATTCGCTGGACCCGTCCCGCAGCAGGTCCTGCACCATCACCTCGCTCGGTGAGTCCAGACCGAGCTCCGCCGCGCGGCGGGCCAGGCCCGGCTCGTCCTGCACGAAGCGGTCGGCGCGGGATCCGACGACGTCCTCGGCGCGCCAGCCGAGCATCCGCTCCGCCCCCGGGCTGAACAGGGTGATGACCCCGTCGTCGTCGGTGGCGACCACGGCGTGCCCGGTGGCCGCCCGCAGCACGGAGGTCAGCTGGGCGGCCGATCGGCGGTGCCGGGCCCCGGCCACGCGCAACTGCTGCACACCCTGCTGCAGGGGGGTGCCCAGGGCCAGCACGATGGCCGTCCACAGCACCCCCCGGCGCCAGTCACCCGGCGTGTAGTCCGGAGCGCCCACGACGACCAGGGGCACCACGAACAGGGCGGCGGTGGCGGCGGCCACGGTCCACAGCTGGGTGCGGGTGCCGAAGACGACGACCCACAGCAGGGGGAGCAGCAGGAGCGGGGCCAGGCCGGAGGCGCTCCCGCCGCCCAGCGACCGGGCCGCGGCCAGGCCCAGGATGAAGACCAGGGGCGGGGCCGCGCGCAGGAGGATCCGATCGGCCCGGCGGACGGCTGCGACCGCGAGTCCGGTGGCGAGCAGGGTTCCGAGCAGGAGCGCCAACGCGGAGAGCGGGGCCGAGGCGGTCGGCCCGTTCATCGGCGGGACGAGCATGGTGGCCGCGGCGATGAGCGGGACGGCGGCGAAGGGCCACCCCGTCCGCAGGGTCAGCCGGAGCGCGGGTTCCATGCCACCCCCCGACGGAACGGCCGGCCACCTCCCCAGGCGGTCGTGCGCCGTGACGATACCGCGCGGCCCGGAAGCGGACCGTGAGGAACCCGGACCGCCCCCGGTCGGTCAGTCGGTCGGGGTGCCCCGGGTGCCGGCGGCGACCCGGCGGGAGGACGCGCTGAGGGCGGCCCGCGGGAAGGAGGTCACCGGCAGGACGAACAGCGCGGCCAGCGTCCAGAACATCGGCAGGCTGCCGGCCAGCATGGCCAGCGGCCCGAGACCGGTGTAGTCGACGTCGGGCAGACCCAGCACGATGCGGGTGTCCCAGCCCCAGATGAAGACGCCGGTCGCGACCAGCACGGCAGGACCGATCAGCGGACGGAGCCGGGGCGCGACCGGGCCGCCGGAGCGGACGGCGGCCAGCACGCCGCGAATCAGCGTGCTGCCCAGGATGACCATGGCCGGGAGCACCCAGACGATGTGGTGCGGCCAGCTGACCGGGCTGATCAGCACGCCCACCAGACCGGTCAGGGTGATCGCGGCCAGCACGTCCCCGGCGGCGACCGCGCTGCGGACCCGCCGGTAGCCGGCGACCAGCAGGACGAGCACCAGCAGGCCCCACACCGCGGTGCTGGGCGGCAACGGGGAGGTGAAACGGGCCAGCAGGCCGTTGATCGACTGGTTCGCCGAGCTGCCGAGGAATCCGACGCGGTCGGACTCGAAGAGCAGGGAGGTGTAGAAGCGCCAGGTCTCGGCGGGGGCGACGACGGCGGCGGCCAGGGTCGCGGTCACCGCGGTGCCCAGGGCGACGAGCGCGGCCCGCCACTGCCGGGAGACCAGCAGGTACAGCAGGAAGATGCCCGGGGTCAGCTTGATCGCCATGGCCAGCCCGATCCCGACGCCGGTGAACCGGCTGCCGCGGCGGGCCAGCACCAGCACATCCAGCAGGACGAGCAGCATGAGGAACAGGTTGATCTGTCCGAAGCCGAGCGTCTGGCGCATGGGCTCGAGCAGGAACGCGATCGCGGTGACCACGCCGACGACGGCGACCGTCATGCCGCGGGGGATGATCACGCGCTCGCGCAGGATGAGCAGCACACAGGCGGCGGCGGACAGCACGATGGCCGGCAGGGTGATCGCCTTGACCACCGCGAAGGTGGTGGCGGCCATCGGCGACATCAGCACCGCGGCCAGCGGCGGGTACGTGTAGCCGAGCGAGATGTTCACCGGGTCGAACTGCGAGTAGTCGTAGATGTCGTTGCCGGCGGCCCAGAAGTGCACGGCCCGGAAGTAGATGGCCAGATCGAACTGGTGGTGGTGCGGGCCGACGACCGTGTGCGCCCACAGGTAGACCGCGTAGCCGGCGGTCAGTGCGGGGAGGATCGAGAGGATCACCCGGGCGGCGCGGGGGAGCGCGGTCCACCAGCTCTGCAGGGCGGCTGTCGCCGACGGGGTCCGTTCGATGGTCGTCACGGACTCCATTGTGTCAGGGGGTATTCTCCCGCGGCCTTGCCTTGACCATTCCGAGACGAACGCGGGCTGATGCCCCCGGCCCGTGGCGGCCGCCGCCCGGGACGAATGCCGTCCGGTATTCCGGTGGCTCGTTCCCGGGCCCGCCGATGGCGATGATCTTCTGCGCGTACCCCGATTGCCCTGCACGGCAGAGGATCTCGCCGGTCCGCAGGCGCGGGACGCGGGATGGACAAAGGTAATGGGACGGTCAAGAAAAGGCGTGCTGAACTGTTCCGGGTGCGCTTGGAAGAACACCGCGGATTGATCCCAGGGGGATCACCCGTGAGGGTTCTCACGTCGAGGCAACCCGCGCGCGAGTCGCGCTTGAACCCCGCCCCGTGTCCGACATGGGCGTTTCCGGCTCCGGTCCGGGACCGGCCGGTCGGTGGGGCTCGGCCGCCGCCCCGATCCGGCGCCGCGCGTCCCGGCCTGCCCGGGTGGCTCCCCGCCGGTTATGTTCCACGTTCCCGTCCGTTCAGGAGATCCCATGACGCACGTGCTGCCCCCGGCCATCGAGGTCCGCAAGATCCCCCTGCACTCGGTGTCCGACGCCTCCGAGCTGGCCGCGCTGATCGACGACGGGATCCTGGAGGCGGATCGGGTCGTCGCCGTCATCGGCAAGACCGAGGGCAACGGCGGCGTCAACGACTACACCCGGATCATCGCCGACCGGGCCTTCCGCGAGGTGCTGGTGGCCAGGGGCACCCGGTCGCCCCAGGAGGTCAAGCAGGTCCCGATCGTCTGGTCGGGCGGGACCGACGGCGTCCTGTCCCCGCACGCGACGGTGTTCGCCACCGTGCCGCCGGAGAAGGCGGTACCGAGTGACGAGCCCCGGTTGTCGGTCGGCTTCGCGATGAGCGAGGTGCTGCTGCCGGAGGACATCGGCCGGGTGGCGATGATCGAGAAGGTCGCGGCCGGCGTCCGCGAGGCGATGGCCAGGGCGGGCATCACCGACGTCGCCGACGTGCACTACGTGCAGACCAAGACCCCGCTGCTGACCATCCAGACCATCCGCGACGCCAAGTCCCGCGGGAAGACGGTGTGGACCGAGCACACCCACGAGTCGATGGACCTGTCCAACGGGGCCACCGCCCTGGGTGTCGCCGTCGCCCTGGGCGAGATCGAGATGCCGACCGATGCCGATGTCATGCACGACCGGTCGCTGTTCTCCGCGGTGGCCTCCTGCTCGTCCGGGGTGGAGCTCGACCAGGCGCAGATCGTGGTGGTCGGCAACGTCCGCGGGGTCGGCGGCCGGTACCGGATCGGCCACGGTGTCATGAAGGACGCGCTGGACGCCGACGGCATCTGGTCGGCGATCCGGGACGCCGGGCTCGACCTGCCCGACCGTCCGCACCACACCGACCTGCAGGGGCGGCTGGTCAACGTCTTCCTCAAGTGCGAGGTCAGCCAGGACGGGCAGGTCCGCGGCCGCCGCAACGCCATGCTGGACGACTCCGACGTGCACTGGCACCGGCAGATCAAGGCCTGCGTCGGCGGGGTCACCGCGTCGGTCACGGGCGATCCGGCCGCTTTCGTGTCGGTGTCCGCCGCGCACCAGGGTCCGGACGGCGGTGGCCCGGTGGCTGCCATCGTGGATCTGGGCGACGAGCCCACCGGCTACCCGCGGCCCTGAGCCCCGGACAGCGGAAGACCCCCGGCGCGGTGCGCCGAGGGTCTCCGCGGGGTACTGCCGTGGTGCCGGCGGGAGGAATCGAACCTCCCGCATCGCCCGTGCTCGACTGCCACGCCGGAGCGTCGTCTGCTGGTGTCTCCACCGTCGCATCCAGGGCCGGCAGGAGTGTCAACCGTGGCCGGGTCGGAAGTATTCCGCCGGTTCCGGGGCCGATGACCCTCAGCGCCGGAGGAACTCCAGGTCGTGGATGTCCCGGCCGTCGGCCAGGCCGCGGCGCTCGAACCGGGTGCGGGGGCGGAAGTCGGGGCGCGGGGCCCAGCCCGGGTGGGCGTTGCGCAGGTGCTTGCCGCCGGAACCCACGGCCAGCATCTGCTCGGCGTAGGGCGCCCAGTCGGTGGCGGCCCGGAACACTCCGCCGCGGCTGAGCCGGGAGGCCACCAGAGCGGCGAACTCGGCGGTGAACAGTCGGCGCTTGAGGTGCTTGGTCTTGGGCCACGGGTCGGGGAAGAACATCCAGGCCTCGGCGAGCGACGCCGGTGCGATCAGGTCCGTGAGCACCTGGACGGCGTCCCCGCGCACCACCCGGAGGTTGTCGACGCCGGCGCGCGCCGCGTGATGGAGGGTCTGCGCCACCCCCGGTTTGTAGACCTCGACGGCGATCAGGTTGATCTCCGGTCGGGCCGCGGCCATGGCCGCCGTGGATTCGCCCATGCCCGACCCGATCTCGACCACCAGCGGCGCCGACCGGTCGAACAGCGCCACCAGGTCCGCCGGGCCGGCCAGGTCGGCCGACTCCCGGAACCACCGGGCACCGTGCGCCTCGAAGGCCCGTCGCTGCACGTCGTTCAGCCGGCCGCCGCGGGGATGGAAGCTGACCACCCGGCGGAAGTGCGCGGGCATCCCGTCGTCGACCGAGCCGCTCAGGCGTGTGTCCTGCACCCGGTGAGGGTACGGGGCCGGCGGGGTGCTCCCGGCCGGTTCGGCGGCCGCCGGGACGGGGTTCACCGGGTCGTGCAGAGCTCCGCGGTGGCGGTGGGCAGCGCCCGCAGCTCGGCCGGCTCGGTGATGGCGGTGATCAGCCGGTCCAGCGCGGCGTCGAGGTCGGCCCGGCAGGTGGGTTCGGCCAGCTCGGGCTCGGCGGACCGCAGAGCGGCCAGCAGCTCGTCGCTGTGGGTCGCGATGCGGCCGCGGACGGCGGTGAGGTCGGGGACGTCGACGGGCAGCACGGCCGGGTCCGCCGACCACCGGTCGTACAGAGCCTGCTGCACCTGCTTGCTGGCGTCGATCTGCGCCCGGAACACCCGCTCGGCCACGTCGGGATCGATCCCCAGGGCCGTTGCCTGTTGCCGGACCGCGGCCAGCACCCGGTTCTCCTGATCCGGGTCGGTGATCGCCTGCCGGCCGTTGGCCCACTTGGCCCGGGCCACGTCGTCCGCGACGGACAGCCGGGCCGCGACGGCGTCCAGCACGGCGGTGAGCGATCCGCCGGGGACGGCCGTTCCCCCGGGGTCCGGAGCGGTGCCGGGGCCGGACGGGATGACGGCGAACGTGGTGATGCCGACGGTGGCGGCCTGCGGGGTGGCCGGCACGGGTGGGGCGCCGGCGCACCCGGCGATCAGGACGCCGATGACCAGCGCGGACAGCGGCGTCCACCCGACACGTTCCGGTCGGCTCATCACTCTCCCCTCGTCGAGGTCGGCATCCGTCGCGAGTGCGGACAGGGTGGGTCAGGCGAGGCGGGCCGGGAACCCGCCGGTGGCGACGGGGGACCAGCGGTCCGGGGTGACCCGGATCAGGCACTTGCCCTGGTCGGTCATGGCCTGCCGGTAGGCATCCCAGTCGGAGTGCTCACCGGAGATGTTCCGGAAGTACTCGACCAGCGGCTCGACGGCCTCGGGGAGGTCCAGCACCTCGACGGGCCCGTCGACCTGGACCCACGCACCGCCGAAGTCGTCGGACAGCACCAGGACCGAGGCCCGCTCCGCCCGGCGGGCGTTCCTGGCCTTGGCCCGCTCCGGGTAACTGGCGATGACGATGCGGCCGGCGTCGTCCACGCCTCCGGTGACCGGGGAGGACTGCACGGAGCCGCCGCGCTTCCCGACGATCAGCACCATGTCGTGCCGGGGCCGGACGAAGGCGAGCAGCTCCGCGCGGTCGACGTCGGTCGTGGTCGCGATGGTGCGGGGCATGGTTCTCCTGGGGGATGTGCGGACGGGGTGCGGGACGGACGCCGTCATCATTGTGCGAGATGGTGGGCGGTGTCCGGGTGCGCCGGGGCGAGGGGGTCGGGATGGGTCACGACGTGGGCGGGCTGCTGCTCACCCCGGGGGCGAGCGCGGGCCGGGACCACCACACGCTGGTCGCGGTGGAGCAGGCGGTGGCCCCGCTGCCGGTGGAGCGCCTGGACTTCCCGAACCGGATCGCGGGTCGACGGGCACCGGACAAGGCGCCGGTGGCCGTCGCGCACCTGGTCGAACGGGCCGGGGTGTTCGCCGCCGGGTTGGGCATCCCGGCGGATGCCCTGCTGCTCGGCGGCCGGTCGTTCGGCGGCCGGGTGTGCTCGCTGGCCGTGGCGCAGGGGCTGCCGGCCCGCGGGCTCGTGCTGCTGAGCTATCCCCTGCACCCACCCGGCAAGCCGGATGCGTTACGCACCGAGCACTTCCCGGCCCTGGATCTGCCCGTGCTCTTCGTGTCCGGCCGGCGCGACCCGTTCGGCAGCCCCGACGAGTTCGCCGCGCACGTCGGCGCCATCCCGGGTCCGGTCACCCAGGTGTGGCTGCCCGGGGGGCACGCCCCGACCGGCGACGCGGCCGTCGCCGCCGCGGTGGTGGACTGGCTCGGCTCGCTCTGACCCGCCCGGACACGCCACCGGCGGCGACCCCGCTGCGGGGACCGCCGCCGGTGGGCGGGGCGGGACGGCTCAGGCGTCGCGGCGCTGCAACAGCACCAGTGCGAGCACCCACAGCACGACGGCGGAGCCGACGAAGACCAGCAGGCCCTGGATCGGGGTCGGTCCGTTCGTGGGTCCGAAGGGGCTGGTGCTGCCGCCGGAGACGAAGGCGTTGGCCGCGCTGAACGGCAGCCACGGCTGCACCTTGGGACCGATGGTCGGGATCAGCGAGAACAGCTGCTCGGCCAGGAACGGCCACAGCAGCACGATGGCGATGGCGCCGGCCGACTGCCGGACCATGGTCGCCACGGCCACGGCGATGATCGCGCCGACGGCGAGCAGCACACCGTGTCCCAGGACGATGCGGTAGTCCGCGCCGGTGCTCAACTGCAGGTCGGTGCTGGCATCGCCGGCCAGGGTCTTGGTCAGGGAGTAGGCGGCCAGGCCGCCGACCACCCCGACCACGCCACCGAGCACGGCCAGCAGCACCGTCTTGGCGATCAGCACCTTGGGCCGCTGGGGTACGGCCAGGAACGTGCTGCGGATGGTGCCGAAGCGGTACTCGGTGGTGACGGCCAGGGCGGCCAGCACCATGAAGATCGGCAGACCGAGGTTGAAGCCGAGCTGCGAGACGGAGGTGCTGGCCTGCCGACCGCCGTCGACGCTGCCGAAGATGACGGCGAAGCCGAGCACGGCGACGAACACCGCGGCCAGGCACCAGTAGGGCGAGCGGGTGGTGAACAGCTTGATGCGTTCGACGTTGACGAGCGTCATGACGCGACCGTCCTCTCGGTGCCGGTGGGGCCGGGGGTGCTGGTGCCGGAGTACTCGACCGAGTCGCCGGTGAGCTGGATGAACGCGTCCTCCAGCGAGCCGGTCTGCGGGGACAACTCGTGCAGGACGACGCCGTGGGACGCGGCCAGATCGCCGATCCGCTCGATGGGCGTCCCGAAGGCGGTCAGCGCGCCGCCGGGCCCGGTCGGCCCGTCGCTGTCGGTGGTCCGGATGCCCGCCGCGGCGAGCGCGGTCCGCAGCTCGGCCAGTTGCGGCGAGCGGACCTTGACCGAGGCTTCGGTGGCCTGGGAGATGAAGTCGGCGGTGGACTGGTCGGCGATGAGCCGGCCCCGGCCGATGACGAGCAGGTGGTCCGCGGTCAGGGCCATCTCGGAGAGCAGGTGCGAGGACACCAGCACCGTCCGGCCCTGCGAGGCGAGGTTCTTCATGAACGTCCGGATCCAGTGGATGCCTTCGGGGTCCAGGCCGTTGACCGGCTCGTCGAAGAGCAGCACCTCGGGATCGCCGAGCAGCGCGCCGGCCAGGCCGAGCCGCTGCTTCATGCCCAGCGAGAACTTCCCGGCGGACTTGCCGGCCACGGCCGTGAGCCCGACGAGCTCGAGCACCTCGTCCACCCGGGCCCTGGGCAGCTTGTTGGACGCGGCCAGGAAGGCCAGGTGGGCCCGCGCCGAACGGTTGGGATGGATCCAGGTCGCGTCGAGCAGGGCGCCGACCTTGGTCAGCGGGCTGACCAGGGAGGCGTAGGGCTGACCGTTGATCAGCGCCTGCCCGCGGGTCGGGACGTCCAGTCCCAGGATCATCCGCATGGTGGTCGACTTGCCGGCCCCGTTGGGGCCGAGGAACCCGGTCACGGTGCCGGGTCGCACGGAGAAGGTCAGGTCGTCGACGGCCACGGTGCGGCCGTAGGCCTTGGTCAGGCCTCTCACTTCGATCATCGGGCGGGCTCCTGTCGGGGCACTGGGGCGGGGCGGGCGTACTGGTGGGTACGGGCGGTGTGGGCGGGGGCCGGAACGGGTGCGGTCGTCCGGGTCCCACCGTTCCGGTCACCGGCACGGCTGTCATCCCCGACGCGCCCTGAGATCCCCCGGATACGACCCTGAGACGGCCCCACCTGCCCCCGCTTCGTCGCCGAGGATAACGCTCGGTAGTCGGTAGGGAACAGGCCGTTCATGCTCAGCAGGCTTACCATTGACGGATGACCGCCACCCTGACCCCGCCGACCGTCGACCGCCACGCCCGCGAGGGCCGCCAGTGGGGGGTGCTGCTGGGGCTGCTGGCCGCGTCCGGGCTGGTCGCCTTCCTCGGCGGGCTGGCCAGCGTCAGCGGCGTCGACGGCTGGTACGCCCAGGCCGACAAGCCGGCGTGGACCCCGCCGAACTGGGTGTTCGGCCCGGTCTGGACCGTGCTGTACGTCCTCATGGCGGTGGCCGCCTGGCTGGTCTGGCGGCGGTGGGGGCTGTCCGGGCCGACCGGCGCCAGGGTCGCGCTGTCGCTCTACGCGCTGCAGCTCGTGCTCAACGGACTGTGGACGCCGGCCTTCTTCGGGGCCGAGCTCCTCGAGCTCGGCGCGGTGATCATCATCGCGTTGGACGTCGTGCTGGTGCTGACGGTGGCGGAGTTCTGGCGCCGCCACCGCCTCGCCGCGGTCCTGTTGCTGCCCTACCTGGCGTGGTGCCTCTACGCGACCAGCCTGAACATCGGCATCGCCCTGCTGAACTGAGCGCGGCCGGACCGCCCCGGGTGGGTCACGGCCCCGGGCGGACGATGGCCTTGAGGCTGTCGGGGTCCAGATCGCTCTCCAGGGCCTGGGCGGCGTGGTCCAGGTCGAAGCGCCCGGTGACCAGGGAGTCCAGGTCGACCAGCCCGGCGGACACGAGATGGATGGCCGCGGGCCAGGTGTCGGTGTACCGGAAGATCCCGGTGACGGTGACCTCGAAGTTCTGGATGTGCTCGATCGGGAGCGACATCTCCGTCGAGCCGAGTCCGACCAGCACCGCGACCCCGCCGGGTCGGACGGCCCGGATGCCGCTGAACACCGCCCGCGCAGCGCCGCTCGCGTCGACGAAGGCGTTCACGTCCAGGCCGGCGGTGGCCACGTCCGTCTCGCGGGGGTCCAGCACGCGGGTCGCGCCGTAGCGCAGTGCCCGTTCGCGCCGCTCCGGGACGAGGTCGGACACGATGATCTCGGCGGCACCGAACGCGCGGGCCGTCTGCGCGCAGATGATGCCGATCGGCCCGGCGCCGGCGATCAGGATGCTGGATCCGGGCGCGACGCGGGCCTTGCGCATGGTGGTGATGGCCACGGACAACGGTTCGAGCAGGGCGGCGGCCTCGTCGGACATCGAGTCCGGGACGCGGTGGGCGTACTCGTCACGGATGACGCAGTACCGGGCGAAGGCGCCGTCGATCGGCGGGGTGGCGTAGAACTCCATCCGGCGGCACAGGTTGTACTGCCCGGCCCGGCATTCCCGGCAGGACCGGCACGGCTTCTGGGGCTCGACCGCGACCCGCTCGCCGATCCGGGAGTCGGCCACGTCGGCCCCGACCGCGACGATCCGCCCGGACAGCTCGTGCCCCAGGATCAGCGGCGCGTCCACCACGAAGTCGCCGATCCGGCCGTGCCGGAAGTAGTGCGTGTCCGAGCCGCACACGCCGACCGCGGCGACCTCGATCAGCACCTCGTCGGCGGCGTACGCGGGGGTCGGGACCTCCTTCACGGAGAGCGCCTGCTGACCGGTGAGCACGGCGGCCCGCATGGTGGGCGGGATGGCGGTCGTCTGGGTCATGGTCGGCCTCTCGTCGTGGCGTGCCGCCGGTGGGGGCGGATGGGTGGGCGGGCGGGCGGGTGTGGACGGCGTCCGGACCAGGGTGGCCCCCCACGGCCGGCTCCGCTCGGCGGTCAGGCGCGGATCACGTCCGGCCCCAGGGCGGAGTACCGGGCGGCGTCGACGCTGCGCAGGCCGCGGTCGGTGACCAGGACCTGGAAGTCCCCGACATCGGCGAACCGGGCGAAGCTGTCGATGCCGAACTTGGTGTGCACGCCCACGAACATCCGGCGTCGGGTGCGGGCGATCACCCGCGCCTTCAGTGCGGACACGGCCGGGTCCGGGGTGGTCAGGCCGCGATCCAGCGAGATCCCGTTGGTGCCGAGTACGGCCAGGTCCAGGACGAGGTCGTCGAGCATGGCGTTGGCCCACGGGCCGGCGGTGCTCAGGGTCTGTGCGCGGACGCCACCGCCGAGGACGATCACGGTGTGCCCGGCCGCCTGGGCCAGCGCCCCGGCCACCGAGATGGACGGGGTGATGACCGTGAGCGGCCGGTCCACCCGGGCCAGTCGCTGGGCGACGAGCAGGGGGGTGAACCCGTCGTCGAGGAAGAGTGATTGGGCCACGCCGATCCGGTCGACGGCCGCCTCGGCGATCCGCTGCTTCTCACCGACCAGGTGGGTGGACCGGAACGCCAGGGTGGTCTCGAAGCCGGCGCCGTCGAGCGGGTAGGCGGCGCCGTGGCTGCGGCGCACCAGTCCCTGGGCCTCCAGCACGGTCAGGTCGCGGCGGATGGTCTCCTGCGCGACCCCCAGCCGGTCGGCCAGGTCGGCGACCTCGATGCGGCCCTCGGCGCGGGTGGCGAGCACGATGCCGCGGCGTCGTTCGGCGTTCACCGTCCGGCTCATCGCCACCGCCCTCCCGTCCGGATGTCCCGCGAGCGGCCGATCGCCCCCTCGCGTCCCTCCAGCATCGTGCTGTTCCTGCCCGGGTCACAGTCGGATCTGCTCCGCAGAAGACCCGTTCCTCGCCCGATCTGCCCGTGCCCCCACATCCGCGCGCCGGATGTCCGCCCGGGCCGCCGACCGGCCCGGGAACATTATTTCTACAATCCTCGTGACCAGGTCTGCCGGAGTTGTTCCCGGTGAAATGTGCTCCGCATTCCCGGTCTTTTTCTCCCGCATTCGGACGGCGGACGTGCCCTGCGGGTGTGCGGCGGGGAGTGGATGCGTCGGCATCGGGGCGGTCGGCCGGGCCGGCGCCGCCACGGGGGGTCGTCCGCGCTGGTGAAACGATTGCATTGAACGAACCCCCTCGTCCGTGGACCTTTTCCACCGTCGTTCCCCAGGACTCGACATTTCTCGACACGGGGTGGTGCACCCCACAGCGCGAAGGCGCTTCTTTCACGATTCTGTGCCCCGGCCCACAGCTTTCCGGGCCCTTTTCCGGTGTCGAGGTGGTTAACGTCCTGCCTCATTCCTCGCCCCGACGCGGGGCGTGCACCGAGCCCCGGACGGCCCGCCGTCCGGGCCCGCCACCGCACCGCAGCTCGCCCGAATCCCGTCCGGGAGGGGGCGCGACGCGGCCCGACCCTGGAGATGACGCATGACCGCCGTCCTCGAACCTGCCGCGACCGTCCGTTCCCTGCCCGTTTCGGCCGCCCCGGTCCCGAGCCCGACGGGGGCGGCCGGCAGATCCCCGGCCCCGTCCGGGGCGCCGGTCGCCCCCGAGCTGCTGCGGTGGATCGGCGAGGTGGCCGCGTTGACCCGGCCGGACCGCATCCACTTCGTCACCGGCACCGATGCGGAGTTCGCCGAGCTGACCGACGCGCTGGTCGCCGCGGGCACCTTCACCCGGCTGACCGGCAAGCCGAACTCCTTCCACGTGGTGTCCGACCCGTCCGACGTCGCCCGGGTCGAGGACCGCACCTTCATCTGCTCGGAGCGCGAACGGGACGCCGGCCCCACCAACAACTGGCGGGACCCGGCCGCGATGAAGGCCGAGATGACGGAGCTGTACCGGGGCTGCATGCGGGGTCGCACCCTGTACGTGGTGCCGTTCTGCATGGGGCCGCTGGATGCGGCCAAGCCGCGGCTGGGGGTGGAGATCACCGACTCCGCGTACGTCGTCACCTCCATGCGGGTGATGACCCGGATCGGCACCGGCGCACTGGATCTCATCAACACCGGGCTGCCCTGGGTCAAGGCGCTGCACTCGGTCGGCGCTCCGGTCGAACCGGGCACGACCGACGCGGTGTGGCCGTGCAACGACACGAAGTACATCGTCCACTTCCCCGAGGAGCGGGCGATCTGGTCGTTCGGGTCCGGGTACGGCGGGAACGCCCTGCTGGGCAAGAAGTGCTACTCCCTGCGGATCGCCTCGGCGATGGCCCGGGACGAGGGCTGGCTCGCCGAGCACATGCTCATCCTCAAGCTGACCTCGCCGTCCGACGTCGTCCACTACGTCGCCGCCGCGTTCCCGAGCGCCTGCGGCAAGACCAACCTGGCCATGCTCGAGCCGACCATCCCCGGGTGGCGGGTGGAGACCCTCGGCGACGACATCGCCTGGATGGAGTTCGGCGCGGACGGCCGGCTGTACGCGACGAATCCGGAGTTCGGCCTGTTCGGGGTGGCTCCGGGCACCGGGTGGGACACCAACCCCAACGCGATGCGTGCCATCGCCGCCGGCAACTCGGTCTTCACCAACGTCGCCCTCACCGACGACGGCGACGTCTGGTGGGAAGGGATGACGCCGGAACCGCCGGCCCACCTGACGGACTGGCAGGGTCGGGAGTGGACGCCCAGTGGGCTGGCCGCGGACGGCAGTGTGCTGGCCAGCGCCGGGCAGCCCGCCGCGCACCCCAACTCCCGCTTCTGCACCCCGATCACCCAGTGCCCGACCCTGGCCGCCGAGTACCACGAGCCGAGGGGTGTGCCCATCTCGGCGATCCTGTTCGGCGGTCGGCGGAAGACCACGGTGCCGCTCGTGCTGCAGGCCCGGGACTGGCAGCACGGCGTCTTCCTGGGCGCGACCATCGCCAGCGAGACCACGGCCGCGGCCACCGGTGCGGTCGGCGTTGTCCGTCGTGACCCGATGGCGATGCTGCCGTTCATCGGCTACGACGCCGGCGACTACCTCCAGCACTGGCTCGACCTGGCACGGGCCCCGGGTCGGCGCATGCCCGCGGTGTTCTCGGTGAACTGGTTCCGGCGCGACGCCGACGGCGGGTTCCTGTGGCCCGGTTTCGGCGAGAACGCCCGGGTGCTCAAGTGGGTGGTCGAACGGCTCGAGGGCACCGCCCCCGCCGTCCGCACGCCCATCGGTGACGTGCCGGTGCCCGGCGGGCTCGATCTCGACGGCGTGGAGGTGACCCCGGAGCAACTCACCCGGGCACTCGCCGTCGACGGGCAGGAGTGGAAGCGTGAACTTCCGCTCATCCAGGAGTGGCTCGACAGCCTCGGAACGACGGTCCCGGCTGCGCTGCGCGACGAGCTCGACGGATTGCGCGAGCGGCTGGGCTGACCCGGGCGGGCCCCGGGGCGGTCATCCTGGCGAAGGGTGACCGTCCGGGCGGGCCCTGCTCGGCCATACGTTGCTGAAAGTGATTCTTTCTTACGCAGAGTGGTCGATCAACTCTAGGATGGACCCATGACGGCCCGTCGAACGTCCCCGGTGATCGGTCCCGGCCTGCTCGTCGAGGGGCGCCGCCGCCGGGACGACGCGGAGACACTCGAGGACGACGCCCTGGTGGTGGACGACGGCCTGATCCCCGCCTGCGGGGTCGGGTCGGTCATCTTCGCCCTCATCGCCGTGGCCATGTTCGGCTTCGACGCGACGCCGGGGGCCCTCCCGGCCGGTGTCCTGGCCGTGCTGACCTGCCTCGGCATGGCCCTGTGCTGGTGGCGGCTGGGCCGCTACCCGGACGGCTGGCTGCGCCGGCACTCGCCGCTCGTCGGTCTGGTCTTCGGCATGGTGCTGTGCGCCAATCCGCTGCTCTACATGGTCGCGACCCGGGTGACCTGGCCGCCGATCGGCATCATCCTGTCCGTCATCGCCGTGGGTGCCCTGCTGCCCGGCCGGTTCGGCTCGCTCGCCGTGGTGACACTGGCCGTGGGGGGCTGGATCGCCTGCGCCGCGGCGTTCGGTGTCCCGGTCCCCGCCACGGAGTTCGCGCTCGCGGTGGTGAAGACCCTGGCCCTGGCCGTCCTGCTGCACCTGGCCTGGTCGCGGACCCGGCGGCGGCTGCACGCGGCCAACCGGCTGGTGACCCAGATGGCGGTGACCGACTCCCTCACCGGGCTGGTCAACCACCGCGGCTTCCAGGTCGCCGGCGAGCAGGCCATCCGGCGGACGGCGGCCCGGTCCACCGCGGTCAGCGTGCTGTTCGTCGACGTCGACGGGCTGAAGGAGACCAACGACCGACGGGGTCACGCCGCGGGCGACGAGGTCCTCCGGCTGGTCGCCCGGGCGCTTCGGGAATCCGTCCGGGACTGGGACGTGGTCGCCCGGCTCGGCGGTGACGAGTTCGCGGTCATCCTGGAGGACTGCAGCGTGAACGAACTGCGGAACGTGGCCGACCGGCTCACCGCGGCGATGCGCGCCGGCTCGGTGAGCGCCAGCGTGGGTCGGGCCACCAGCACCGCCGGGGCGGGCCCGGCCGACTTCAGTGCGTTGGTGCACGCCGCCGACGAGGACATGTACGCGCACAAGACCGCTCGCCGGGCCGCCGCCGGGCGGACCGTGGACATCGGCACCGCCCCGAGCGGGGCCGCCGCAACGCCCCCGCCCAGCCCGACGGTGTCCGTCACTGCGGTGGTCGCCCCCGCCGTGGCCTGACCGGCAGCAGCTGCAGTTCACACCGGACCCGGCACCCGGTCTGCGCCGGGTCCTGGCGGGCGCGTCACTCCTCCGGCTGGGTCTTCCGGCGGCGGACCAGCTTGCTGATCAGGATCAGCCCGACCACCCCGGCCAGGACGGGGACGACCCGCCGCAGCACCGGCACGCCGGCCGTGCCGAGCAGGTCGATGGGCTCGGGCTCGGCCGTGGGCACGCGGTGCGCCTGCACCGGGGCGGGAGCAGCCGGGCGGTCCTGCGCGGCCTGGGCGGCCTGTGCCTCCTGAACGGCTTCCCGCTCGTCGGCGACGACCTCGGCGGCGACCTCGTCGGGATCGACGACGTCCACCAGCTCGGCGCCGCCGGCCTCCTTGCCGACCAGCTTGGTGGACACGCAGTCGGCGAACTGGGAGATCATCTTGTTGCTGACCTCGACCATCACCCCGCGCCCGAACTGGGCCGGCCGGCCGGTGATGGACAGGGTGGTGACCAGGTCGACCGCGGTGCGGTTGGGGGCCAGGGCGGTGGCCGTGGCGCTGACCAGCATGGCTGCGGTGGACGAACCGCCGGCGTTGCCGGTCGCCTCGATCCGGGCCCGGTGCGCGATCGGGTCCTTCTCGACGATGGTGCCGTGACCCTTGTAGGTCAGCCGGATGGGGCCGAGCTTGATCTTCACCGTGCCGCTGAACTCGGCGCCGTCGACCTTGTCGACCGTGGCCCCGGGGAAGCACCCGCCCACCTGCTCCATGTCGGCCAGGGTGGCGAAGGCCTTCTCGATCCCGACCGGGACCTCGAACCGGTGTTCCAGCTCCACGACGAACCTCCACTGAACGGTGTGCGGGCGGTGCGGGCGACCGGCGGCGGTCGAGGGGGACCGCGCCTGCCCGGGGCCCGATCGTAGGCGCCCGCCCCGACGGCGGCACCGGCAACCGCCGGGGGGCCGCCGATCGCCACCGCGGCGCGCCCCGGCGGTGATCGATCCGGCACCCTCCGCGGACCGGTCGCTCCGACGCGCGCATGCCCTCCCACCAGGCACGACCGACCGTCGACCGTCCGACTGTCGGACGTGGCCCAGGTCACCACGGTGGTCGCATCCGTGCCAGTATCGAGGGTCGGACCCCCGTGCGGACGAGCGATGCGGCAGCGCGGACGGGCCCGGTGCCGGACGGAGGAGGGCCTGTGCAGGAGTCGGACCAGCGGGAACAGCATCCTGAGCGACGCGAACGATCTGGTGCGGCATCCGGCGGACCGGAGCAGGACCCGCCGACCACCGCCCGCGACGCCGCCGCCCAGGGTGCGGCCGGCACCGCCGCCCACCCCACGCCCGAGCAGGTCGTCGCCGGCCTCCGGGCCACCAGCGAGGGCCCGGACCTCGTCGAGCTGCTGTCCCCGGAGGGCGTGTTCACCCCGCATCCGGACTACCCGCTGGAGGTCACCGCCGAGCTGCTGCAGGGCCTCTACCGGGACATGGTGCTGGTCCGCCGGTTCGACCGGGAGGGCAACGCCCTGCAGCGCCAGGGCCAGCTGTCGCTCTGGGCGCCGCTGCTGGGTCAGGAGGCCGCGCAGATCGGTGCGGGGCGGGCCCTGCGGCCCACCGACATGGCCTTCCCCTCCTACCGCGAGCACGGTGTCGCCTGGTGCCGCGGCATCGACCCGGCCCAGTTGCTCGGCATCTTCCGCGGTACCGACCAGTGCGGCTGGGATCCGGCGGCCACCCGGTTCAACGGCTACGCGATCGTCATCGGCAACCAGGTGCTGAACGCCGTCGGTTACGCGATGGGCCAGCGGCTGGACGGCGCGGTCGGCGGCGCCGGCAACTCGGCGAGTGCCGCCGGTGCCGGGGCCGACGGTCCTGATGGTGCCGACGGCCCCGAGGGTGTCGACGGGTCCGAGGCCACCATCGCGTTCTTCGGGGACGGCGCGACCAGCCAGGGCGACGTGCACGAGGCCATGGTGTTCGGCGCCGTGTTCGACGCCCCGGTCGTCTTCTACTGCCAGAACAACCAATGGGCCATCTCCGAGCCGGTGGAGAAGCAGTCCCGGGTGCCGCTGTACCGACGGGCGCACGGGTACGGCTTCCCCGGGGTGCGGGTGGACGGCAACGACGTGCTGGCCTGTCTCGCGGTCACCCGGTGGGCGCTGCAGGAGTGCCGCAGTGGCAACGGCCCGGTCATGATCGAGGCGTTCACCTACCGGATGGACGCGCACACCACCTCCGACGACCCGACCCGGTACCGGTTGGCCGACGAGGAGGAGGCCTGGAAGCTGCTCGACCCCATCGAGCGGGTCCGGGTGCACCTCACCCGCGAGGGCCTGGCCGACGCGGCCTTCTTCGAGCGCGTCGCCCAGGACGCCGACGAGCTCGCGGCCCATTTCCGGGCCGCCTGCTACGCCCTGGACAGTCCCGGCCCGGACCGGCTGTTCAGCCACGTCTACAGCGGTGAGCACGAGCAGACCCGGCGGCAGCACGCGGAGCAGATCGGGTACCTGGCGTCCTTCCAGGAGCCGGCGGAGTCGGGCCGATGAGCACGGGTGGAGCGACGGTGGCGGGACAGACGGGTTCGAGCGGTCGGGACCGGGACGAGCAGCGCACGACACTGGCCAAGGCCCTCAACCTGGCCCTGCGGTCGTCCATGGAACTCGACAGCTCGGTGCTGATCATGGGCGAGGACGTCGGCCGGCTGGGCGGGGTGTTCCGGGTGACCGAGGGCCTGCAGAAGGACTTCGGCGAGAACCGGGTGATCGACACCCCGCTGGCCGAGTCCGGCATCATCGGCACCGCCGTCGGGTTGGCCATGCGGGGCTACCGGCCGGTGACCGAGATCCAGTTCGACGGGTTCGTCTTCCCCGGGTTCGACCAGATCATCAGCCAGGTCGCCAAGGTGACCTACCGCTCGCAGGGCGCGTTCTCGATGCCGATGGTCATCCGCATCCCGTTCGGCGGGGGCATCGGCGCGGTCGAGCACCACTCCGAGTCCCCGGAGTCGCTGTTCTGCCACATCGCCGGGCTGCGCGTGGTGGCCTGCTCCACGCCGCAGGACGCCTACGACATGCTCCGCGAGGCCATCGCCTGCGACGACCCGGTGGTGTTCTTCGAGCCCAAGCGCCGCTACTGGGAGAAGGGCCCGGTCGACATCGGCACGCCGCCGCAGGGGTCGACGTTCTCCAGTGTCGTGCGCCGGCCGGGCACCGATGTCACCGTGGTGACGTACGGGCCGAGTGTCGCCGTGGCGCTGGCCGCGGCGGAGGCGGCGGCCACCGAGGGCCGGTCCCTGGAGGTCATCGACCTGCGCACGCTCTCTCCGCTGGACCTGGACCCGGTGCTGGAGTCCGTCCGGCGGACCGGACGGGCCGTGGTCGTCACCGAGGCCCCACGGGAGTCCTCGATCAGCGCCGACGTCGCCGCCCGGATCACCGAGGAGGCGTTCTACTCGCTGGCCGCGCCCGTCCAGCGGGTGGCCGGGTACGACGTCCCGTATCCGCCGAGCAAGGCCGAGCATCATTACCTCCCGGACCTGGACAAGGTGCTCGACGCCGTCGATCGCACCTACGCGTTCTGACCGGTCGGGCGGCACCGCAACAGGCAGTACACGAGCAGGAGGAGTACCGGTGAGCACGGCGACGGAGAACGGGACGACCCGCGGTCAGGACCCGGCGGTGCACATCTTCGCCATGCCCGACGTGGGGGAGGGGCTGACCGAGGCCGAGGTGCTGTCCTGGCGGGTCGAGCCCGGTGACGTGGTCACCGTCAACCAGATCCTGGTGGAGATCGAGACGGCGAAGGCCGCCGTGGAGCTGCCCTCGCCGTTCGCCGGCCGGATCGACGCCCTGCTCGTGCCGACCGGCGAGCTGATCCCGGTGGGCACCCCGATCATCGCGATCCGGACGGGTCCGGACGCCGGCGCCGACCCGGGGACGGACGGGGTGGCTCCGGCGGCCGCGGAGTCCCTGTCCAGCGAGTACACCGTCCGGCCGGACGACACGGCCGGCGCGAAGATCGGCGAGACGATGGCCGACGGCCGGATCGCCACGCTGGTCGGCTATCTGACCCCGTCCGGCGGGGCCACCCGTCGCGCGCGCCGGCCGGTGGCCGGTGCCGTGCCCCCGGCCGCGCCGGCGCCCGTCCCTCCGGCCACTCCGGAGCCGGTGACGCCGACCGCGCCGGACGCCGGTGCCCGCGCCCCGCTGGCCACCCCGCCGGTGCGCAAACTGGCCAAGGAGCTGGGCGTCGACCTGGCCGATGTGGTCGCCGAGCGGCCCGACGGGGTGATCAGCCGCGCCGAGGTGCACGCCGCCGCGGCCGCCCACGCGGCGCTGGAGGCGGCCGCCACCACGGTGGAGAACCCGCCGGCCGATCCCCGGCTGCCCGCACTGCGCAACCCCGACTACGACCCGGCCACCCGGGAGTCGCGGGTGCCGATCCGCGGTATCCGGCGCGCCACGGCCACCGCCGTCACCCAGTCCGCCTTCACCGCACCGCATGTCACCGAGTTCGTCGCGGTGGACGTGACGCCGATGATGGAGCTCCGGGAGCGGTTGCGGAAGCGACCGGAGTACGCCCGGATCAAGCTGACGCCGCTGGCCTTCGTGGCCCGCGCCGTGTGCCTGGCCGTCCGCCGCACGCCGGAGGTCAATGCGACCTGGGACGAGGACACCCAGGAGATCGTCTACAAGCAGTACGTCAACCTGGGTATCGCGGCGGCGACCAACCGCGGGCTGATCGTGCCCAAGGTGCGCGACGCGGACCGGTTGGACCTGCTCGGGCTGGCCACCGCGTTCGGCGAGCTGACCGAGACGGCCCGCGCCGGGCGGACGACTCCGGCAATGCTCGCCGGCGGCACGTTCACCATCACCAACGTGGGCGTGCTGGGCGTCGACTCCGGCACGCCCATCCTCAATCCGGGGGAGTCGGCCATCCTGGCCCTCGGGTCGATCAAGGACGCCCCGTGGGTCGTGGACGGCGCCCTGGCCGTGCGGAAGGTCTGCCATCTCGCGTTGTCCTTCGACCACCGCATCGTCGACGGTCAGCAGGGTTCGCAGTTCCTGGCCGACGTGGCGGCGCTGCTGGCCGACCCGGGCCTGGCCATCACCTTCTGACCACACATCCGCGGTCGTGCGCCGATGAATCCAGTTCCGATTGCCAGCCTGACCGGACGATCAGCGGCGTGTGCGGCAGGTCACCGGCGGAACAGGCATACTTTCGGCCGCTCGCACGTCATACAGGGTGTGGCGCCCACCGGCGTCCGACCGTTCTCCACCGCAACACCCTGCAGTGGGCAAGTGCAGCAGCAAAGGATCGCCATCATGTCTTCCCTGCGTCAGACCGTCAGCCGCCGTCGCGAGATCCGCCGCACCCGCCGTGCGCTGGACCGGGCCATGGACAGCTCGTTCTCCCCGGCGCAGCGCGGCGAGCTGGCCCAGTTCGCCCAGCGCCGCTCGCTCGAGATCCGCTGATCTCACGTTCCGTGGTGTGAACTTCACTCGTCAGATCCCTTCGCGTCTGTAACGACCGCCGGGGGGAGGACGACGAACCAGACGACTCCGGACTACCGCCAGACCCCCGACCTGGCGGCCGTCCGGAGTCATCTGCGTCTCCGGGGCGAACGCCCCGCTCTCGACCCGCGGTTCACCACCGGGGGTCGCCCTGCGCGGGAAGTTCACCCTCCGGTGACCCGCTGCGCCTGCGCGTGCGGGATGATTCGCCGCACCGCGAGCCCGGCGTGCCGGGAGGGGAGTGTGCGCTCATGGACAGCTACGACCTGGTGGTCATCGGTTCGGGCCCGGCGGGACAGAAGGCGGCCATCGCCGCGGCCAAGCTGGGTCGCCGCGCGGCCGTGGTGGAGCGTCGGGACATGGTCGGCGGCGTGTGCATCAACACCGGCACCATCCCGTCGAAGACGATGCGCGAAGCGGTGCTCTACCTGACCGGACTCAGCCAGCGGGAGCTCTACGGCCAGTCCTACCGCGTCAAGAACGACATCACCGTCGCCGACCTCTCCGCCCGCACCCAGCACGTCATCGCGCGGGAGATCGACGTCATCCGCAACCAGCTTTCCCGCAACCACGTCGCCCTGCTGCCGGGCACGGCCACCTTCCTGGACCCGCACACCCTCAAGGTGGCCGACGACAACGGCGACCACCGCGAGGTACGGGCCGACAAGATCGTCATCGCCGTGGGTACCCGCCCGGCCCGCCCGGCCAGCGTCGACTTCGACGGCGCCACCATCATGGATTCCGACCAGATCCTCGGGATGGCCCACGTCCCCACCTCGATGGTGGTGGTCGGCGCCGGTGTCATCGGGATCGAATACGCCTCCATGTTCGCCGCGCTGGGCACCAAGGTGACCGTGGTCGAGAAGCGGTCGAGCATGCTGGACTTCTGCGACCGGGAGATCGTCGAGGCCCTGCAGTACCAGCTCCGCGATCTCGCCGTGACGTTCCGGTTCTCCGAGTCGGTCAAGGAGGTGCAGCGGCACCCGGCCGGCACGGTCACCCTGCTCGAATCGGGCAAGCGCATCCCCGCCGACACGGTGCTGTACTCCGCCGGCCGGCAGGGGGTCACCGACGCCCTGGACATGCCGGCGGCCGGACTGTCCGCGGGGGAACGTGGCCGTATCGAGGTCAACGAGCACTTCCAGACCGAGGTCGGCCACATCTACGCCGTGGGTGACGTCATCGGGTTCCCGGCCCTGGCGGCCACGTCGATGGAACAGGGCCGCCGCGCCAGCTACCACGCGTTCGGCGAGTCGGTCGGCGGCAAGCTGGGCGACCTGCAGCCCATCGGCATCTACACGATCCCCGAGATCAGCTACGTGGGGCGGACCGAGGAGCAGCTCACCGGCGAGAACGTGCCGTTCGAGGTCGGGGTGTCCCGGTACCGGGAACTGGCCCGCGGCGCCATCCTCGGTGACTCCTACGGCATGCTCAAGCTGCTGGTGCACGCCGAGTCCCGAGAACTGTTGGGCGTGCACGTGTTCGGCACCAACGCCACCGAGCTCGTGCACATCGGGCAGACGGTGATGGGGTGCGGCGGCACCGTCGACTACCTGGTGGACGCGGTGTTCAACTACCCGACGCTCGCCGAGTCGTACAAGGTCGCGGCGCTGGACGCGGTGAACAAGATGCGGGCCATCGCCAAGGTGACCCAGACCGGGGACTACCGGCCGCTGCCGGAGTGAGGGACGGGAGTGGGGACATGACGCAGCTGACCAAGGGGGCGAACGCGCCGCTGTCCGACGGCCCGGTCGAGATCACCGTGTCCGGCGCCCGTCGTGGTGCGGTGGACGTGCTGGCCTTCCAGATCACCGCGGCCGGAACGGTGCGCAGCGACGCCGATCTCGTGTTCTTCAACCAGCCCACCTCGCCCGAGGGTGCGGTGAGACTGCTCGACGGGCAACGGTTGTCGATCGATCCGGCCCGCGTGCCCGCGGCCGTGGAGACGATCGCGGTGTGCGTGGCGGTGGACGACGGCGTGGCCGGCCCGCTGACCGCGCAGGGAGAGCTGTCCGTCCGGGTGGACCAGCGCTCCGGTGTGCCGGTCACCGCGTCGGCGTCCGGCCTGACCACGGAACGGGCCGCCGTCCTGGTGGAGGTCTACCGCCGGGGCGGCACCTGGAAGGTGCGCAGCGTGTCGGCCGGCTGGACGCAGGGCACGGCCGCGCTGGCCCGGGAGTACGGCGTGGACGTCGACGAACCGGCAGCCCCGGCCACCACGACCGGGCCCGCCGCTGCTCCACGGGCCGTACCCCCGTCGGGCGCGCCCGCGCCGACCGGGTACTCCCGGCCGGCACCGCCGACCGCGCCCACCCCGCCCGCCGTGACCGGGTACTCCCGGCCGGCACCGCCGACCGCGCCCGCACCGGCCGGGTACTCCCGGCCGGGCGGCCCGACCTCCCCGGGCGCACCGCCCCCGGGGTACGGCGCCCGTCCCGCGGACCGGACACCCGCCGCCCCGCACCGCCCCGGCCCGCCGCCCGGCGACCGACTGCCGCAGCCGGGGGGCTTCCCGCCGCCCGGCGGATCCCTGCCCGCACCGCACGACCCGGCCGCCCTGCCCCGACTGATCGGCGGCTTCCCGCCGCCCGGTGGCGATGCGCCGCCCGCCCCGCGGGACCGGGTGCCGGCCCTGGTCGGCGGGTTCCCGCCCCCCGGCAGCACCGGCTGACCTCCTCGACGGGCGCTGTTCCCGGGTAGGGCCCGGGCGGGTGCGCCTCCGCACCCTCGGCGCCGGGACGGTGGCCGGACGGCCGTCCCGGGTGAACCGGCGGTGAGCGGTCCCGGGACTCCCGTTGCCGCCGTCGCGGTCGGGTCGCACACTGTGCCGATGTCGTCACCATGATCACGGCGCGGTCGCCCGTCCCGGGCCGCCGCGGGGTCCCCACCCGTCGACGGCCCACGCCCCCGCCCCGCCGCCGTCAGGATCCTGCCCATGGCCACGCACGACACCCCACCGCCGGTCGACCGCACGCCCCCGGCCGGGCCCGATCCGGGCCGGTTCGCCGAGGAGGAGGCCGGGTACCACAAGGGGCTGAAGTCGCGGCAGATCCAGATGATCGCCATCGGCGGCGCCATCGGCACCGGGTTGTTCCTGGGCGCGGGCGGGCGACTGAACCAGGCCGGCCCCGCGCTGGTGTTCATTTACGCGCTGTGCGGGTTCTTCGCGTTCCTGGTGCTGCGGGCCATGGGCGAGCTGGTGCTGCACCGGCCGTCGTCGGGGTCGTTCGTGTCCTACGCGCGGGAGTTCTTCGGCGAGAAGGCCGCGTACACCGCCGGTTGGATGTACTGGCTGAACTGGGCGATGACCTCCATCGTCGACGTCACCGCGGTCGCGCTGTACATGAAGTTCTTCGGGCAGTACTCCACGTTCATCGACTCCGTGCCGCAGTGGGTGTGGGCGCTGGTGGCCCTGGTCATCGTGCTCGGGCTGAACCTGGTGTCGGTCAAGGTGTTCGGCGAGATGGAGTTCTGGTTCGCGCTGATCAAGGTGGTCGCGCTGGTCGCCTTCCTGCTGGTGGGCATCTACTTCGTGATCTTCGGGACGCCGGTCGACGGGCAGCAGGTCGGGTTCAGCCTGATCACCGACAACGGCGGCTGGCTGCCGAACGGCCTCGTCCCGGCGATCGTGATCATCCAGGGCGTGGTGTTCGCCTACGCGGCCATCGAGCTGGTCGGGACGACGGCGGGGGAGACGGAGAACCCCGAGAAGGTCATGCCCAAGGCGATCAACACGGTCATCTGGCGGATCGCGGTGTTCTACGTCGGGTCGGTGCTGCTGCTCTCGCTGCTGCTGCCGTACACGGCCTACCGGGCGGGCGAGTCCCCGTTCGTCACGTTCTTCTCCTCGATCGGCGTCGACAGCATCGGCGTGATCATGAATCTCGTGGTGCTGACCGCCGCGCTGTCCTCGCTGAACGCGGGGCTCTACTCCACCGGCCGCATCCTGCACTCGATGGCCAAGGCCGGGTCCGCACCGCAGTTCGCGGCGCGGATGAACCGGGCCGGGGTGCCGTACGGCGGCATCGCTCTGACCGCGGTGGTCACCCTGCTCGGCGTCGGGTTGAACGCGATCGTCCCGGCGGAGGCGTTCGAGATCGTCCTGAACGTCGCGTCGCTGGGCATCCTGAGCAGTTGGGCGACCATCGTGCTGTGCCAGCTCAAGCTGTTCTCGTGGTCGAAGCAGGGGCGACTGGAACGCCCCTCGTTCCGCCTGTTCGGTTCCCCGTACACCGGCTGGTTGACGCTGCTCTTCCTCGGCGCGGTGCTCGTCCTCATCGCCTTCGACTACCCCATCGGCACGTACACGATCGCCTCGCTGGTGATCATCGTGCCGCTGCTGGTCTTCGGCTGGTTCCGTTGCCGCGACCGGATCACCGCCATCGCGCAGGAGCGTTCCGGCTACACCGGGGCGTTCCCGGTGGTGGCCGCGCGGCCGCTCGCCGACGAGAAGGGGCGCACCCGGAAGGACCGCGACCGCGATTGAGCAGGTCAGGGCTTGCCGGCGCACCGCACGCAGCGGGTGGCGGTGGGCATGATCTCCAGTCGGCCCGGCGCGATCGGCTCACCGCAGCGGCGGCAGCTGCCGTAGCGGCCGGCGTCCAGATCGGCCAGGGCCTCGTCGACGTCGCGGACCCGTTGCCGGGCGGCGGTGTGCAGGCCGTCCACCCGGAACCACTCCCCGGACAGCGGCGCGCCCTCCGGGTCGTGCTCGTCGTCGTCGGACCGGTCCAGCCGCAGCCGCCGGATCTCCTGCAGCGCCCGGTGGGTGTCGTCGGACTCCGCGACGAGATCGGCCCGCAGCTGCAGCAGTCGTGCACGGGGGTCGGTGGTCGGTTCGGGGTCGGACATCCCACCATCATCACCGCGGGGCGCACCCGGGAGTGATCGGGTCCGGCGCTGGGCATACTGCCCGGATGCGACCCTTCCCGGCCGGAGTCCTGGTCTTCGTCACGTCGGCGGCGGTGCTGGTGATGGAGATCCTCGCCGCCCGGCTGCTCGCGCCCTACGTCGGCGTGACGCTGGAGACCTACACCGGCATCATCGGGACGATCCTGGCCGCCATCGCGGTCGGCACCTGGCTGGGTGGCAAGCTCGCCGACCGGCGCCGGCCGCACCTGCTGCTCGGGCCGATCCTGCTGCTGGGCGGCGCGCTGTCGCTGCTCATCGTGCCGATCGTGCGGTTGATCGGCTCGTTGTCCTGGGGGACCGGTCCGGGCGCCGTGGTGCTCCTGGTCGCCATGGCGTTCTTCCTCCCGGCGGCGGTGCTGTCCGCGGTACCGCCCGCGGTGATCAAGATGCAGCTCGCCGATCTGGGCGAGACGGGTCGCACGGTGGGCCGGCTGTCCGCCCTGGGCACGGCCGGGGCCATCGTCGGCACCTTCCTGACCGGGTTCCTGCTGGTGGCCGCCTGGCCCACCACGCCGATCCTCATCGGGGTGGCCGTGGTCGTCCTGGCCATGGGGGTGGCCGTCGAGATCGGGCTGCGCCGCTCGACCCGGCAGACCTTCCCCACCGCGCTGGCGGCCGTCGTCGTGCTGGTGGGTGCGGGCGGCGGGCTGGGGGTCGAGCGGTTGAACGCCGCGCTGGACCCGTGCGAACGGGAGTCGGCCTACTTCTGCGCCCGCGTGGTGCCCGATCTCGCCGGTTGCCCGGACGGGTTGACGCTGTACCTGGACACGCTGCGGCACAGCTGCATCCATCCCGACGACCCGGCCCGGCTGGACTTCTCCTACGCGCGGCTGTTCGCCGACACGCTGGCCGTGGCCGGTCCGGACGACGCCCCGCTGGACGTCGTGCACGTCGGTGGCGGCGGGTTCAGCCTGCCCCGCTACGTCCAGGCCACCCGCCCGGGTTCGACGAACGTCGTCCTGGAGCTGGACCCGACCCTGGTCGAGATCGCCGAGCAGCAGCTGGGTCTGGTCCGCTCGGCCGATCTGCAGGTGCGGGTCGGGGACGCCCGCACGGCCCTGCGGGAGCTGCCCGACTCCTCCGCCGACGTCGTGCTGGGCGACGCCTTCGGCGGGTTGGCCGTGCCCTGGCACCTGACCACCGTCGAGTGGGCTCAGGAGGTCGACCGGGTGATGCGTCCCGACGGGATGTACGTCCTGAACCTCATCGACCACCCGCCGTACCGCTTCGCCCGCGCCGAGCTCGCCACGCTGCGCCAGGTGTTCGGGTCGGTGGCCGTGCTGGGTCCGCCCGACCGGCTCGCCGGGACGACGGGCGGGAACCTGGTGATCGTCGCCGCCCACCGGCCGATCGACGCCGCAGCGCTGCTGGCGGTCAACCGCGCGCGGGGTGGGACCGATGCCGCCCTCGCGGGCGACGACGTCACCGGTTTCGTCGCGGATGCGGCGCCGCTCACCGACGACCACGCGCCCGTCGATCAGCTGCTCCGCCGCTCCTGAGTCCTCATCCGCTCGCGTACAGCTCCGGCACCTCCGGCAGCTCGATGTCGACCGTCGTCCCGGTCCGGTAGGCCTCGATCGCCCGGGTGGACACCACGGTGGCCGCGTAGCCGTCCCACGCATTCGCCCCGAGCAGCGGGGTGTCGTGACGCAGCGCGTCGATCCAGCTCTGCAGCTGGACGCGGTAGGCCTCGGCGAACCGCCCGAACCACAGCTCGGGGATGTCGACGCCGCGGCTGAACGCCGCGGACCGGGTGATGAAGGCGCCGTCGCCCATCACCGACTGGCCCGACGACCCGGTGACCCGGCAGGTCACCTCGTATCCGAGCTGGGCGTTGGCGAAGGCCTCCACCTCCATCAGCACCCCGCTGCGGGTGCGCAGGATGACCAGCAGCGGGTCGTGCTGGCCCTCCGGGGTGAGCGGTCCGGGCCGGGGAGTGAGCACGGTGATCGACGCGTACTCCTCGTCCAGCAGCCACCGGCCGATGTCGAACTCGTGCACCACCATGTTGGTCAGCGTCTGCTCGGTCCGCAGCCCGTACGGCGCCCGGGTGTTGCGGTGGATGTTGTGCACGATCAGTGGCTCGCCGATGCGCCCGGCGGTGAGCTCGTCCTTGAGCTGCACGTACCCGGGGTCGAAGCGCCGCATGAAGCCCAGCTGCAGCACCCGCCGGCCCAGGGCGATCTCCGCGTCGACCACGGCCCGGGCGTCCGCCTCGGTGGTGGCCAGCGGCTTCTCGCACAGGATGGGCTTGCCGGCCGGCAGTCCGAGGAGCAGCTGCTGCGCGTGCACCGCGTCCGGGGAGGCGATGAGGACGGCGTCGACGTCGTCCGCGGTGAACACGTCGGCCAGCTCGTCGACTCGGCGGGCATCGATCTGCTCGGCCAGCGCGCCGGCCCGCGCCGGGTCGAAGTCGTGCACGACGGTGACGGTGGACCCGGAGATCCCCCGGGCGAGGCTGACCGCGTGCGCGCTACCGATCACGCCGGCCCCGATGACGGCGACCCGGATGCTCATGCGCCGGCCCCGGCGGCGTCGGGGGTGGCCGTGCGCGGGGCCATCCCGGCGGAGCGGTAGATGTCGTCGATCAGCGTCATGGTGAGCACGGCGTCGTCGGCGTCGGTGGACATCGGCGTGCCGTTGCGGACCAGGTCGGTGAACGCCTCGAGCTGGTAGGCGTAGCTCGACCGCGTACCCATCCGCTCCTCCTGCTGGCCGCCGCCGCGGGTGATCACGATGCGGTCGTCCTCCTGCGGTTTGACGTAGTTGGGGGCGAACGCCTCGCCCCGACTGCCGACCACCCGCAGCGAGAAGTCCACGCTGTGGTGGGTCATGCTCGACTCCAGGTGGACGGGCACCCCGCCGGGCAGACGCAGGTCGGCGGCGATCCACGCGTCCACCCCCGGGATCTCGGTGAGCTCGCCGCCGCGCGCGCCGGTCAGTTCCGGCTCGCCGCCCAGGCGGTGGGCGAGTTCCCGGGTCGTCCGGACGGCGTAGCAGCCGACGTCCATCAGCCCGCCGCCGGCCAGGGCCGGGTCCCACCGCAGGTCACCGGCCGGCGGCGGGGGCATCATCATCCGCACCTCGACGTACTGCAGGTCGCCGAGCTCCCCACCCAGGGCCAGCTCGGCCATCCGGTGCATCAGCGGGTGGTGGAGGTGGTGGAAGGCCTCGATGACGGGCACCCCCGCCGCCCGCACGGCGTCGCGGACCGTCCGCGCCTCGACAGCGTCGGCGGCGGAGGGCTTCTCGGTCAGCACCGGCTTGCCGGCGCGGATCGCCCGCAGGTTCCACGGGGCGTGCAGGTTGTTGGTGAGCGGGTTGTAGATCACCTCGACGTCGGGGTGGTCGATGACGGCCTGGTAGTCGTCCACGACGTGCTCCACGCCGTGCCGGGAGGCGAACTCGGTCGCACGCGACCGGTCCCGGGCGGCGACGGCGACGAGGCGGGCGCCGATCTCGTGGGCCGGGTCGATCAGGGCGTCGGTGGAGATGCGGGCGGCGCCCAGCACGCCGATGCCCAGCGGGGTGGTCGGGTTCGTCGATGCGGTGCTCATCAGGTGTCCGTTCTCGGGGCGATCAGGAGGGGCGGGTGGAGGGCGGGATCAGGGGGTCCGGGCGGGCAGGACGTCGGAGACGAGCACCTTGGTCGCGTTCTCCGCGTCCAGGGAGGTCTCGACGGCCAGGGCCGCGTCGGCGATCGGGAAGACGTGGGACACCATCTCGGCGAACGGGATGCTCGTGTGGTGGCGGGCGAGCAGGGCCAGGGTGCCGGCGTAGGCCTGCAGGTCCTCCCCGCCGGTGCCCATCACCGTCAGGTTGCGGCCGCAGATCACCGCCGGGTTGAACGCCTCGGCGCCCATGTCGACGAATGCGCCGACCTCGACGATGGTGCCGGCGTCCCGGACCAGGCCGATCGCGGTGGCGAACGAGCCGGGGAAGCCGGTGGCGTTGACCGCGAGGTCCGCCCCGTCGCCGTCGGTCAGGGCCATCACCTCGGCACGCACCGAGGCCGGGTCCTCGCCCACGAGCACGGTGTCGGCGTCGACCAACCGGCGGGCCAGCGCCAACCGCTTGGCCGACCGGTCCACGGCGATGACCCGACCGGCTCCCATCAGGTGGGCCTTGACGAGGTGGGCCATGCCCAGGGAACCGACCCCGACGACGACCACGGTGTCGCCGGGCAGGAATCCGCCGGGGCGTCGGACGGCGGCCGCCCGCTCCAGACTGTGCGTGACGGCGAAGATCTCGGTCAGCACCGCGACCTCGGAGGGCAGGTCCTCCGGGACGCGGAACACCGCCGTCCCGGGCAGCAGGTGGAGCGACTGCGCCCAGCCGCCGAACAGGTGGGGGGCGGTGGTCGAGGTCAGCGAGTTGCCGTAGTTCTCCAGGTTCGCGCAGAGGTAGTACGGGAAACCGCGCTGGCAGTTGCGGCACGTCCCGCAGGCCCGGTTCGGGGCAGGCACCACGCGGTCGCCGATGCGCAACGGGGTGCCGTCGTGCGCGAGGGCCCCGCCCGGGCCGAGAGCCCGGACGGTGCCGATGTTCTCGTGCCCCTGGATGATCGGGAACGGGGTGCGGCGCTCCTTGGCCGTCCCGGCGTACTGGACGGTCTCGCCGCGGAAGGTGTGCTTGTCGGTCCCGCAGATGCCCGACGCGATCATGTCCAGCAGGATCGCGCCGGGTTCCAGCTCGGTGGGGAGCGGGTACTCCCGCACCTCGATCGCGCCGGGGCCCACCAGGGTCGCCGCCCGTACCGCCATGTCGTCTCCTCCGCTGCCGGGCCGTGGGCCCGTCGTCGTCCTGCAGGTCGTCGGCGGGAACGGGGTCGACACCGACCGGTGGCACGTCCCCGTGGGGCCGCGCCTCGTGCAGGACGCTAGTGGACGGCACCGACGGCCCGCGGGCGGCGGAGCCGGACTGTTCGGTGGGCGGGCCGTCGTGGGAGGGTGGCACCGTCCCACCCCGCCCACCCCGGGAGTTGCCGTGAGCGTCGATTTCACCGTCCCCGTCGTCGACATCGGCCCCTACGTGCGGGACGATGGCAGCCCCGCCGACCGGGCGCGGGTGGCCGCCGAGATGGATGCGGCCTGCCGGACGGTGGGCTTCGTGCAGATCCTCGGCCACGGGGTGCCGACGCAGGTCACCGACGGCCTGGCGGGTGCCATGGACGACTTCTTCGGTCAGGACCTCGAGGTCAAGAAGACCTACCGCACGCCGCCGCACATCAACCGCGGGTACGCGCCGCCGAAGAGCGAATCGCTCAGCCTGTCCCTCGGGGTCGAGGCGGCCACCCGGATGAACGACTTCTTCGAGGCGTTCAACGTGGGCGCGGCCCGCTCGGACTACCCGGCCGGGGTCACCCCCGAGGACAGCGCCGACGACTACGCCGAGAACCTCTGGCCGGCCGCGACGGCGGGGTTCGACGGCGAGGCCTACCGCGCCGCTGTCCAGGCCTACTTCGTCGAGGCCCGCCGGGTGGCCCGCACGCTGACCCGGGTGTTCGCCGACGCGCTCGACGTCCCCGCCGACTTCTTCGCCACCCGCACCGACCACTCGCTGGACGTGCTGCGGATGAACAACTACGCGCTCCCGCCCGGCCTGGTCGACCTGGACGGCGAACTGACCGGGATGGGCGAGCACACCGACTACGGCATCGTCACCGTGCTGTGGGCCGACCGGGTCGCCGGGCTGCAGGTGCTGGACACCGACGGCGACTGGCACGACGTCAGCCCGATCGAGGGCGGGCTGCTGGTCAACCTCGGTGACCTCACCGCCCGCTGGACCAACGAGCGCTGGATGTCCACCCTGCACCGGGTCAAGCCGCCCGTGGTCGACGGCACCATTCGCCGCCGCCGCTCCGCCGCGTTCTTCCACGACGGCAACATCGACGCCGTCATCTCCACCATCGGGTCCTGCATCGGCCAGGACGGCGCCCACTACCCGGACATCACCGTCGGGGAGCACATCCGGGCCAAGCTCCGTGGATCCCGGGCCGGGGAGCGCAACACCGCCGCCGAGCGGGAGGCCGCCCGGGTGTTGTCCGCCAAGTCCTGAGACCGCCCCCGCACAGCGGAACGCCCCGGGACCGGCTGCCGCGCAGTCTGTCCCGGGGCGCACACCCCTCGTCACTCCCCGGTCGCCCAGAGGTTCAGAACGCCCCTTCCGGCACCTCCATGAGCGAGGTGTCGGCGGCGGCCACGATGGCGCGGCGGGCGGTCAGCTCGGGTAGCACGTTGCGGGCGAACCAGCGGGAGACGGCGACCTTGCCGGTGTAGAAGTCGACGTCCTTGGCCACGGGGGAACCGGCCAGCGCGGCCGCGGCGACGGTGCCCTCACGGAGCAGCAGGTGGCCGATGAGTAGATCGCCGACGCTCATCAGCAGGCTGACCGCGTGCTCGCCGACCTGGTAGACCGACTCCGGCGTGCTCATCGAGGCCATCGCGAAGCCGACCATGGTGCCGATCATGGTCTGCACGTCGCCGAGAGCCGTCTCCAGCAGGGCCATCTCGTTCTTGAACGCCCCGTCGGTGTCGGCGGCGCGGGTGCGGGCGATGAACTCGCCGATCTCACCGGCGACGACACCGAGGGCCTTGCCGTTGTCCTTGACGACCTTGCGGAAGAAGAAGTCCTGGGCCTGGATGGCGGTGGTGCCCTCGTACAGGGTGTCGATCTTGGCGTCCCGGATGTACTGCTCGATCGGGTAGTCCTGGGTGTAGCCGGAGCCGCCGAAGACCTGCAACGACAGGGCGAGGTTCTCGTACGCGCGCTCGGAGCCGACGCCCTTGACGACGGGTAGCAGCAGATCGTTGACCTGCCGGGCGCGCACGGTCGCGCCGGACTCGCCGCCCGCCTCGCTCTCCAGGGCGATCCGGTCCTGCCAGCCCGCGGTGTACAGGTAGACCGCGCGGAGCCCCTCCGCGTACGCCTTCTGCTTCATCAGGATCCGGCGGACGTCGGGGTGGTGGGTGATGGTGACCCGTGGCGCGGTCTTGTCCGAGGCGCGGGTCAGGTCGGCGCCCTGGACGCGCTCCTTGGCGTACTCCAGCGCGTTGAGGTACCCGGTGGACAGCGTGGCGATGGCCTTGGTGCCGACCAGCATCCGGGCGTACTCGATGATCTGGAACATCTGGGCGATGCCGTCGTGCTTGTCGCCCAACAGGTATCCGACGGCGGGGGTGCCGTTCAGACCCAGGCTGAGTTCGCACGTGGTGGAGACCTTGAGCCCCATCTTGTGCTCCACGCCGGTCACGAAGGCGCCGTTGCGCTCGCCGCTCTCCCCGGTCTCCAGGTCGAAGTGGAACTTGGGCACGACGAACAGGCTCAGTCCCTTGGTGCCCGGCCGCGGCTCGATGCCCTCGCCCTCGGGGCGGGCCAGCACCAGATGGATGATGTTCTCGGTCATGTCCTGGTCGCCGGAGGTGATGAACCGCTTCACGCCCTCCAGGTGCCAGGTGCCGTCGGCCTGACGCACGGCCTTCGTCCGGCCGGCGCCGACATCACTGCCCGCGTCGGGCTCGGTGAGCACCATGGTCGAACCCCAGTTGCGGTTGATCATGTGGCCGGCGATCTTCTGCTGGTCCGGGGTGCCGTTGCGGTGGACCACGACACCGAAGTTGGGCCCGCCGGAGTACATGAACAATGCCGGGTTCGCGCCCAGCACCAGCTCGGCCGCCGCCCAGCGCAGGCTCGGGGTCGCGCCGTAGCCGCCCAGGTCGCTCGGCAGCTCCAGGCGGAACCACTCGCCGTCGTGAAACGTCTCGTAGGTCTTGCGGAACGACTCGGGCATGGTCACCGAGAACGTCGCCGGGTCGTACACCGGCGGGTTGCGGTCGCCGTCCACGAACGAGGCGGCCACCGGTCCGACGGCCACCGTCTCCAGCTCGTGCAGGACGCCGCGGGCCGTCTCCTCGTCCATCTCCGCGAACGGCCCGACACCCATCCGGTCCTGGGCGCCGAGCACCTCGAACAGGGCGAACTCCAGGTCACGGAGATTGGAACGGTAGTGACTCATGGTGTGCTCCCGAGATCGTCGTTCCCGGTGGGTCCACCGGCGGACGCAGGCCGGCCGGACAAGTTACCGGCCAGTAGGTCGACGATATTACTGGCCAGTAACTTGCGCAAGGGTGGCTGTCGGCCCGGGGTCGTACGGTGGGCCTCGCCGCGTACACGTCCCGCCGCGTGAAGACCCGTCGAGAGGATCGCCCGTGACCCCGTCACCCATGCCCTACCGACCGGAACCCGCCGCCACCCCCGCCGAGGCGGGTCCGGAGCGCGACACCACCGTGCCCGCGCTGGACTACACCGACGCCGGGGTGCCGACCCTGGACCACGTGCGCGACCGCATCGAGGGCCGGCACGCCACCGCCCTGGGCGGCGCCGAGCTGGCCGCGGAGTCCGCGCAGGGGCGGGCCCGGCAGCAGACCGACGAGGACCGCGAGCGGGCGGCGGCCGCGGCCCTGGCCCGCATCCGGGCTTCCATCCGCCCGGCGGACGGTCGTCCCTGAGCGGTGGTCACCGTCCTGCAGCAGGTGGGTGACACGCCACCGGCCTGGACGTGCACCCCGCTCGACCCCGCGGGGGTACCCGGCCCGACCGGACCGCCGGTGGACGCCGCCGCCGTCACGGGCCTCGCCGGGCGCGTGCTGTGGGACGCCACCGACGCCGTCTATCCGTCGGCACTCGCCGCCGGCGCCCGGATCCCCCGGGTGCACGACATCACCCTGACCGAGCGCCTCCTGCTGGGCCGTGAGGGGCGACACGGCGAGCCGTTGTCGGCTGCGGCCGTCCTGGCCCGGCTGGCCGGCAGTCCCGTCCCCGCGGATCCGCCGCCCGTGGTGCCGGAGGGCCATCCCGAGTTGTTCGCCGCGGTGCCCCGCCGCTCGGGGACGACGGACCCGACCGGGCTCGGCCGGGTCTGGGCCGATCAGGTCCGCCGGATCGGTGACGACAACGCCCTGCGTCTGCTGGTCGCCGCGGAGAGTGCCGGGGCGCTGGCCGCGGTGGAGATGACCCGGGCCGGCCTGCCGTGGGACGCCGCGGTGCACGGTCGGCTGCTCACCGATGCCCTGGGCGCCCGCCCCCCGACGGGCCGGCGGCCCCCGCGGATGCGCGAACTCGCCGAGCGCATCGACGCCGCGTTCGGTTTCCCGGTGAACCCCGATTCCGCCGTCGACCTGCGCGGCGCTTTCCAGCGGGTGGGGCACGACGTGGAGAGCACGCGCGCGTGGGTGCTGCAGTCCGTCGACCACCCGGCGGTGCCGGACGTGCTGGCCTACAAGGAGCTGGCGCGGCTGCACACCGCGAACGGGTGGGCGTGGCTGGACGAGTGGGTGCAGCAGGGCCGGTTCCACCCCGGCTACGTCCCGGCCGGGGTGGTGTCGGGGCGGTGGGCCGCGCGGGGTGGCGGCGTCCTGCAGATCCCCCGGCTGCTCCGGACCGCCGTCCGGGCCGACCCCGGGCATCTGCTGGTGGTGGCCGACGCCGCCCAGCTCGAACCGCGGGTGCTGGCCGCGGTGTCGGGGGACGAGGCGCTGCAGCGGGCCTCGGCCGCGGAGGACCTGTACGGGGTGGTGGCCCGGGAGGGGTTCGGCGGTGACCGGAACAGTGCGAAGACCGCCGTCCTCGGCGCCATGTACGGGGCGACGGCCGGCGAGGCGGGTCGGTTGGTGCCCGTGCTGTACCGGCAGTACCCGCAGGCGATGGGCTGCGTGCAGGCGGCGGCGGAGGCGGGTGAGCGCGGCCGCACCGTGCGGTCGGTGCTCGGTCGGCAGGCGCCCGCACCGTCCGCGGCGTGGAGCGAGGCGGTCCTGGCCGGGTCGGTGCCCGAGGCGGGGGAGGCTGCGGCCCGGCGGGCCCGTCAGGTCGCCCGCGAGCGGGGTCGGTTCACCCGGAACTTCCTGGTGCAGGCCTCGGCGGCCGACTGGGCCGCGGTCTGGCTGTCCGGGGTGCGTCGTGACCTGGCCGGGTTGCCCGGGGCCGAGTTGGTGCTGTTCCAGCACGACGAGCTCGTCGTGCACTGCCCGGCCGAGCACGCTCCGGCGGTCGGCGAGGTGCTGCGGCAGGCCGCGGAGGACGCCCGCGCGCTGGTGTTCCCCGGTTCGGCCGTCCGGACGCCCGTCGATCCGGTCGCCGTCGGCTGCTACGCCGACGCGAAATGACCGGTCAGGCCGGGCGGGACGAGGTCAGCGTGCCGAAGGCGATGATGTTGGACTCGTAGCTGCTCGCGGCGGGGTCGAACTCGCCGCCGCAGGTGATCAGCCGGATGCCGGCGTGGTCGAGGTTGCCGTAGACGTCCAGGGTGGGGAAGTCCGACTTGGGGTAGGAGCGGACGGCGTCGATGGTGAAGACCGCGACGGTGTTGTCCTGCCGCGTCACCTCGATGGTGTCGCCCGGCTTGAGTGCGCCCAGCTCGTAGAAGACGCCCGGTCCGTACTTCTTGGAGTCGACATGACCCAGGATGATCGACGGCCCGAGGGACCCCGGATCCGGGGAGTTGCGGTACCAGCCGGCCTTGCTCTCGGGCTCGTCCAGCGGCGGGACCTCGACGGTGCCGTCGTCGTTCAGCCCCAGGTCGAGCAGGGCCGAGGTGACCCCGATGGCCGGGACGGACAGGCTCACCGGGGGTGACTCAGGAAGGGGCGCGACGGCCTCCGGAGCGGGCGCGGTCGGCGGGACGGGCGCCGCGGTGTCGCCCACGGGAGCCGGGTCGGCCGCCGGGGTGTCGGCGGGCGGGGTGGTGTCGGGAGCCGGTTCGGCCGAGGACACCGACGACGGCGGATCGACCGCGGGGGTGGGTGACGCCGGGGCGCTGGACGAGGGAGCCGCGGCGACCGTCGACGAACGCGGGGCCAGCGTGCCGGCCACGTCGGCGCCGGGCTGGGGAGCGGTGGTCTGCGGCGACCCGCAGGCGCCCAGCAGCAGCACGCCCGCCGTGCCGGCCGCGGCCAGCCACCGCCGCGCGCGACGCCGGTCAGGGCCGGTGGTGGGCTGACGGTCGAGGCCGGTCATCGATCACTCCCTGGACGGTGGGTGGGCGGCGGGCGCCCACCCGGACGGTCACGGTTCACGTCAAGTCATGACGAGCGACCCGAGAGTCACCTCCATCATGCCCCCAGGACGGGCCCGGACCCGGTCGGAGGTCCGACCGGGCCCGGGGAGCGCCGGGGTGTCCTGCTCCGGTCCCGTCCGAGGGACGGGGAGCGGGATCAGTCCTGGGCGGGACGACGACGGCGGTAGGCCACGAGGCCCGCCCCGGCGATCGCCACGACCGCGGCGGTGCCCGCGGCGACCTCGGTGCTGCTCATGCCGGAAGCGGTCGCGCCGCCACCGGTGTCGGCCGAACCGGCGGGCACGCCGGCCATCTGCATCGGCTTGAAGGCGCCGCACAGAGCCGGGTCGGTGGCCTCGGCGGGCAGGCTCGGATCCAGCTCGCTGGCCCCCAGGACGCCGTCGTAGGTGCCGTTGCCGTTGTAGTCGATGCCGTGCACGACGAGGACGGCGGTGCCCTTCTGCAGGTTGGCCACCACGTTCGGGTCCAGGTCGATGGTGCGGGTGTAGGTGTAGGAGCCGTTGCTCGGGAAGGCCGCGACGTTCAGGGCCGCCGCGGGCGAGGTGTCGCCCTCGGTGGTCAGCGAGGTGCCGATGGCGCCGTAGAGCGGCACACCGTCGGCCACGTTGATGGACCGCTGGCCGTTGTGGTCCTTGGCCTGCGCGTCGCCGGGGCACTGGCCCAGGGCGTCGACGTGGATGTGCTGGGCGTGCGGGGCGCCCTCGAGCAGCCCGTTGACCTGGAGCTTGATCTCGGCGGAGTTGCCGTTCAGGGTGACCCACGCGGTGCCGTTGCCGGTGACCTTGTTGGCGGCGATCGGGTTCAGCGTGGCCTCGTAGGAGACGGCGGCGGCCGAGGCGGACGCCATCGCGGGGACGCCCAGGCCGAGGCCCAGGGCGCAGGCCGACACACCGGCCACGGCGAGCAGCTTCTTCTTCATACGGTTTCCTCTCGGTGACGGCCGATCGGCCGTGTCTTCCCGGCGGGATGCCGGGCCGTTCCGTTCCGGGCGGTCACTCCGCGTGCGCTGCGCCGGGGGAGGCGACGGCACGACGGTGTGACGTGAGGTCATTCGGCCCCGACCGGGTGAACGATGGGTGAGGATCCCGAGGAATTCCGGGTGGGCTCGACCCCGGTCGCCGTCCTCCGTGGTTCGGCCGGCGGTGCACCGGTCCGGGGGGCGGCGGGGGTGGTCAGCAGGCGCAGGACCAGCGCGGCGGCCAGGATGCCCAGGCACAGCAGGGCCGCGGTGCGTTCGTCGTCACCCGGGTAGATCCAGGCCAGGTTGAGCTCGGCGAACCACGGCCGGGCCGCGGCCGCCCCGCCGACCAGCAGGGCGACCCCGATGAGCGCCTGCCCGCCCCACCAGAGGCCGGCCGCCGTCCGGGTCGACGGCCCGGCCGGCGCTCCGGCCAGCCGGATCAGGAAGGCCGATCCCCACAGCACCGCGCCCAGGACGGCGACGGTGAACAGCAGCGGGGTCGAGGTGGCCAGCCGGGCCAGCGGGGTGAGCAGCCAGGCGGCGGACCAGGCGAGGGCCGCGACCGCCAGCACGGCCGGGGCCGGCCGCGCGAGCAGGCGCGGACAGCTCGACCCGGCGGGGCGGGCCAGGGCGATCAGCACCGGGACGAGCACGCCCGACACGGTGAGCACGCCGACGGTGATGCTCCAGACGGCGCTGCTGTAGGTGGCCACCCCGCTGCTGGTGACCAGGGTCAGTACGACGGCGGCGGCGAGGGCGGCGGCCGTCGGTGCGGTGCGGAGGGTGCCGGCGCGGCGGGCGGAGCGGAGGTACCCGACCAGCGCCAGGGCGGTGAGGGTGAGGACGAGCACGTCCGGGCGCCACAGGATCGCGACGTTCTCCACCGAGACCACGGGGATCTTGTGTCCGAGCATCCCCTCGATGCGGGGGGTGCCGTGGGCGGAGTCGTGGCCGGTCAGGTGGGCGGCCGGGGGCGGCGTGCGGGACAGTCCGGCGGCCAGTCCCATGGTGGCCCCCATGACCAGCAGCTCCACACCGGCCAGCCGGAGCACGGCCCGGCGGGTCCCCGTGGCGCCCTCGCGGACGGCGGCGGCGAGCCGGGTGCGGTGCCACAGGCCGAAGCCGCCGAGCACCAGCAACGCCGCCAGCTTGGCCAGGACCACGCGGCCGTAGCCCGAGCCGAGCAGCGAGGAGAACGAGCCGAGGCGGACGGCCGCCACGATCACCCCGGACGTGCCGACCGCGATCCAGCACCCGAGGGCGAGCGCGGAGAACCGGGGCAGGGCGTGGGCCAGCACCCCGGCGCGCAGGAACAGCACGACGGCGGCGAGACCGCCCACCCACGCGCCGGCCGCGAGGACGTGCACGAGCATCGCCGGCGCGGTGATGTCCTCGGAACCCTGCGCGGTGTGCCCGCCCAGCGCCCAGCTGCCCAGCGCCGCCGCGGCCAGGGGGAGCGCCGTCCGGCGTGCGGTGACCGATCGGCCCGCCGCGGCCGCGGTGGCGGCCAACCCCAGCAGCGCGGTGACGATGAGGACGCGGCCGGGCCGGAAGTCGGCGAGTTCGGCGAGGCCGGCAGAGGTGACCGCGGCCAGCAGCGGCCGGCCGACGAGATCGGACAGGGTGAGGCCGTAGACGAGCACGGTGGTCAGCACGGCGACGGCACCGGCGGCGACCGCGGTGTGCTGGGCGCGCGCCACGGGGGTGACGACCCGGTCGGCGGGGAGCCCCCGGAGCAGTGCGGGCACGAGCAGTGCGCCGAGACTCAGCACGGCGGCCGCCTGCGCGAGGTGGACGGCTGCCGGTAAAGCCCAGGTGGTGGCGCCGCCGGCGTCGGGCAGCCCGGCGACCAGGGTCGGTGCGGCGGCGCCACCCAGCACGAGGGCGGCGGCCAGACCGAGCAGGCCGCAGAGCAGGACGGCGGGCAGCACCCACGAGGTGGCCGTGCGCTCCGCTGCGGGCGGGACCGTGCCGACCCGGATCGGGGACCGCGTGCGTTCGGCCGGCCAGATGACCATCGCGACGCCTCCGTCCGGGTGGCAGCCCACACCTGGGCACCCGGTGGGCGCCGACATGGGGGTATCCGGAGCCGGGGCGGGCGGGGTTTGGTGGGGACCGGTCGAGCTCAGCCCGCCAGCCGGTACACCCAGCGATGGGTGTCCGGGCTGAGCTCGCACCGCCGGTACTGCAGGACGGGGGTCGGGCAGTCGTTCCGGTCGTCGATGAGGATGGTCACCGTCGGAGCCGGCAGGGTGGGTGCGTCCGGATCGGGGGTCAGCCGGACCTGGGTCCCGTCCGCCGGGCCGCCGTCGATGTCGCAGAGGATGAGTCGTCCGCGCGGGGCGTCGTTGCCGTCGCTGTCCATCACGTGCCTCACTTCGGTCTCGGGAGAGGACCCGTCGTAGGACGTGAACGTAAACACTCTCCGTGAGAACGGTGTGACGCCGTGTCAGATCCGGCGGTGACCCGAACCGGGACGGGGACGGGGACGGGGCCGGCCGACCCCCTGGACGGCCGGCCCCGGCCGGTGCGGTGCGGTGCGGGACGGTCACCGGGTGAAGGTGCCGAGTCCCTCCTTGTCCCAGGCCTCGACGGTCACCGAACCGGCGGTGTCCCCGGCCGGGGTGAAGGTGACCTGCGAGATGCTGCCGTCGGCCACGTTCTCGCCGGCCGGGGTGTCGGCCTTCCGGTCGCCCACCGGCTCGAGCGTGAAGGTGGACCCGTCCCAGTGGGTGAGCGGGAAGGTGTCCCCGCGGGGTCCGGCCGTCAGCACCAGGCCGCCGTCGACCTCGCTGACGGTGGCGGGCCCGAAGTAGTCGCTCTGGTAGGTGCCGACGTACGTGCTGTTCGCCGCGGCGGGCGCCGGGTCGGCCGGCGGGGTCTGCCCGACCAGTTCGCCCTGCGGCGCCGTCACCCCGGCCAGCGCGTCGTGGAACAGGGTGTACCAGTCCTGTTGCGGTGCACCGAGTTCGGCGGCGTCGGCGAACTCGTTGACGATGGCCTCGGCCGACCCCTCGGCGGCCGCGTTGGTCAGCACGACGATGCCCAGGTCGAGGTTGGGGATGAGCAGGAACGAGGTCCCGGCCCCGGCGCCGAACGCCCCCGAGTGGCTCAGCCGGACCCGGCCGGAGGCATCGCTGGAGACCCCGAAGCCGTGCCCGTAGAAGCCGGTGCGGGCGTCGATCGTCTGCGGCACGGGGCTGCCGTCGGCCGCCCGCATCGTCGGGGTGAGCGCGGCGCGCAGGGCGGCCCCGTCGATGAGCTGGGTCCCGTCGGCCGTCTTCCCCCCGGCCAGCACCATGGTCATCCAGGTGGCGAAGTCGTTCACGGTCGAGCTGAGTCCACCGGCCGGGGACTGCCCGTCCGGGTCGCGCAGCCAGGCCGCGGCGTACTGCCCGTCGACCTTCACGTGCCCGGCGGCGTGGTTGGGCGCGGCGGCGAAGGTGGCGTAGTCCGAGCTGGTGTCGTCCATCCCGAGCGGGCCGTACACGTCGCGCTGCGACAGGGTCGACCAGTCGGTTCCCGCGGCATCGGCCACGGCGACGCCCGCCGCGGTCAGTCCGTAGTTGGTGTAGTTGTAGACGGCCCGGAACGGGTTGAGCGGCAGGTACCGCAGCCGGTCGAGGATCTGCTGCTGGTCGTAGCCCAGGTCCTCCAGGTCGTCCCCGGCGTGGTTGGGCAGACCGGACCGGTGGGAGTACATGTCGGCGATCGTGACCTGGGCCGTCACCGTCGGGTCGGAGAGCGTGAACCCGGGCAGGTGGTCGGCGACGGGGGTGTCCCAGGTGACGGTGCCGTCCCCCACCTCCTTGGCCACGACGGTCGCGCCGACCGGCTTGGACAGCGAGGCCATCTGGAAGACCGTGTCCGCGTCGACGGTCTCGGGGGAGCCGACACGGCGCACCCCGTAGCCCTGGGCGAAGACCGTCTCCCCGCCGTGGACCACGGCGACCGCCATGCCGGGCAGACCCGACCGGTCGAAGACGTCCTGGGCGAGCGCGTCCACCCCGGCGATGGCGTCGGCGACCCGCTGCTCATCGGTGGGGACACCCGGGACCGCCCCGGGGTTCCCCCCACCGGCGGGTGGCGCGGCCGGCGGCGATGTGGTCGGGGATGTGGTCGGGGATGCGGACGGGGACGACGAGCTCGACGGGGAGGAGGCGGGCCCGGACGAGGCCGGGGCCCCCGACGCCCCCGACACCGACGTGGCCGAGCGGCCGCCGGCCGAGCTCACGGCGGCGGTGCTCCCGCCCGTGCAGGCGGCCAGCAGGGTGAGACCCGCCGCGAGTGCGGCAGCGAGATGGTGGCGTCGCGTCACGCGAGTTCCTTCCGGCGACTGGGCGGGTGGCCCGGACCCGGGCGACCGGTCGGCCGGAACGCGACGGACAGCTCGACGCACATCGGACGACCCCCCGATCCTCTCGACGGGGCCGGAGCGGCGCTATGGACCTGGGTCGCCAGCGGTCGGACCCACGGTCACCCGATCAGGTCGACCTGGCGCCTCGGGTCGGGGTTCCGGGTCGGGACCTGCCTGAGACACGGGGAGGGTGACGGACAGTCGGGTCCCGGCGCGGAGCGGGCTGGTCAGTTCCAACCTCCCGCCGAGGACGTCCACCCGGTCCAGCAGGCCGCGGATGCCGGTCCCGCGGTCCATCGACGCACCCCCCACGCCGTCGTCCTGCACGTCGATGGTCAGGGTGCCGTTCTCCTCCTGCACCCGTACGGACACCGTCCGGGCTCCGGCGTGTTTCACCACGTTGGCGACCGCCTCGGCGACGACGAAGTACGCGGTGCTCTGCACGGGCAGCGGCAGCCGGCGGACGCCGTCGACGTGCAGGGTCGAGCGCATGGGCAGCCGGTCGAGCAGGTCCTCGGTCGCCATGGCCAGACCCCGTTCGACCAGGGCGGACGGCATGACGGCGTGCACCAGGGCGCGCAGTTCGGCCGCGGCCGCGTCGATGCCCAGCCGCAGGTCGGTCACCTCGTCCCGGACGGGCGCCCCCGGATCCATCGTGTTCGCGAGCTGCTGGGCCTCCAGGGCCAGCAGCACCAGCTTGACCTGCAGACCGTCGTGCAGGTCCTGGGCGATGCGGCGGCGTTCCCGGTCGGCGGTCTCCACGATGCGCTCGCGGGAACGGCGCAGCGACTGCTCGGTGACGCGCAGCGCCGCGGTCAATCGTTCCCGGTCGACACCCAGCGCGACCACCCGGCCGGCGGCGCGGACCCGGTCCGGGTCGTCGAGGAGGTCGCCGTCGTAGACGATGGCCCCGACCGCTTCGCCGGACAGCTCGATCTCGACCCACCTGCGGGACGCCGTCGCCACCGGGAGCGTGACGGGGCGGCCGTCGGCGTCGACGTACAGCCGTTCCTCGGGGACCCAGAAGGCGAGCTCCAGGGTGGGGTCGCCCAGCACCGAGGCCAGCGCCCGGTCCAGGCCGGACCGGCTCTCCTCCCGGGCGCCGATCCACCCGGAGAGTTCCTGGAGCTCGCCGGTGCGGGCGAACCCGCCGCGGAACACGGCCAGGGCGAACGCGATCGGCACCCCGGCCAGCACGATCAGCTGGCTGCTCACCACCACCGCGAAGGGCAGGTCCAGCCAGGGCCCGAGGACGTTGGCCGACAGCGGCACCCACAGCACGGCCAGGATGCCGTAGCCGAACAGCGGGATCAGGACCCGGCGCTGGAACGGTCGGGCCCGGCGGAGCCGGCCGGCGAGCACGATCGTCGTGCCGATCATCACCAGGGTCCCGGCCAGGGACTGCACGCCGCTCAGCGTGCGGAGCAGGTCGGGCCGGTCGGCGACGAAGAGCGGGAGTGCGGCGAACTGCGGGTCGAAGGCGTAGAGCGGCACCTGGAGCAGGTAGGTGACCACGTATCCACCGGCGACGGTGAGGATGGAGAAGCGCCCGCGCACCCGACCGGACGGGAACGCGTGCACGAGGTGGACCAGGACGGCCAGGGGTGCGGTCGCGAAGACGGCTCCGATGGTGGCGATACCCGGCACGGTGCTGGTGCCGGCCCCGGCCAGGACGAGCCCGAGGCCGCCCCACACGAGCAGCGCGCCCATGCCGTTGCTCGGTCGGCGCCACCAGGCGAAGATCCCGGTGACCGTCCACAGCACGCAGGTCGCGAAGTAGACCGTCAACCACCAGGCGGGCTGGACGGCCTCGTCGATCATCACGGCGAGCAGCAATCCACTGCCGGTCAGCAACCCGGTGGCCAGGAACAGCAGGGCCCGGTGCAGGGACCCGACCAGGTCCGAGCGCGGTGGCCGGGAACGGCCGGCCTCCGGAGCGGGGACGGCGCGCACCGCCCGGGTCCCGGGGATGCCGCCGGGTCCGCTGCTCATTCGCGGGCCAGGTACTTCAGCACCGCCAGCACCCGGCGGTGGCCGTCGTCGTCGGCGGCCAGGCCCAGGGCGTCGTAGATGCGGGAGGTGTGCTGCACGACCGCCTTCTCGGTGACGACCAGCTCGGCCGCGATGGAGCTGTTGCTCCGGCCCTCGGCGACCAGGGTGAGGACCTGACGTTGCCGGGGGGTGAGGCGGGCGATGGGGCCGTCGTCCTGCCGGGCCCGGGCGACCATGATGGCCACCACCTCGGGGTCGATCACCGCCCCGCCGGCGTGGATCCGGTGCAGGTCGGCGCAGAAGGTGTCGACATCGGCGATGCGCTGCTTGAGCAGATAGCCGACGCCCCGACGCTTCTCGGACAACAACTCGACGGCGTAGCGCCGCTGGACGTACTGGGACAGCACGACCACGGCCATGTCGGGGAACCGCCGGGTGATCTGCAGGGCGGCGACCATGCCCTCGTCGGTGTGCGTGGGCGGCATCCGCACGTCGGTGATGACCAGGTCCGGGCGGTGCTCGTCGACCAGCGCGACCAGATCGACGGCGTCCTGCGCGGCGGCCGCCACCACGATCCCGGCGTTCTCCAGGACGAGCATGAGGCCGCGTCGCAGCAGGGCCTCGTCCTCTCCGATGACGACCTTCATGCAGCTCCCGGGCTCGGCACGGACGCGCGGGGACCCGTGCCCGGGTCACAGTGTCGACCCATCGGCCGCCGCGGAATAGACCCAGGTCTATCGCCCGATCGTGGGCCCCGGTCCTACCGTCCGGATGTTCGAATCTCGCGATCGACGGTCAGGTCACCCGGAGCGGAGACCTCTCTCCCGAAAGGTCCCGCGTCATGACCACCATTCCCACCGCACGTCGTCCGGTCCTGATCACCGTCCTGGTGGTCTTCGTCGTCCTCGGCGGTATCGGTGCTGCGCTCACGGCCGTCCTCCTGCTGACCATGCAGAACAGCGCCGTCTGGCCCGGAATCCTGCAGGCGGTGATCGCACTGGCCTACTTCGCGGTGGCCAAGGGCCTGCTCGACGGCAATCCCACGGCCCGGATCGTGGCGGCCGCGGTGTCGGTCGTGCAGAGCGTCCTGGCGATCGTCACCATCGTCGGCACCAACACCGACACCACCCGGGTGTCCTCCGCCTGGGGCACCCTCGTCTTCGCCGTGCTGGTCCTGGTCGTCCTCTACACCCCGAGGGCCAACGCGTTCTTCGGCTCCCGGCGCTGACCCCGCGGCCCCGTCCGCCGGTCCCGGGGGGTCCGACGGACGGGGCCGGGTACCGCTCGCGCCCGGATATGTTCGGGGGGTTCATCACCCACCGACGAGGGAGTCGACATGAGCGGCATCGGCCGGAGCGACATCAACAAGGACGGCAAGTCCGACGACCACACCGCGGGGGACAAGCGCGCGCCGTACTCGGAGGAGGGCGGCCCGGACGCCAAGCACGCCAAGACCCACGACGTCGCCCGCGAGGAGGCGACCAACTCCAAGCCCAAGGTCGAGGAGCCGGACGAGTTCGCGAACGACCTGTAGTCCGCAGCCGGGACCTTCGTCCCACCGCTGCCGAGCAGTGCCCGATGCCGGTGTCGACGGATCCCGTCGGCGCCGGCATCGTTCTGTCCCTGCCGGTCCGTCCCTGCCGGTCCGTCCCTGCCGGTCAGCCCTGCCGGGCCACCTGCGCGGCGCCGACGAGCCCGTTGACGACGGCGACGACGGCGAGCTGCTGTCCGTGCTCGCTCAGGTGCACGCCGTCGGCGTCCAGGTAGGCGGCCCCCGGGAGGCGGTGCAGGACGCGGTGCAGGTCGATGTGCTCCGGGGTCACCGCGCGGACGGCGTCCGCGACCCCGTCCAGGTCGGCGGCGCTCCAGCGCAGCGCGGCGTCGGCGAAGAACGCGTCGATCCGGGTCTGATCGCCCGGCGGCGGGGTGATGAACACGGCCCGGGCGCCGAGGCCGGTGATCAGGTCCCGCAGCACGGACAGGTTCCGCCCGGTCTCCCCGGCGGACACCATGCGGTGGCCGACACCGTGCCCGTGCCGCCGGGCGTCGTTCGTCCCCAGCATGATCAGGACGTGCGTGGGGGCCAGTGCCTCCACCAGGTCGAAGCGTTCGATGGCGTCCGCCGTGGTGTTGCCGCTGAGCCCCAGGTTGTGGACCGTCGGCACCGGTCGGTCGGCGAGCCGCAGGGTGCGGGTGAGCAGACCGAACCAGCCGAGGCGGTCGGCGGTGAGCGAGTCGCCCAGCCCGATCACCCGGTCGTCGGCGCGGAACGGCAGGGCCGCCAGCCTTTCCCGGTAGCCGGCGTCCGCGATCAGGCGCGCCGCCGCGGTGTCGGCACGGCCGTCCAGGGCGTCGATCCGCCGGTCGACCTCCCGGGTGCCCTCCCCGACCACCTCGGCCAGGATGCGTCCGGCCAGGTGCCCGGAGACGGCGAAACGGTCGAGCAGCGGCCATCTCTCGGGTCGGGTGTAGCGGATCAGCTGCATCCGTTCGTCCTCGGGCAGGGTGCGCGGGGCGGTCATCGCGGTCCCCGCACCGGGGAGGCGGGGGTGGGGCGCCGGCTCATCCCTTGAGGGCTCCCTGCAGGAGCGCGGCGGTGAACTGCCGCTGGAAGATGACGAAGACGATCACGGTGGGCGCCAGGATCAGCAGCGAACCCGCGCACAGCAGCGGGATGTCGGTGCCGTACTGCCCCTGGAACGCGCCCAGCGCGCCGGCCATGGTCCGCTTCGCCGGGTCGTCCACCAGCACGATGGCCAGCAGGAACTGGTTCCACGTCCACAGGAACAGCAGGATGCCCAGGGCCGAGATGGCCGGCCGGGCCAGCGGGACGTGCACGCGCCAGAACAACTGCCAGGTGCTGGCCCCGTCGATCCGGGCCGCCTCGGACAGGTCGTTCGGCATACCGGCGAAGTGCGCGCGCATCCAGATCACCGAGAACGGCATGAACAGGCCGAGCAGCGGCAGGATGATCGCCCACCGGGTGTTCAGCAGCCCCATGTCGCGGACCTGGTAGTAGAGCGGGGTGATGATGCCCTCGAACGGCAGGGTGAGGCCGAGGACGAACGCGAAGAAACCGATGCGGTGCCCGGGCACCCGCAGGTGGCCGAACGCGAACCCGGCCATCGTGCCCAGCACCAGTGCGGCGGGCACCACCCCGAGCACGATGAGTCCGCTGGACCACAGCAGCTCACCCATGTTCGCCGAGGTGAACGCCCGGCCGAAGTTGCCCCACTGCGGATCCTGCGGCCACTGGATCCCCGACGGGTAGGTGCCCGACGGGTGCAGCGCGGTGACGAACAGACTGATGAACGGGACGATGGTGAAGGCCATGAGCAGGACGAGCAGCACGCGTCCGGTCCACGCCTCGCGGGAGGTGACGATCATGCGGTGTTGTCCTTGGCCAGGCGCTGGATGGGGATGACGACCACGAGCACCAGCACGACGAGGGCGACCGCCAGGGCGGAAGCCGCGCCGATCCGACGGTCGGAGAACGCCAGGTAGAAGATCTGCAGGCCGGGAACCATGGTCGAACCGCCCGGCCCGCCCTGGGTGGAGATGTAGATGATGTCGAAGCTGGCCAGCGCGGCGATGACGGTCAGCGTGATGCAGACGCTGATCTCGGCCCGCAGGCTCGGCAGCGTGATGGAGAAGAACTCGCGGATCGCGCCGGCGCCGTCGATGCGGGCCGCCTCGTACTGACCCGGGTCGATCTTGCTCATGCCGGCGAGCAGCAGCAGCGTGCACAGCCCGAGCAGCACCCACGCCCCGATGACACCCACGGCGGGCAGGGCGGTGTCGAAGTCACCGAGCCAGGCCCGGGTCGTCCCGCCCAGTCCGATCAGGTCGAGCAGCTGGTTGACCAGCCCGCGGCTGGACAGCAGCCACGTCCAGATGATGCCCGCGGAGACCAGCGGGATGACCTGCGGCAGGAACAGCACCGTCCGGGCGACGACGGCCAGCCGGCTCTCCGCGATGCGCCGGATGGTGGCCGCCACCAGCAGTCCCAGGATGACCGGGATGAAGCTGAAGAACACGATCAGCTCGAACGCGTTCAGGATCGAGCCGTACAGCTCCGGATCGGTGACCACCCGCCGGTAGTTGTCCAGGCCGACCCACGTCGAGGCGCCGATGCCGTTCCACTGGTAGAAGGAGTACTGCACCGTGAGCAGCAGCGGGCGCAGCACGAACACGGCGTAGACCACCACCGCCGGTGCGGCGAACAGCCAGCCCAGCCACGCCCCCGGGCGCCGCGCGCGTCGGGCGCGGCGCCGGGAGGTGGGCACGGGTGGCGGGGGCGCGGTGTCCGACCGCACCGACGTCAGCGGGCTCGCCATGGTCGGTCAGTTCCCCTGGTCGGCCACGTAGTCGGCCTGCACCGAGGTGAGCAGCCCCTCCGGGGTCTGCTGGCCGGCGACCAGCGACTGCAGCTGCGGGGTCCAGCTCTTGGCGTAGATGGAGCCGTTGGCGTTGGCGATGAAGTCCATCGCGCCGTTGTCCTGGCCGACCTTCGCGCCGGCCTCCAGGGTCTGCGCGGTCACCGAACCGGCCTCGACCGTCGGCATGTAGGCATCGGCCGGGCCCATCGGGTGCGAACCACCGACGGTGACGCCGATGTCGCGGGCGGTCTGGTTCGTGGCCACCCAGTTCAGGAAGAACGCGGCGCAGTCGGCGTGCTCGGCGCCCGCGGCGATGCCGTAGGTGAGCGGCGCGGACATCGCGGCCTGCGCGCCCCCGGACTCGACCGGCGGGGTGAGGAAGAAGCCGACGTTGCCGGGCATCTGCTTGTCCAGGTTCCCGGACTCCCAGTCGCCGTTGAACATGAACAGGCTCTCGCCGCCGGTGAAGCGGCTCATCATGGTCGCGTAGTCCATCGCGTTGATGTCGTCGGCGAAGAAGCCGGCGTCGATCCACTTCTTCAGGTGCTGGGCGGCCTGCTGGTTGGCCGGGGTGTCGATGGTGGCGCCGGACTTGCCGAAGATCCAGTCGTTGATGTCCGTCGGGGAGCCGTAGACCGCCATCAGGTCCTGCAGCGGGAAGGCCAGGCCGCCGGTGGCGCCGCCGTTGAACTGGGCGATGGGGACGATGCCGGCGTCCTTCGCCTTCTGCAGGTCGGCGTCCAGCTCGGCCAGGGTGGTCGGGGCCGCCGTGATGCCGGCCTTGGCCGCGAGTTCCTTGTTGTAGAACACGCCGGTCATGGAGAAGTTGAGGCCCATCGCGAGAAGCGGTCCACTGCCCCGGGTCCCGTCCTCGGCCACGCGCAGCTGGGAGAGCTGCGACTCGGGCCATGCGTCCCAGCCGAACGACGCGGCGTACCCGTCGAGGTCCTTGAGCAGGCCGTCTGCGGCGAGCGAGGACAGCTGCGGCAGGCGGATGAGGTCCGGCGGGCTGTCGGCCAGGGTGCGGGCGGCGTTCTGGGTGATGACCGCGAACTGGTCCTCGCGGATGTCCCAGGTGACGTTCGGGTACTGCTTCGTGAACTCGTCGGTGAGGTCCTTCGGGAGCGGGAAGCCGGTCTCGAAGTAGGCCTTCATGGTCACCGGGTCGGTGCCGCAGTCGACGGGCCCGCTCGCGGCGGTGGCGGTGGAGCCGGCGGACGTCGCGGCTCCGGCGGCCGCGCTGGTGGACGCCGCGGTCGAGCCGCCCGGGGCCGAGCAGCCGACGACGGCCAGCAGGCTGCCCAGGGTGAGGGCGGTGGCGATCAGGCCGGGGGTACCGGCGCGGCGCCGGCGCAGTGCGTGGGTCATTCTCCGAACTCCTTCGTCTGGGGAATCACCGGCGGTCGAGGACCGTCCGCCGGGTGGTGCGGAACGGGTCAGGCGCCGGCGACCGGCGCGGGGTGGTGGGCCCGGTGCAGCGCCGTCAGGACGTCGGCGCGCCAGGTGCGGGCGGGCTCCCAGGTGCCGGTGAGGGCCAGGGAGCCGTGCACGGCCCCGGGGTAGCGGTGGTGTTCGACGGTCACGCCCGCCGCACGCAGGCGGGCGGCGAACAGCTCGCCCTCGTGGCGCAGGGGGTCGCATTCCGCGGTCATCACCCGGGTCGGGGGGAGGCCGGCGACGTCCGCGGCGTGCAGCGGTGAGGCCCGCGGGTCCGTCGCCCCGTCCGGGTCCGGGAGGTAGAGCTCCATGCCGGCCCGCATGTCCGCGACGGTGATGCCGTACTCGTCGCCCACTCCGGACGCCCGCATGGAATCCAGGGTCAGGTCCAGGGCGGGGACCTCCAGCACCTGCAGGGCGATGGCGGGACCGCCGCGGTCCCGGGCGGCCAGCGCCACGGCGGCGGCCAGCGTCGCACCGGCGGACACCCCGCCGATGGTCAGCACGTCCGGATCGCCGCCGAGGTCGGCGGCGTGCGCATGAACCCAGAGCAGGGCGGCGAGGCAGTCGTCGAACGGGGTGGGGAACGGGTGTTCGGGGGCCAGGCGGTAGTCGACGGCGACCACGACACAGTCCGCCGCGGCGGCGCGCTCGCGGCAGGTGGCGTCGACCACGAGCTCGTCGACCGATCCGAGCCAGAAGCCGCCGCCGTGCACGAACAGGTGCAGGGGCAGGGGGCCCGTCGCGGTCCGGGGCCGGTAGACGTGCACGCGGACCGGCCCGGTCGGGGTGTCCACCACGTGGCGGGTCAGGTCGGCGCCGGCCGGGGCGGGCTCGCCGAAGCGCCGGAAGATCTCGTCGGAGGCGGCCAGGATGGCCCGCCGCCGCTGCGCCACGGGAACGTCCGGTGTGCCGGCGTCCGGCTTGAAGTCCAGGAAGGCCCGGACGGGTGCGTCGAGATCCACGGCTGGCCCTCCCGTCCGGACTGCGTCGTCGGTCGACGCCGGAGCGGATCCCGCCGGGGGCGCGGGGCCGGCCGGGAGGGTGCACGTCGTCGTCCCCGAGAGGAAACCCCATCGCGACGGCACTCGTCAAGTGGTTTGTTAGAAGCACTTTTATGACCGACCCGGACGCTTTCGGCCCCGGTCGGGCGCCGTCAGGTGGTGGAGCGCGGGACGAGCTCCAGGTCGAGCACGGTCGTGGTCCGGACGGCGGTGCCGCCGCTCTCGAGCAGCAGCCGCAGCGCGGCCCGGCCCGACTCCTCGAACGGCTGCCGCACGGTCGTCAGATCGGCCGCGGCCGCGGACTCGCCGTCGTCGAACCCCATCACGGCGAGGTCCTGCGGCACCCGCAGGCCGCGGTCCCGGGCGGCCAGCAGGACCCCGACCGCGAGCAGGTCGTGATGGGCCATGACGGCCGTCGGTCGGTCGGGCCGGTCCAGCAACTGCGCGGCGGCCGCCCGGGCGCCGTCCACCGAGTTGTCGCTCGTCGCGGTGACGACCGCGGCGGGGCCGAAGGGGGCCATCACCTCGGTGAACCCGGTCAGCCGTTCGATCGCCTGCGACCGGTAGTCGGCGACCTGGTGCTCCAGGAGATAGCCGCACCGGGTGTGTCCGCGGGCCACGAGATGCCGTGCCGCGCACCGGCCCCCCTCGACGTCGTCGACCACGACCCGGCTGAACAGGTCACTCGCTGCGTCCACGGCGACCGTCGGGAGGCCCCGGCGGTGGAAGCGCTCGGCGATGTCCTGCTCGATGCCCAGGCCCATCACGATCAGCCCGTCGAGCCGACCGTGGATCGGCATGCTGGCCAGCGTCGGGGAGGACGTGGAGGCGGCCGACTCGTGATCGAACGCGACGATCTCGGTCCCCGCGGCATGGGCCGCGCCGAGCACCCCGGCCAGCCGCCGCAGGAACGAGGGGTAGGAGGTGAACGGGGCCATCACGCCGATCCGCCCGGTGCCCTTGCGGGCCAGATCCATGGCCTGCACCTTGGGGACGAAACCCAGTTCGTCGGCCGCGGCGAGCACCCGCTGCCGGGTGGCGGCGCTGACCCGCTCGGGTCGGTTCACCGCGTTGGAGACGGTGGAGATGCTGACGCCCGCCCGCTCGGCCACTTCGTAGATGGTGATGCGATCGGGCTGCACGTCGACCCTCTCGTCCTCGGGTCCGGTGATTCCGGCGGGCTGGTGATGGCTTCGCGCGAGGACGCTACGCGGGTCGGCGGTGCTCCCGCCGTGATGCCCGGGCCCCTGGCGAGTCCACCTGTCCGGCGACGGGGCCGCACCGCCGCCGCTGGGTAGTGTCCGGTCGGTGCCACCGCCCCCGCTCGACCCGTCCGACCCCCTGGAGCGGCGGGGCGGCCCGCCGGTCCTGCCCTCGCTCCCCTCGTCCGCCCCGGCCCAGGAGCCCCGGATGCCGCGCGAGGTCGTCGTACTCGTCGGGGCGGCGTTCCTGGTCGCCGTCGGGTACGGCCTGATCGCGCCGGTCCTGCCCGCCTACGCGTCCGGCTTCGGCGTGTCCACCACCGCGGTCAGCGTGATCGTGTCGGCGTTCGCCCTTGCCCGCCTGCTGTTCTCGCCGTTCGCCGGTCGCCTGTTGCGTCGCCTGGCCGAGCGACCCCTCTATCTCGCCGGGCTGCTGATCGTCGCCGCGTCCAGCGTCGCGATCGCCTACTCGCCGGGCTATTCCGGTCTGCTCATCGCCCGCAGCGCCGGCGGGATCGGGTCGGCCCTGTTCACCATCTCCGGGCTGGCCCTCCTGGTCCGGGTCACCCCGGCCGCACTCCGCGGCCGGGCGTCGGCGATGTACGCGACGGGTTTCCTCCTCGGCGGCATCTCGGGTCCGCTCGTCGGCGGACTGCTGGCCACCTGGTCGATCCGGGCCCCGTTCCTCGGCTACGGGGCGCTGCTGGTGGTGGCCGCCGCGGTGGTGCAGTTCTCGCTCCGCCGCATCCCGAACCCGGTGCGGGACAGCACCGTCGTCCCCGTCGATCTGCGGGAGACGCTGCGGCTGAACGCTTTCCAGGCCGTGCTGTCGTCGAACTTCGCCGTGGGCTGGTCGGTGTTCGGGATCCGGATGGCGCTCGTCCCGCTGTTCGTCGTCCAGGTGCTCGACGCGGGGGAGGCGATGGCCGGGTGGGCGCTGACCGTCTTCGCGATCGGGAACGCCGCCGTGCTCACCGTCGTCGGGCGGTGGGTGGACCGGGTGGGTCGCCGGAGACCCATGATCATCGGGTTGGTCGTGTCCGCCGCGTCCCTGGGCCTGCTGGGCATCAGCACCCAGGTGTGGCAGCTGCTGGCCCTGTGTCTGCTGGGGGGCCTGGGCTCCGGTCTGATCACCCCGGCCCAGCAGGCCGTCGTCGCCGACGTGATGGGGGGCCGCCCGGGCGGGTCGGTCCTCGCGGTCTACCAGATGACCGGCGACGTCGGGGCGGTCGTCGGGCCGATCGTGGCCGGCCTGCTCGTCGACGCCAACGGCTTCGGGGTCGCCCTCGGGGTCGGGGCCGCGGTCGTCCTGGCCACCGTCCCGCTGTGGTTCCGCGCCCCCGAGACCCTGCCGCCCCGTCCGCCCGCGCAGCCGGCGGCGCGTCCCTGACCGGTGCCGCGGGGACCGGCACCCCACCACGGGCGTCAGAATCACCTCCGACGCAGCACGCCGCGAGGAGAGCCCATGGACAGCCCGACCGCACCGCCCGCCCCCCAGCCCGACGACAAGGACTGGACCTGGGTGCTGGACGTGCCGTGCCCGGACTGCGGGTACGACGCCGCGGCCGTCCCCGCGGCCGAGATCGGCGAGCGGATCCGCGCGCACGTCCCGACCTGGACAGCTGCGCTTGCCGCGCCGGACGCCGCGGCCCGGCCGTCGCCGCAGGTCTGGTCGGTGCTCGAGTACAGCTGCCACGTCCGGGACGTGCACCTGATCTTCGGTCGCCGGCTGGCGGCCATGCTCACGCAGGACGACCCGCTGTTCGACAACTGGGACCAGGACGCCACCGCCGTGGCCGAGCGCTACTGGACGCAGGACCCGATCACGGTCTCCGCCGCGCTGGCCGCCGCGGCTTGGGACACCGCCGACCGCTTCGCGGCGGTGGGGGACGGCGAGTGGATCCGCACCGGGCGGCGCAGCAACGGCTCCGTCTTCACCGTGCGGACAGTGGGCCTGTACTACCTGCACGACCTGGTGCACCACGCCCACGACATCGCGTCCTGATCACGGTCGGACCCGACCCTCCCGGACCGTCATCCGGACGGTGACCACGTCGCCCAGCTCCAGGCCCTGCGGCCGCCGCACCGCGTCCTTCACGGGCAGGACGTAGCCGCCCGCCCGCGGCCACAGGGAGGTGGTGAAGGTGACGCTGCCGAGGACGGCGCGGACCGGGATCATGCCCCAGCCGTAGGTCACCGCCCGGGCCACCTCGGCGATGTCCTGGACCGCGTCGGGCGGCAGGACGAGGAAGTGGAACGGCGCGGGCCCGCGCCACTCGACGATCTCGCCGGTGAACTCGACCTCCACGCCCGCCTCCTCGCCGCCGGGTGCCAGCGTCGCGCGGAGGACGGCACCTGTCGAGAGGGGAGAGACACGTCAGGCCCGGCCGCAGTGGCCGGGCCTGACGATCACGAGAGCGGGCGACGAGAATCGAACTCGCGCTATCAGCTTGGGAAGCTGAAGTTCTGCCACTGAACTACGCCCGCAGAGGCAGGGGCCATGTTACCCGACCCCCGCGCTCCGCGGGCCCACGCCGTCGCCCGGGCGGATCAGCCCGCGTCGGGTACGGAGTCCGGGTTCTCCTCGGGCTCGAAGGTGTCGGCCTCGCCGGAGCCGATGCCGACGCCGGTCTGCAGGCCGGGGATGGTGTCGCGGCCGCCGCCGGCCACGCCCTCGTCGGGCAGGGCGGCGTCGTCGGGGTCGACCTCGTGGGGAGTGGACGGATCGGTGTTCGAGCCAGCGGACGTCATGGGGGTCTCCTACCTGTCGGCGCGTCGGTGTGCCGTCCTGCTCAGTCTGCCCGGTGCCCGGTCGGGCCACGCATCTGGCTAGGCTGCGCGGATGCTGCTGTCCGACCGCGACCTGCACGCGGAGATCGAGGCCGGGAACCTGGGCCTGGATCCCTACGACCCCGCGCTGGTCCAGCCGTCGAGCATCGACGTCCGGCTCGACCGCTTCTTCCGGGTCTTCAACAACTCGAAGTACACCCACATCGACCCGCAGATCCAGCAGGACGAGCTGACCACCCTGGTCGAGGTGGAGGGGGACGACGCCTTCGTCCTGCACCCGGGGGAGTTCGTCCTGGGGTCCACCTTCGAGGTCGTGTCGCTGTCCGACCAGCTGGCCGGCCGCCTCGAGGGCAAGTCCTCCCTCGGCCGCCTGGGGCTGCTCACCCACTCCACCGCGGGCTTCATCGATCCGGGGTTCAGCGGGCACATCACCCTCGAGCTGTCGAACGTGGCGAACCTGCCGATCACCCTGTGGCCCGGCATGCGGATCGGCCAGCTGTGCCTGTTCCAGCTGGCCTCGCCCGCCCTGCACCCCTACGGCTCGGCCACCTACGGGTCCCGCTACCAGGGACAACGCGGCCCGACCCCGTCCCGGGCGTACCTGAACTTCAGCCGGGCCGACACCCAGCGCTGATCCGCCCGAATCGTTGCACCGCGTAGCGCGTTCGTAACGCGGACGGGTGGGGGCGGTAACAAGGCGGGCCTACTTTTCGCGCTGACCGGCTCCTGGGTGGGCGCCCAGCACCGTGACGCCCCCGTCGGTCCGTCGACGGGGGACCCCATGACCACACAGTCGGTACCGGACGCCACCGCCACACCGGCCGCCGCGAGCGCATCGTCCGGCGAGCAGGTCCACGGCATGGACGCGGCCAAGGAGACGCTGGAGGACTACACCCTCCGGTTCGCCCCGCGGTCCTACCGCCGCTGGAGCACCGGCGTCGTCGCCACCTCGGCGCTCGGCGGCATCGCCTACCTGGCCGATTTCGCCATCGGCGCCAACATCGGCATCGCCCACGGCACCACCAACGCGCTGTGGGGCATCGCCATCGCCGCGGTGATCATCTTCGTGACCGGCGTGCCGCTGGCCTACTACGCGGCCCGGTACAACATCGACCTCGACCTCATCACCCGCGGCTCGGGCTTCGGCTACTACGGCTCGGTGCTGACCAACGTCATCTTCGCGACGTTCACCTTCATCTTCTTCGCCCTCGAGGGCTCGATCATGGCCCAGGGCCTCGAGCTCGGGCTCGGCATCCCGCTGTGGCTCGGCTACGCCGTCTCGACGATCATGGTCATCCCGCTGGTCATCTACGGGATGAAGGCGCTGGCCAAGCTGCAGGTCTGGACGACCCCGCTGTGGCTCGTGCTGTTCGTCATCCCGATGGTCTACCTGCTGATCAGCCACCCCGACTCGGTGGAGACCTTCTTCGCCTACCAGGGGGCCGACGGGGACGGGGCGCCCAGCTTCGCCTCGATGATGCTGGCCGCCGGGGTGTGCCTGTCGCTGATGGCGCAGATCGCCGAGCAGATCGACTACCTGCGCTTCATGCCGCCGAAGACCGACGCCAACCGGCGGTCCTGGTGGCGTGCGGTCATCCTGGCCGGACCGGGCTGGGTCGTCTTCGGGGCGATCAAGCAGGTGGTCGGGCTGTTCGTCGCGGTCTACATCATCGCCCGGCTCACCCCGGACGCCGCGGCCACCGCCAACGAGCCGGTGCACCAGTTCCTCACCGTCTACGAGCAGTTCCTGCCCGGCTGGGCCGCGATGACCCTGGCCGTCATCCTGGTGGTCATCAGCCAGATCAAGATCAACGTCACCAACGCCTACTCCGGCTCGCTGGCCTGGACGAACAGTTTCACCCGGGTGACCAAGACCTATCCGGGCCGGCTGGTCTTCGTCCTGTTCAACCTGGCCGTCGCACTGCTGCTCATGGAGCTGAACATGTTCAGCGTCCTGAACACGATCCTGGGCTTCTACGCCAACTGCGCCATGGCCTGGGTCGTCACCGTGGCCGCGGACATCGTCATCAACAAGGGCCTGCTGAAGATCTCGCCGACCGTCCCGGAGTTCCGCCGCGGCATGCTCCACGCGATCAACCCGGTCGGCTTCGGCTCGGTCGTGGTCTCCGCCGGACTGTCCATCCTGGTCTTCTTCGGGGTGTTCGGGTCCGGCATCCAGCCGTTCTCGCCGATCGTCGCCATCGTGCTGGCCCTGGTGCTCACGCCGCTCATCGCGATCGTCACCAAGGGGAAGTACTACCTGCGGCGCACCGACGACGGTATCGACCTGCCGATGTTCGACGCGGACGGCAACCCGTCCGGCGAGCACCTGACCTGCCACGTCTGCGGCATCGACTACGAGCGGCCGGACATGGCCAAGTGCCTGACCCACGACGCCTACGTCTGCTCGCTGGACCTGTCGACGGACAAGGTGGGCGACCACGTGCTGCCCGCCCAGACCGGGGCCGGGGTCAGGCCCACCGGCTGAGGTGCCCGCCGCGGTCTGCCAGGGGCCGGCCGGGGTGTCGCAGCGCACGCCGTGCTGGAAGGTTACTCACCGGTAACCTCGTAGCGTCGAGGTACCGCGCCGCATCATCGGGCCGGGCCCGGCCACGCGAGGCGTGTCGGCGAGGATGCAGACAGGGACGGTGAACGGCGTGACCGCAACGTCGTGGGTGACGGGGCCGCTGGCGTCGATCCTGATCGTGGTGGGTTTCGGCCTGTTGGGCCGGGCCGCCGTGCAGATCTACCGGACGCTCAAGCTGGGGCAGCCCGATCCGCACCGGGCCGGGCCCGTGCTGGCCCGGCTGACCACCATGACCAAGGAGTCGCTGGGGCACACCCGGATGCTCAAGTGGGGCGTCGTCGGCGCCGCGCACTGGTTCGTCATGGTCGGTTTCGGCGCCCTGATCCTCACCCTGGTGCAGGCCGTCGGGCAGACCTGGAACTACCGGTTCGAGATCCCGTGGCTGGGCCACCAGGCCTGGTACGGGCTGTTCGTCGAGTTCATCGCGCTGACCACGCTGATCGGCATCGGCGTGCTGATCGTGATCCGACAGCGGGCGCACCCGCGCCGGGCCGAGCGGAAGTCACGGTTCGCCGGATCGAACTTCCATTTCGCGTACTTCGTCGAGTTCATCATCGGCAGCATCGCGATCTGCATCTTCCTGATCCGCGGCTTCGAGTCGTCCGTCGGCATCCTGCCCTTCCCGACGTGGGCCGCGCCGATCTCCACGGCGCTGGGTTCGGTCCTGCCGGCCTGGCCGGCGGCGATCGGCATCGTCGCCTTCGTCAAGGTGGTGCTGTCGATGGTGTGGGCCATCGTCATCGCCCGGAACCTGACGATGGGCGTGGCCTGGCACCGGTTCCTCGCGTTCTTCAACATCTACTTCAAGCGCGAGGACTCGGGCCGCACCGCGCTCGGCGCCCTGCGGCCGATGATGAGCAACGGTGAGGTGCTGAACCTGGAGGAGGCCGACCCGGAGGTCGACACCTTCGGCGTCGGGAAGGTCGAGGACTTCACCTGGAAGGGCTGGCTGGACTTCTCCACCTGCACCGAGTGCGGCCGCTGCCAGTCGCAGTGCCCGGCGTGGAACACGGCCAAGCCGCTCTCGCCCAAGCTGCTCGTGCTCTCCCTGCGCGATCACGCCTACGCCAAGGCGCCGTACCTGGCTGCGGGTGGTGGGCTGACCGCGGACGGTGAGGAGAAGCTGAGCGAAGCCGACCTCGCCGCCTTCGCGCACGCCGATCCGCTGGCCATGCTCGAGGCCGGCCGGCCGCTCGTCGGGCCGCAGGAGACCGACGAGCTGGGACGCGAGATCGGCGGCATCATCGACCCCGAGGTGCTGTGGGACTGCACGTCCTGCGGGGCGTGCGTCGAGCAGTGCCCGGTGGACATCGAGCACGTCGACCACATCATCGACATGCGGCGCTACCAGGTCATGATCGAGTCCGAGTTCCCGTCCGAGCTGGGCGGGTTGTTCCGCAACCTGGAGAACAAGGGCAACCCCTGGGGCCAGAACGACCGCGACCGGATGGTCTGGGCCAAGCACCTGGACTTCGAGGTCCCCGTGGTCACCGACACCCTGGATCCCGACCACGAGTACCTGTTCTGGGTGGGCTGCGCCGGCGCCTTCGACGACCGGGCCCGGAAGACCACCGCGGCCGTCGCCGAGCTGCTGCACCTGGCCGCCGTCGGGTTCGCCGTCCTCGGCAACGGCGAGACCTGCACCGGTGACCCGGCCCGCCGCGCCGGCAACGAGTTCCTCTTCCAGACCCTGGCGCAGGGCACCGTGGAGAACATCAACGGCGCCTTCGGCGACCGCACCACCCGCAAGATCGTCGTCACCTGCCCGCACTGCTTCAACACCCTGTCCAACGAGTACGGGGACCTGGGCGGGCACTACGAGGTCATCCACCACACCCAGCTGCTCAACCGGCTGGTGCGGGAGAAGCGCCTGGTCACGGTGGCCCCGGTCGGCCGGGACGTGACGTACCACGACCCCTGCTACCTGGGCCGGCACAACAAGGTCTACACCCCGCCGCGGGAGCTCATCGAGGCGTCCGGGATGACGCTGAAGGAGATGCCCCGCAACGCGTCCCGGTCCATGTGCTGCGGCGCCGGCGGCGCGCGGATGTGGATGGAGGAGAAGACCGGCAAGCGCATCAACCTCGACCGCACCGACGAGGCGCTGTCCACCGGGGCCGAGCAGATCGCGGTGGGCTGCCCGTTCTGCAAGGTGATGATGACCGACGGGCTGACCGCCCGGCAGAACGAAGCACCGGCCGACGGCGGCCGGGACATCTCCGGGGTCGAGGTGCTGGACGTGGCCCAGATGCTGCTGGCCGGGGTGAAGGGCCGGAACTGACCCAGGTCCGACGGCGGCCGGTTCCTGCGGGGCGCGGTCAGTCGGTGCGCAGGCCGTACTCGAGCACCGCGTTGCCCTTCGCGGTGATCTCGGACTTCAGCAGCGTCAGCCGGGTGGGCGGGTCGGTCGGTTCGAACAGATGCCGCCCGGCGCCGGCGACGACCGGGTGGACCATGAGCATGAGCCGGTCCAGCAGACCGGCGAACAGGAGCTGACGAACCACCGAGATGCTGGCGGTGACGGCGATCTCGCCGCCCTCGCCCTGCTTCAGCTCGCGGACGAAGTCCAGCAGGTCACCCTGGATGAGACTGGAGTTCTGCCAGTCCAGCGGACCGGTCAGGGTGCGGGACGCCACGAACTTGCGGACCGGGTTGATGAACGACCCGAACCCGTCGCCGGTGTTGCCCGGCCAGTACTGCGACCACTCCTGGTAGCTGGTGCGGCCCAGCACGACGGTGTCGGTACGGGCGATCATCGCGTCCATGCCCCGGCCCAGATCGTCGTCGAAGCTGTCGCCCTGGAACAGGTGCGGGTCGGCGACGACCCCGTCCACGGACGTGAACAGGCCGGCGGTGACAGCGCGCATGGGGTCCTCCAGGAGTGGGGCGGGTGGTCCGCCGCTCGTGGGGTGGTGGACGCCGGAGCTGCCCGGAAGTCATCGGTCGCCCAGCGCCGCTCAACCCACCGGTGACCCGATCAGTCGGCCGACCAGGAACGTCACGGCCACCGCGAACGCGCCGAGCATGAGTTGACGCAGACCGGACCTCACCAGGGAGCGCCCGGTCAGCCGGCCGACGGCGGCGCCGCCGGCGGTCAGGGCCACGGCGGTGATGAGCATCGAGACGAGCAGGTTCGCCAGGCCGAGCAGGTACGGCAGCAGGGGCAGCAGAGCGCCCAGGGAGAACGCGGCGAGCGAGGCGCCGCCCGCGACGAACGGGGACGGCAGGTCGTCGGGGTCGACGCCGAGTTCCTCCCGGGTGTGGAAGGCCAATGCGGTCGCCGGGTCGGCGGAGACCGCGGCGGCCATCCGGGCGGCGGTCTCGGTGTCCGCGCCGTAGCTGCGGAACGTCGCGGTGAGCTCGGCCTGCTCGGCCGCCGGGAACTGGGCGTGCATCCGCTTCTCGACGGCCACCTCGGCCTGGACCAGCTCGTTCTGGTTGGTCACCGACACGTACTCGCCGGTACCCATGGAGAACGCTCCGGCGACGAGTCCGGCCAGCCCGGTCAGCACGATGGTGTGCGACGAGACGCCGACCCCACCCACCCCGGCGATCAACGCCGCGTTGGTGACCAGCCCGTCCACGGCGCCGAAGACGGTGGGTCGGAGCCACCCGCCGGACACGTCGCGATGACGGTGCGACCACCCGGCCGCATGTGCCTCCCGGATGACCGGGGGGTCGGCGGGGGTCGGGACGGATTCGGCTGGGCTCACGGGGGTTCCTCTCGCGCCGTCGGCGGCGGCGGGATCACAGTGCCCGATCGGCGGCCGATCCCGGGCATCGCGACCCGATCGGGGGGCGGATCAGGGGTGCAGGCGGTCGGTGAGCTCGGCCCGGATGGCCGGGCGGGTGCCGAAGGTCAGCAGCAGGGCGGCCTCCCGGGCGAGGCGTTGCGGATGGCCGCCGGCCAGGGCGGCCCGGCCGCCGGTGGCCGCCATCAGTGACCCGGCGGCCAGCCAGGCCAGGGCCGCGCTCCGGGCCCGGGCTGCGGGCACCAGGTCCGGCTGGTCGGCGGCGGCCAGCAGGTCGTCGCGGGCCTGGTCGATCTCGGCCGTCCAGTCGTCGTCCAGCAGTCGGGCACACCGCTGGGCCACCCCCAGGGCCAGGAAGCCGTTCAGTGCGGATCCGCGGGCGTCGGCGGCGGCCCAGGTGTCGACCGGTTCGGTCCGGATCAGCCGGTCTTCGGGGACGAACAGGCCCCGGAAGGTGACCGAGACGGTCGAGCTGGCCTGGATGGCGAGGAGGTCCAGGGGGCGCACCTCGACGGCGGGATCGGGCACCGCGTCGACGAGCAGGAAGTAGGCCGTGCCGTCGGGGCCGCGCCCGGCGAGCTGGACGACGTCGATGAGCCCCCAGCCGGTGAGCCAGCCCACCGTGCCGTCGACCCGGAACCCGCCCTCGACGGGCTCGACGGACACCTGCATCGGCCCGTTCCGCAAGCCGGAGAGGGCCACCCCGGCGCGGAGGGCGCCGCTGCGGAGCGCGGGCACCCGGTCGGCCATGCCCGGGGTGGTGCTGGCGGCGACGGCCGGCGCCGTCCCCAGGTGCTGGAGCCAGATGAACGTGCTGGCCAGGCACCCACCGGCGAGGGCCGCGACCACGTCGCCGAGATCGGCGAAGTCACCCTGCAGGCTCACGCCGTACAGCCCGGCGTCGGCCAGCCGGTCCAGCCGGGCCCGGGTCAGCCGGCCGGCGCTGTCCACCTCGGCGGCGGAGGCGAACAGGTCATCGGCGATCCGGCGGGCGGCTGCGGGGCCACCGTCCACGGCATGGGAGGGGGCGAGCGTCATGACGCCAGGGTGTCAGCCCAGCCCGCCGGTCGTCCACGCACCGTGCCGGTCAGGGCAGGCGGTAGGCGACGTCGGTGTAGACGATGCTGGCCCCGCCGGTGGCGAAGTTGGCGATGTCCTGCGCGGCGGCCACGCCCTGGGGGGTGGCCATCGAGCTGACGGCCACCTCCTCGGAGTCGAAGGTCAGCGTGGTGACCAGGTAGGCGCCGATCGGCTGCCCGTCCGCGGAGTAGCAGCGTCCGCCGGTGAGCGACTGCAGATCGGGGATCTGCGACGCCAGGGGCAGGTGGGTGTCCCGGTAGTAGCGGTCGAACGCCTCCGGGTCCGCGGGGACGCCGTAGGTCACGGTGATCTGGTACATGACGGTTCTCCGGCTCGGCCGACGCCGCAGCGGCGGACGGTGGGTGTGCACCTTTCGGGTAGTGACAACACTAGACGTCACACAATCACTACGCGGAGTTCGATCTTCAGGACGCCAGGCGGGCGGCGACCTGGGCGACCGGGGGGTTGGTCAGCGAGCTGCCGTCGGCGAACACCACCGTCGGGACGATGCGATTGCCGTTGTTCAGCGACTTGACGAACTCGCCGGCCTGCTCGTCCTCGTCCACGTCGACGGGAGTGAAGGCGATGCCTGCGGCGTCCAGGCCGTGGACCAGTCGCGCGCAGAAGGGGCACCAGCTCGTCAGGTAGACGGTCGGGGCGGCGGACTGGGGCGTGGAGGTGGTCATGAACGGGTCGAACGCCCGGCCGTCGACGGGCATTCCATCCTCCGGGGTCGCGATCACGGGATGGGGACGGTTCACCCGGTGGTACAGCCGAGTGTGCTTGGCTGGTCACAGCACGCCGTCCGGGGGTCACTGCCCGCGAGACGGATGGGCCGCCGACGTGGGGGGAACGATCATGAGGGTGGGCGACGCAGGGCCGACCGGGCACCCCGGGTCCGGATCTCCGCATGCCGGGCGATCGGCCGGTTCCGTCCCGAGCGGGTCCGCGGCCGTGTCACCCGCAGCCGTGTCCCGCTCCACCGGGGGCCGGCGATGAGCGTGCCCTGCCCCGTCTGCGGATCGCCGACCACCGATGGCACCGTCTGCCTGCACTGCGGATCCATCTCGCCCGGTCCGGCCGGGGGTGCGGTACCCGTGATGGGTCCGCCGCCGCCCGGCGCGGCTCCGGTGGTCGGGCCGCCGCCGGTGGGAATGGCGCCGCCGCCGGTCGCCGCGGTGCCGGTGGTGGGACTGACGCCGCCGTTCGGCGCGGTGCCGGTCGTGGGGCTGACTCCGCCGGTGGGAGTGGTCCCGGTCGAGGCCGCGGACGTCCCGCCGGCTGCCGTTCCCGCTGCCCCCGCTGAGGCCGTTCCCGCTGTTGTCGCCGCTCCCGCTGCGATCGTTCCCGTCGAGGGGGCGGTGCCCGGGGCGCCCGCCGCCGCGGTCGTTCCCGGTGTCACCCCGGTCGCCCTGCTGCCGGTCGTCCCGGTCGCGGCGCAGCGGAACACCGCCGGGCGGGCCGTGGTCTGGGGCGTGCTGGCCGCCGTGCTGATCTCCGCCGCCTGGGTCGGCGGTTACCTGTGGTCGGACCGCAACCAGGAGGTGGGGCGGCCCGTCACCGCCGCCCAGGGCGCGGCGGCCACGTCCCCCCGGAGCACCCCGAGCGCGAGCACGGTCGACCCGGGTGTCCCGCTGGACCCCACCACCGGAGAGTTCGACGACCAGGGCTTCACACCGACCGACCCGCTGCCCTCGACCGCACCGACGGTGCCGATCACCCCGGTGCCGGTGTCCGGGCAGGCCACCTGCGAGGCCCCACCCGGGGTGGACGCCGCCGGCGCCGCACAGACCTACGAGGTCGGCCGGGCGTTCGACGGCGCGTTGGACACCGCATGGCGTTGCGCGGGGGACGCGAGCGGCCAGACCGTCACCTTCGACCTCGGTCAGCCCGTGCTGCTGACCTCCGTCGGCCTGGTGCCGGGGTACGACAAGATCGATCCGGTCGACGGGGCCGACCGCTTCGCCCAGGGCCGCACCGTCGTCCGCGCGCGGTGGGTGTTCGACGACGGCAGCACCCTGGAGGTCGCCCCCAACGGTGCCCGCGGGATGCAGACCACACCGGTCCAGGTCACCACCCAGACGGTGCAGCTGCAGATCCTGGAGACCCGGCCGGGCACGACGGTCACCGACAACGCCGGGGTGGAATGGGGCGCGGTCGACGCCACCGCGGTCAGCGAGGTCGCGTTCGCCGGGCTGACCTACTGACCCTCCCAGGATCTCCACGCGGACCCGCCGGGACGAGCACGTCCTACCCGGCGACCGGTCCCGTCGCGGTCGGGCCGGGGACGGCCGGGTCGGGAGCAGCGGGAGCCGGAACGACCGGGTCGGGCACGACCGGGGCGGGACCGGCGGCCCGGGCCGGGTTGGCCGAGCCGACGTTCGCGCCCAGCGCGTAGGACATGTGCCCGCCGAGGAAGCCGCCCAGACCCATGGCACCCGCTCCCGCCAGCGCCCCGAGCGCTCCCGCTCCGTGCCGCCCGGCCGCTCGGAGTCGCCACGACCGCCAGTAGAGACCGACGGCCACGGCGTTGGCCGAGGCGTGCACCAGCCCCACCCGACGGGCGGCCCCCGTCGTCTCCCGCCAGTCCGCCCAGCCCGTGGCCGCCGCTGCGACCGCCCCGATCAGGCCCGCCCCGACCAGCCTCTTGGCCGCCGCGTGGTTCTTCGAGCCGATGTCCAACAGGCCGGCCGACGTCCAGCACCCGATCGGGACGGTGATCAGGATCGGATGGACCGGGTGCCCGAGCCAGGTGCCGTGCAGTACGCGGCGGACGGCTCTGGGCACGGTGTCGATGGCGTGGTCGATGAGGTCCGCCGGCCGGTCGAGCGAGGTCATGCGCTCCAGAGGTCGTACGGCCCTGGCCGGCCAGGCCTGCGTCATCTCGGTCATTCAGGTCCCCGTCTGCGGGCGATCACCGACCCGGCCGGGCCTGCACACATCGCAGATAACCCTGGCGGGCGGGGCTGAAACACCGATCGACGTTCCGCCCCGGGCGGCGCCGAGCGGATCGTCAGAAGCGCCCGCCGACCCCTCGAGACCCACCGCCGCCGCCGAAGCCGCCGCCACCGCCGCGGGACCCGCCGCCGAAGCCGCCCCCGAACCCCCCGCCGCCGAATCCCCCGCCGCCGTACCCACGGCCGCGGGAGCCGCCGCTGACCATGCCGCCGATGAGTCCGCCCAGGATGGCCCCGGTCAGGTTGCCGCCTCCACCGGAGGAGCCGAACTGGTCCCGGTCGGACTGCGCCAGCGAGATCGCTTCCCGGGCGAGCCGGCTCGCCTCGTTCGCCTCGGTGAGCGCGACGTCGGTCCGGGTGTCGGCCAGGGCGAGGGCCTGGTCGAGGTGTCGTTGCGCCTCGGCGACCCGGGTGCGGGCCTGGCTCTGCACGGCCCCCCGTCGGGTCCCGATGTAGTCCTGCGCGGTGGCCACCTCGGACTGCGCCGTGCTCAGCACCTGACGCAGCTGGGCCACCGACCGCTGCTGGAACTGCTGGGCGTTGGTCGCGTTGGCCAGGATCACGTCGAGGGCCTGATCGGCCTCCTCGAGCTTGTGCAGGGCGGTGACCGGATCGGCTGCGGCCCCCGGGGTGCCGGCCAGGTCGATCACGGTGGCCACCGCGTCCAACCGCCCGGAGAGATCGGCCGTGGCCGGGCCCGCGGGGGCCGCCGCGAGCGCACCACGGACCGAGGTCAGCTCCTGAGCGACCTCGGAGCGGTACCCGGCGAGTCGGGTGACGGCAGCAGACAGCTCGGTGTCAGCCCGTTCGATCGCGTCGAGCAGGGTGGTGGCCTGCTGCAGCGCCTCCTGCGCGGTGCGGGCGGCGAGCACCTGGTCCACCGGCGGCTGCGCGGTGGCCGGGCCTCCGCCCGGGGCGCCGGGCAGCGGGATGCCCTCCGGCGCGGTGGCCGTGGTGGCACCGGGTGAGGTCGGGGCCGGGCTCGGAGCCGTGCCGGCGGCCGACGCCCGCGTCGCTTCCTGCAGCGACTCCGCCGCGAAGTCCAGGCGGTGGCCCGCCTCGGGGACGTTCCCGAACACCGCGGCCAGCGCGGCGGGCGAGTACCGCTGGGCGAGGGAGTCGATCCGTGACTGTGCCCCGGGCAGGCGGGACCGCTGCGCATCGATCCCGGCGGGAAGCTCGGACAGCACCTGGGGCAGGCGGCTGCGCAGATCGCGCAGGGCCTCGAAGCGCTCGGTCTGCTCGTCCAGGGCCGCGTCGGCGGCTTCACACCGGGTGAGGATCTGCGCCATCATCGCGCGCCGCTCGGCCTCGCTCTCCTCGACCTCGTCGTCGATCCGCTGGCGGATCTCGAAGGCCGCGGTGAGCTCGGCGCGGGCCTGCTCGAAGGCCACCCGGAACGTCTCGGTGGCCTCGACGCCGAACTGGTCGCGCGCCGCGTTCAGCTCGAACTCGCTCTGCCGGACGGCGTCGTCGGTGGCCATCAGGGTGCTCACGCTGCGGTCGGACAATTGCTGGTAAGGCTCCTCCGGCTCGCCCACCGGGGTGGTGGGATCGGTGCCGTCGGCGGCCGCGGTGCCGGCTTTCTTCCGGCCCCGTCGGTACAGCAGGTACCCACCACCGCCGACGACGACCACCCCCCCTGCGATCAGGGCAGGATTGAATCCCGAGGTAGAACCACCGATCTGCGAGCGCAACGCGTCGGCAGCGGCGATGGCTGCGCCCGACCAATCCTCGTTGCTCAACTGGGGTTCGATGTCCTGGACGGCAATGTCCTGCTGCGCGCTCAGCGACAGCGAGGAACCTGGACCGACGGCGAAGCCGTACTCCCTCAAGCCCGGTGCGACGGCCAGGACGACACCGTTCGCACCCAGGTTGGACACGTCGGCGGTGGCTTCGGCCCAGTCCGTGCCCGTCTGCCCGGCGAAGTCGTCGACGAAGACGACCCAGAGCTGGATCTGATCCTCGTCCTGCAGCTGGGTCAGCGCGGTCTGCACCTCGGTGCGTTCGCTGCCGGAGAGCACCCCGGACTCGTCGGTGATGCGCTCGGCCAGTCGGAACGGTGGTTCGGCCGCGGCATGCAGAGCGACGGACCCGTCACCGGAGATCCGGTCGGCGAGTGCCGAGGGCGCGGGCGCCAGCCCGGCCAGGCCCAGGAGAGCGGCGACCGCGCAGGCGCGGCCCCAGCGACCCGTCGACGGCATGGACCTGGGCGACTGCGGCATGAGCGTTCCTCCTCGGGCGCCCCGGCGGAGGACAGTCCACCTCCAGGCACCACGACGAACCCTAGCGACCGGAGGGTGGCGGGCCGCCCCGCCGCCATACCCAGGCGACCTGCCCTCTTCTCATCTTTGTGATCCAGGTCACCAGCGATGTATCCCCCGGCCGGGTTGGTCGAGGATTCGATCGACCGGATCGGGGGGTGCGTACTGGCGTCTTCGGGGCGGCAGACGTTCTTTCGGGTGACGTCCTGGGGGCACACGTGTCGGATCGAGAGAATCCTCCTGCATCGGTCCCGCCGGGACGCGGTCGCGGCGCGGCGCGCGGGCGTCGGGCGGCCGCCCTGCTGCTCGCCGCGGCCGTGGTGCTGGGGTGGGTGTCCCTCGGCACGTTCGGTGCGGCCGGGACGGCGTCGGCGGCGCCCGGCGACGTGTCCGCGCTCTACCTGGACGCCCGGGAGCAGGGCACCGCGGCGCTCGAGGTGGACGGCGCCGTCTTCTCTGTCACCGACGTGGCCACGGGGGTGAGCGTGCAGGTCGGTCCGACCCCGTTCCCTGCGGCGGAGGAGGGGCGGCCGACCCTGCTGCCCGGCATCCCCGCCGGTGCGCTGGTCCGGATCCGACAGGTCGGGACCCTGGCCGGGCATCTGCCGTACGACTCCGGTGCGACGGAGATCAGGACGGGTACCCCGCAGGAGCCGGGGAGCTTCCGGTTCGTGGTGCTGGGGTCGTCCACGGCCTGGGTGGGTCTGTGCGTCGTCGACGCGGTGACCGGCGCGGGGGTGTCCGGCATCGAGTTCGGGATCGAGGACGACGGCGGTACCGCCTACCCGGCCGTGTCCCCGGGTTCGGCCACCGGTACGGACGGCTGCATCGATGTCGAGGTGCAGGGGGCCTATCCGGGCGGGACCCGGCTGGTGATGGTGCAGAGCAACGACGTTCCGGGGTACCCGCGGATCGCGCCCACGGGTTTCGTGGCCTTTCCGGCCCCGCTGGGTGATCAGCGACCGGTCGTCCAGCTGCAGCCGCAGGACGGGGAGACGGACTCCGCCCTCTTCCTCGTCCCGCTGGACCAGGGAACCGGGGCCCTTCCCGTCGAGGGCGCCTTCTTCGACGTCACCGATGTCGCCACCGGGGTGACGGTGCGGGTGGGGCCGTCCCCGTTCAGCACCCCCGGGGAGGGGGCGGCGGTGCAGCTGCCGGGCATCCCGCCGGGCGCCCCGGTCCGGGTCGCCCTGGTCGGCACCGTGCAGGACTACCTGCCGTTCGATTCCGGTCCCACGGACATCCGGACAGGCCCGACGGACGACCCGTCCACGTACGAGTTCGTGATGATCCGCGCCCGTACCGCCTGGGTGGGCCTGTGCCTGGTCGACGCCGACACCGGCGCCGGCCTGGCCGATGTGCCGTTCGCGGTGCAGGATCCCGGCGGGTACCCGTACGCGATCGCGTCTCCCCCGCTGCTCGCGACCGGAGCGGACGGCTGCCTGGACATCGAGGTGCAGGGGGCGACGGCCGGCGGCACCCGGTTGCAGATGGTCCAGATCGGCACGATTCCCGGGTACCCGGCCATCGATCCCCAGGGCTTCGTCGCGCTGCCCGCGCGTCCGGCCGACCCCACCGTGATCCGGGTGACGCGGCAGGCCTCGACGACCACGCCGTGCCCGCCGACCTCCACGCCGAGCACGGACACCACGCCGAGTACGGAGGCGACGCCGAGCACGGAGACCACGTCGAGCACGGACACCACGCCGAGCACGGACACCACGCCCAGTACCGACAGCACACCGAGCACCGAGACGACGCCGAGCACGGAGACCACGCCCAGCACCCAGACCACGCCCAGCACCCCGACCGTGACCAGCACCGCCACCACGACCGTCACGTCGACCCGGCAGGTGAGCCTGCAGGTCCTGGCCGACGGGCGGGATGCCGGGGTGGGCGCGGCCCGGCCGGGTGACGGGTCGGGCGGCCCCTGGCGCGTGGTGACGACCAGGGTGGCCGGAGCGGACCGCTGGGGCGGAGCCACGGACCGGCCCGCCGCGGCTGCCCGGACGGATGCTGCCCTGGCCTCCACCGGGGTGTCGCTGACCGCGGTGGTGCCGGCCCTGGTGCTGGTCCTCGTGGGCGCCGGTCTGCTCCTGCTCGGCCGCCGGCCCCGCGGCGCTCACCGCTGACGGTCCTCCCGCCGGACCGGTCCGGTCCGGCGGGAGCGCGGCTCAGTGCCGGTTGGCCGGGTTGAACCCGAACGCGCTCTGGCTCTGCTCCGCCCGGATCACGTGGGTCACGGCGTTGATCAGGGCGAGATGGGTGAACGCCTGCGGGAAGTTGCCCAGGTGCCGTCCGGTGGCCGGGTCGAGCTCCTCGGCGTACAGCCCGAGGGGGGAGGCCAGGGCGAGCAGCCGTTCGCACAGCTGGTGGGCCCGGTTCAGCTCGCCGATCTCCACCAGCGCGGACACCATCCAGAACGAGCAGATGGTGAACGTGCCCTCCTCGCCGGCCAGCCCGTCGTCGGTCTCGTCGACCTTGTAGCGCAGCACGAGTCCGGCGTGGGTCAGTTCGTCGGCGATGGCGAGCACGGTGCGGCGGATGCGCTCGTCCTCCGGCGGCAGGAAGCGCAGCAGCGGGGCCAGCAGCAGGGAAGCGTCCAGCGCGTCGGAGCCGTACCGCTGCACGAAGACACCGCGCTCGTCGACGCCGTTCGTGCAGATGTCCTCGTGGATCTCGTCAGCGATCTTCTGCCACTTGTCGGCGGTGTCGTGCGAGTCGTGGATGCGGGCCAGGCGCACCCCGCGGTCCAGGGCGACCCAGCACATGATCTTGGACGAGGTGAAGTGCTGCGGCTCGCCACGCACTTCCCAGATGCCGCGGTCCGGCGCCCGCCAGTGCGCGGCGGCCTGCTCGACCTGGGCCTGGACGATGGGCCAGAGCTCCTCGGCCAGCCCCTCGCGCGACCGGGTGTGCAGGTAGATCGAGTCGAGCAGGGCTCCCCACACGTCGTGCTGCTGCTGGTCGTAGGCGCCGTTGCCGATGCGGACGGGTCGGGCGTCGTCGTACCCGGACAGGTGGTCCAGGGTCGACTCGGTGAGCGTCCGCTGCCCGTCGACGCCGTACATGATCTGCAGGTCGTTGGGGTTGTCCCGGGTGACGTCGTGGATGAAGAAGAAGAAGTCGTTCGCCTCCCGGTCGAAGCCGAGCGTGTATAGCCCCCACAGGGCGAACGTGGAGTCACGGATCCAGGAGAACCGGTAGTCCCAGTTGCGGGCGCCCCCGGGGGTCTCCGGCAGCGAGGTGGTGGCCGCGGCGAGCAGGGCGCCGGTGGGCGCGTACGACAGTCCCTTCAGGGCCAGGGCGGAGGACTGCAGGTACGAGCGCCAGGGGTGGTCGGGGAAGGTGCCGCGGCTGAGCCAGTCGCGCCAGAACTCCCCGGTCCGCCAGAGCTGCTGCTCGGCGTCGGCCTGGTCCACCGGGCCGGGCAGGTCGGAGAAGGACAGCGCCACGTAGTGGCTGTCCCCGGCCTTCATCGTGCTGCGGGCCATGGCCAGCCGGCCCTCCACGCCCATGCGCAGCGAGCTGGTCAGCGTGAGGGTGGGTTGGCCGTCGGCGGTGGCCACGATGGTGCCGTAGTCCTCACCCGGGTAGGCCCAGGTCGCACCGATCCGGGCGTAGTCGAAGACCGGCTCGCAGGACACCGAGAGATCGACGGTGCCGTTGACGCACTTGATGGTGCGCAGCAGGACGTGACGCGCGTCGGTGTCGGTGGGCGAGCGCCGGTGGGTCTTGGACCGCTCGGCGATGTTGTGCCAGGGCCCCACCACGAGGGTGTCCCGGACGGTGAGCCAGCCGGTCGGGGTCTGCCACGTGGTCTCCAGCACGAGGGTGCCGGGGAGGTAGCGGCGCGCGGTGGGCACCTGGACGCCGAACGGACCGATGCGGAACGAGCCGCCCGAGCGGTCCAGCAGCTGGGTGAACACGCTGGGGGAGTCCGGGCGCGGCACACACATCCACTCCACCGCGCCGGACGGGGCGATCAGGCAGTTCACCTCGCAGTCCGACAGGAAGGCGTAGTCCGCGATGTTCGGGAAGTTGCCGGACGAGGTGAAGACGGTGGCGCTGTCCTCGGTCCGCGGGTGGTGGCCGAGATCCATGTGGCCGTCACCCGGTGGCGTCATGTCCTGCGTGGACAGCGGCGGGATCGAGGTGGTGGCGGAGTCCGTCATCGGAGCATTGTCGATCACCGGACGCCGGGGGAGAAGGGCCGGCCACCCGCCGCCCAGCGGCTCCGTTGCCGTCGATACCCCTGGGGGGTATGGTCGAGACGTGGACGAGGACGCGACCGCGGTGACGACGGGGCATGCGGGGCACGGCTATCTCGGCAACAAGGACGACGTGCTCAAGCGCCTCCGCCGGATCGAGGGCCAGGCTCGCGGCCTGCAGCG